>JAFYHA010000103.1 GCA_017539425.1 Clostridia bacterium
TCCGCTTCCGTTCGGTCCCAGCAGCGCATAGACTCCGGGTGTGAACCGGAAGGACAGATCATTTAAGGCCAGCGTCGACCCGTAGGATTTACTCAGATGCAGACAATTCAGTTCCATTTTTGCCTCCTGTTTTTTCCCTTTCCCGTGAAGAACGAACCCGCGCATGCAAGCACCAATGTCAGAATCCAGAAACTCAAATAGCACATGCAGATTCCTGTCCCTGCCGGATCCGGGATGTCCCGGAAAAACCGGGACGGACGGACAAACGAGAGCGGACTGAGCCAAGGCGCCCTTTGGAAGACCATTCCATAGAGCATTTCGGGCAAGGTCAGCACAATCAAGGCCAGACTGCCGGTTATCCAGACCGATCGTATTCTTGAGGCCAGACGTGAAATCCCGAGACTGAACAAGGCTCCGCCAAGAAGACTCAGTATCAGATCCAGGGCGATGCATCCGCCCAGGGACAACGGGATCGTGATCTGCCCGAACAGTGGGATCGTCCAGGCCGGCTGTCCGGCAGATTCCATCGGATTCGCGGCCAGCACCGTGCCCAGGTGAAGGACCCGGAGCATAAGGGTGCCCACGCCGCCCAAACCGGCACATAGCGCCGCTTTGACCAGTTCGGCCCGCAGTCTGCCCTTCTTTGTGGTCCTGAGCAGCGGGGTCAGGCCTCCGCCCGGCGAGAACCGGTCATTTCCCAGCTCACTGCATATGCCGATCAGAAGCCAGAACAAGGCGGCCGGAACGTCCGGCCATTGTGTCCAGTACGCCTCATAGCCCGAAGAATAGACCGCGTGCGCCGATTGAACACGCCTTGCCTCCTGTCCCTGCAGATATCGGATATAGTCCTCCACCCTGGAGAATACGATACTTTCCCCGTACGCCTGACGCCACCTGAGCATATAGTCCTGATACTCTTCGGAGGACATCGCGCCGTTCTCGAACCGTTCGTCCACATCTTCTTTCAGAGCCAGTATTCCGTCAAGCCTTTGCCTTTCATCCGACAGGAAGGTCTGCCTGCCTTTCTCATCCGGGCAGGCGTTGTAGATCTGGAGATACCGGTAATAGACCGCCTCCGAATAGGTCTGCATCGGCTTTGCAGAAGCCCGGGTCTGAACCCACTGGGCCGCCAGCAACCCCAAAAGGACGATCAGAAGGACTGGAATCCTCATCTTGTACGCCTCGTGCGTCCAAAGGTTTCCCCGCGTCTTTCCGGCCGTTCTTCGAGACCAGGGCCCGGATGTCGAGGTGTGTTTCCGGACAAGCCGGATCCATCCGGCTTCCATCGTCTGTACCCGGCGCCCGTTTGGAATCAGAACGCCCATGACAGCCAGGCATCCGAGAATCAGGGTCAGAATCAGAGACAGCACCAGAACCGGGACCGGATATCCGAACAGGTTGAGGGTCCGGAAAAAGGACAGAAGCCGGGTGGCTTCCCCCACAGAAACGGGATTCAGCAATCCGGATACGGGTCCGGATTGTGTGATAAGCAGCATCTCCAGTATGCCGACAAAACCGGCTCCGCAAACCGCCGAGACCACAAAGGACCGGGAAACGCAGGCTATACACCCGACGATCAGTGCCGTTACGCAGATTCCCATCACCCTCATGCCGGTATGGATACACAGGAACCCGAGTATGCTGACCGGGAACGGGACACCGGCACACCCCTCAACCATTCGGACAGGGTCCAGGCAGGAGGAGTACCCGCAAAATAATCCAACCGACAGAAAGGCACAAAGACTGAACAAAAGCCCGGTCACCATGGCCACGATTCCAAGCGCGGAGGCTTTGGCCAAAGCCGAAGCCCGGCCTCCTTTCCTGGTGACCTGCAAAAGGGGGCCGGCGCCGTATGCCCGATCCGAAATGAACAGATAGGCTCCGGCGACTATGCAGAACAGAAATGCGTAAACCGGGACCGTCTGTTCCTGCAGATAGCGGTCATAACCGAAAGACATCCGATGGGAGTCCACCGGCTGGTCCTGAACGGAGCGATACGCCCCCTTATGCATTTCCATAGACCGGACGGCATAGCTGTCCGGCTCGAAGCCAAAATACTCCAGTTCCGCCAAGCGCTCTTCGGCAAACAGGATCTGGCGTCTCGGCTCATTCATTTCGGACTGAATCCGCTCTCTCTCACCCAGTGCGGCATCCAGGAGCGTCAGGTCATCGGTCCGTCCGCTTTCGGACAGGACAGAAGGAAGCCTGTAATCTTCTTCGTTCCGGTGTGCCAGCCACTCCGCAAAGCAGGCCTCACGATACTCTTCCGCCTGCTGCGGATGCCGGTCCACCCAATCGAAAACGGCCCGGACATCCCGGTCCAGAACGGACGCAGAGGAATGGATCCCGGTCAGGATGAAACATGCGGCGAACAGTACCGCAAGAACGGCCCACAGGGCTTTGGCCGATATGCATTTATACAGTTCGGCCCGCAAAAGTCTCATTCCTCTGCCTCCATACCATCTGTTACTGGCTCTCTCCGCTTTCCGTGAACTCCAGGATCTCACCGGTTGCCAGATTGATCTGGGCAAAACGGCTGTTCTGTGTAAATGCATGCGTCCTCTCGTTCCATTCGGTGATCACGCCGTACATCTGGCCGTTCACGATCGCAAAGCCGTATGGATCCGCAAACCTGAGCGATTCATTCGAATAGACTTCCTGGGCATTCTTCCCGTCAAGATCACAGCGGAACAGCTTCCCTGAGAAAGAGGTCGTCACGATGTCCTTGTCCGGATCGTTCACGACCTCCGGAACATACAGATGCCGGACTTCCGCAGGAACATAATACAGTTCCTCACCGGACAGATACATGGAATAGATCTGTGTACCGCTCAGTTTTGTAAATACTCCCGTACCCAGGTCCAGAGACATCATATAGTCCCCGGTAACGGCATAGCCCGGTTTGAGTTCCGATGTGCCCACAGGTGTACCCGCCGACACTCGGAAATAGAAGATTCCTTTTCCGTAGGCACACGAATGGATACCTGACGTGCCTGTGATATCCCACTCTCTCCGCTGCTCTTCCGTGATCTCAAAATCCTTCCGAACTCCCGTGGCGGGATCGATCAGGGAGATTCCCTGGGCTGTCAGAAGTATCATTCCTTCCTTGACAACATACCGGAGACCTTCGTCGGCTCCGAGCCGGTATACGACCGTCTCCTGCCCGTCCTTCACCGGGCGGCTGACAATAACCGGCTCGTAGTCTTCGGGCCTGGTCCGGTCCCCTCCGGATTTCAGAAGTTTGCGCATATAGTAGAGTTTTCCGTCATAGACCTGCACATCCGACCGAGGAAGCTGCTCTGCACTGCTGAGGGTCGTGATCTCCCGTATCTCGCCGGTCCGGATATCCTGAGCCACCAAATGAATGGTATCCCCATCCCCCTGAAGAAGAGGGATAACCCCGTAGTACTGCACATTCTCCGCAGACATATAGGTTACGATGATATTGAAGTTGTCCAGAAGGCCTTTTCCATCGCAGTCCGGGTCCGGACATGCTCGGCTGACACGGCGGGTAACGGTGTTGTATTTCATAACCGACGTATCCGTTCCGGTCCCCGGCACATAGAAGAACGGACCCGCGGCTCCGATCCTCAGATCCTGGATCACGCCGCCCGTCATATCCGCTTCACCCTTTGGAACTTCTGTCGGTTGTCCTCCACATCCGACCAGGCTGGTCAACAGAGCTCCAAAAAGGCACACGTAAATCAAAAATGCAATTGCTCTTTTCATGATACCCCCCTTTGTACAAGAAACGGGCGCAGAATATCCAAACCACTGCGACCAATAATATGGTGTCTGGGTACGTCCTGCAAGGAACAATTTCTGCTTTTGTTCCTTCTCGTGCTACCGGATTCGTTCATTTGACAAAGTCAAACTCAAAATCGTAAATGGAAACCGTGTCTCCGTCCTCGCATCCCCTCTCTTCCAGGGCCTCGAAAACGCCGCTCTTGCGGAGAACGCGCTGAAAATAGTTGAGGGATTCGTAGTTATCAAAATTGATCTGCCCCATCAGGTTGAACAGCCATTCTCCTTCCACGATATATTTGCCGTCCTCATACCGGATCTCGGTCTCCTTTCCACCGCCCACGTAAGCATCCGCATCGTCCGTTTCTCCGGGATAGACCGTCATCGGAGGCAACTCCCGGAGTCTGGCAGCCACATGGTGGACAAGATCCTGAATTCCTTCCCCGGTGATCGCGGAAACGTAAAAGAGTTCCCAACCGTTCTCCCGGACGAATGATTCAAACGCCGGAATATCCACTCGTTCCGGATCCATCAGATCCTTATTGTTGGCCACGATGATCTGGGGTCTCTTGGCCAGTTCTTCACTGTACTTGCCCAGTTCCCGGTTGATGGTCTGAATATCCTCGACCGGATCCCTGTATTCCAGACATGCGATATCCACAAGATGAAGCAGCAGCCGGCAACGGTCGATATGGCGAAGGAACGCGTGTCCA
>JAFYHA010000104.1 GCA_017539425.1 Clostridia bacterium
ACTGCAGCCCGCCGGGATCCCGGCGGGCTGCAGTGTTCTATTCTGTTCCGAAGCAAGTCATCCGCCGTGCTTGGAGTTGTACACAGCGTTGGAGTCGTTCCACAGATGGATCTGTTTGATGTAGGCGATCAGCGGCCCCAGGCCGAACAGCAGGATGCCGAAGATGTTCCACATCAGATAGCTGACACCGGTCAGGCGGGGGGTCTTGCCTGCGCTGCGCACGTTGTCCGCGAACAGTCCGATCACGCGGATGTTCCAGTACAGCGGATAGATGCCCAGCGTCAAGGGTGTGAAGATGATGTAGAAGATCAGTCTTCCGACGTGCTTGCCCGATACCGTTCTGGCGTCGGTGGCCATCTGATGGATCATGAACAGTCCGTAGATGCCCAGCGTCAGGATGGTAAAGATCACCGTCTTGATGATGCCTCTGTTTGTTTTCAGCATAACAGTTCTCCTTAAGAATCAGATTTGACCGTCCGGTCGTGATACTTGAGATTAGGTCAGAATGAACCGCCTATAGCATACTATATCACATCTTTGTTCAAATTGCAATCCAAAAGACTTGAGTGGAACAAGACTCTTTCATTCCTTTCATTCCGGTAATTGAATTGCCGGGTATTTGTTTTTGCCCGCCAATTTTTCAGCGCGTTCCAATTCCATCCGGAAATCTTCCGGCTCCTTGACAAAAGGGGTTAATTTGGGGTATAATGCAGAATCGAAAGCTCACCAAAAGAAAGGGTGCTCAAATGGAGAACGAAACGCTTAAGCGGCTTGCCGAATTAACCTCCAGGATCAAGGAACTCCCCAAAGGATATATCTCGGAAAAGACAATCGGCGGGACGGTATATTATTACCACCAATGGTCGGAAGGCGGAAGCAAACAAAGCCGATATATCAAAGCCGATGAAGTCGAACCGCTTGCAAAGCGGATTGCGGAGAGAAAGGAATTGCAGGCACAAATCCGCGCCTTGAAAGAGACACCGTCCAAGAACAGCAGAAGAAATGAGGTGAATGTTATGAAATGCACGCTGATGCACAAAAAAATACCGGTTTCTTCCATTGATCTTGACGACGCGACCGGGTTTATCCAAAAAATCGGAAAAATCTATGCACCCGAGCATCTCCCGGTCGGAATTCCGATCAGGCAAGGGATTGCAGACCGGAAGGCTCTCAATGAATGGTGGACGGACAGATCCATTCCCGCAAGCAGAAGCGGAATTCGGGAAGCACTTGAAGCACTTGATATTTCCAGTACCAGAATGCTGTTGATCCGCTGTTACGGATTGAGCCTGTCGGACCAATATTGGATCAAACCGGAAGGAAGCGATCTGTCGTGGGACGAAATCAACTTCTTTCACCATCCGTTCTCGGATGATATCGGAGATGTTCTGTTCGGAGCACCCAAAAAGGCAAACGAACTGAACTTTTCCTCACCGGATAGCACCACGGACGGCTTTCTGAAAAAGCGCTGGAAGATCATTGACGGCAAGCGATGTCTGGTCAAAGGCGGGTCCAATCCGTTTCGTCAGCAACCGTTCAATGAGGTCATCGCGTCAATAATCATGGAAAGGCTCGGGATCCCTCATGTGCCGTACACTTTGGTCTGGAACAAGAACGCTCCGTATTCTGTCTGCGAAGACTTTGTGGATGAGAACACCGACCTGATTCCCGCGTGGCGCATCATGATGACGCAGAAAAAGAATAACAGCACGTCTGTCTTTCAGCATTTTGTCAACTGCTGTGAGCATCTTGGAATCAAAGATGCCGAACCGTTCCTGGATCGGATGATCACGTTGGATTATATCATTGCAAACGAGGACAGGCATTTTAACAATTTCGGTGCATTGAGAAATGCCGAAACACTGGAATGGATCGGGATGGCTCCCATCTATGACAGCGGATCGTCATTGGGATATGACAAACTCCCCGGACAGATCCTAACCGGACAAGAGATCGGATGTAAGCCGTTCAAGAATCACCATGAGGAACAGTTGAAACTGGTACGGTCTTTCGATTGGCTGGATCTGTCGAAACTTGACGATGTGGAAGCAATTGTCACAGAGGTTCTGGGCCAGGATACGGACGAAAACTATATCGACCAAAACCGGATTCGTACCGTGACCGGTTCCTTACGGCGGAGACTCAAAAACCTGGAACAACTCGTCAGAGAACACACCAACAGCCGGATTCATAAGGAAACGGACACCACGGAAGACGATGTCGAAAAAAATATTGCCGAAGACTATTCCCCTGTCAAACACCCGCCTCTTCAATTCTGATGGGTTTTGGAGCGGACACGGGGCTGTCTTTTCTGTTACAGCCCCTCTCAAACAAATCCGTACCCGTCCAAAACGCAGAACACGTTTTCCTGTTGCACAATCTTTGTAGAGGGAGTATAATTAGGACTCGTGACCGCATAACCCCGGGACCGGAAGAAAGGAGGTCGCCCCATGCTGCTTGGCAAATATCTCAACAAGTACTACATCAAGTTCCTTTGGCTGTATCTGCTCGGGATCGCCTCCCTGGTTGTCCTGGACTACGTGCAGCTCTACGTACCCGAATACCTGGGCGACATCGTGGACTATCTCTCGAACGGGGAGACAGAACCGGTCTATGACATCTGTCTCAAGATCCTGTTCATCGCTTTCGTCATCTTTCTGGGCCGTATGATCTGGCGTTTCACCCTGTTCAACGCTTCCCAGCGCATCGAGGCCTGCCTGCGACGGGACATGTTCCGCAAGAGCGAGCGTCTGTCCCAGCGTTACTATCACGAAACCAAGGTCGGCTCGATCATGTCCTGGTTCACCACCGACCTGGAAACCATCGAGGAATATACCGGATTCGGGACGGTCCAGATCGTGGACGCCTCGTTTCTGGGGATCCTTGTCCTGGTCCGTATGTTCACCCTGGACTGGGTCCTGACCCTGTTCGCCATCCTCCCGATGCTGCTCATCATCCTCTGGGGGGCCCTTGTCGAGAAATATATGGCTCTCAAGTGGGAACAGCGGCAGGAGCAGTATGACCGGCTGTACGATTTTTCCCAGGAGAACTTCACCGGCATCCGGGTCATCAAGGCCTTCGTCAAGGAGACCAGCGAGATCCACGCATTCGCCAAGGAGGCGAAGAAGACCCGGGATACCAACCTCTCCTTCACCCGTGTCAGCATTTTCTTCGATAACGTCATCGAGCTGCTCATCGCGGCCATCATCGCGCTGATCCTCGGGTTCGGCGGATGGTTCGTGTACGCGTTCGCGACCGGCAGCGCCGTGGTCATCTTCGGCCACGCCATCGAATTCACGCCCGGCGACCTCATCACGTTCACCGGCTATTTCGATTCGCTCATCTGGCCCCTGATCGCGATGGGCTCCATCGTGACGATGCACAGCCGCGCCAAGACCTCCCTCAAGCGCATCACGGACTTCATGGATCAGGAGGAGGAGATCCGGAATCCGGAGAACCCCGTAGTCCTTCAGGACGTCCGGGGCGACATTGAATTCCGGAACTTCAGTTTTGCCTATCCTTCCAAGCCGGACGTCCCGGTCCTTCAGGACATCTCCCTGTCGATCCATGCCGGTGAGACCATAGGCATCGTGGGCCGGATCGGATCCGGCAAGAGTACTCTCGTCAACATCCTGCTCAGACTGTACAACGTTCCGGAAGGAACCGTATTCATCGACGGGCAGGACATCATGGCCTGTGACATACCTTCCGTCCGGAAGGCCGTGGCCTATGTGCCGCAGGACAATTTTCTGTTCTCGGATACCGTCGGGCACAACATCGCGTTTTCGGACGCGTCCCGCTCCATGGACCAGATCCGGTCCGCCGCTGACTTCGCGGCCGTCCGCGAGAACATCGAGGCTTTCCCCGACCGGTACGACACCGTGACCGGAGAACGGGGCGTGACCCTCTCCGGGGGCCAGAAGCAGCGCGTATCGGTTGCCCGCGCCTATCTCAAGGACGCTCCGGTCCTCATTCTGGACGACTCGGTATCCGCGGTCGACCTGGGGACGGAACAGACAATCCTGGAAAACATCCGGACCAGGCGGGCCGGAAGGACGACCCTGGTCGTGGCCTCCCGTGTCTCCACCGTGGAGCAGATGTCCCGCGTGCTGGTCCTCTCGGAGGGCCGCGTCGAAGCCTTCGATACGCCCGAGCGCCTGAAAGAGATCTCTCCGACATTTCAACGGATGGTCTATCTCCAGACCCTGGAAGCGGAAGTGGGAGGAGGTGATCGCCGTGCATGATACGGAAGAGGCCGAAAGGCTGAAAGGCGACCGCAAGATCCCTCTGGGTTCCCTTCTGCGCCGCACCGTACGCTATGCCCGTCCCGAGCTCAGCCGGTTCCTCCTGTCCGGGCTTCTCATCCTGGTCAACGTCGGGCTGGACATCATCCTGCCCCTGTTCACCAAGGACATCACGGAAACGCTGACCGGCGAAATGACCATAAACCACCTCCATCGCGTGATCGTCGTCGTGATCCTGTATTTCCTGATCAGCGCACTGAACCAGGTCTTCCTGTACTTCGAGTCCATGATCCTGCAGAAGGCCGGACAGAACATCATCTACACACTCCGCATGGACGTGTTCACGCACATCGAGGAGATGAGCCAGAACCAGTTCACGGAGATGCCGGTCGGCGCCCTGGTGACCCGTGTCACCTCGTACACCCAGTCCTTGAGCGACCTGTTCACGAACGTGCTGGTCAGCGTCATCCGCAACCTGCTGACCCTGATCGGCGTGTACGGGATCATGATCTATCTCTCCCCGAGACTGTCCCTGATCCTCCTGATCCCGATGGTCCTGGTCTTCGTATCCTCCCTCATTTTCTCGAAATACATCGGGAAAACCTTCCGGGCGGAACGGAAGAACCTGTCCGAGCTGAACGCCTTCCTCAACGAGAACCTGTCCGGTATGAAAATCACGCAGATCTTCAACCAGGAGGAGCGCAAGCTCGATGAATTCGACGGGAAGAACGAACAGCTCCGGAAATCCAAGTTCAGGAGCATCATCGGGTTCGGTCTGTACCGCCCGTTCATTTCGTTCATCTACTTCAGTTCCAACGCCCTGGCGTTCTTCGTCGGCGTGCAGGGCGGTCTGGATGCCGCCGAGATCGTCGCCTTCTACCTCTATCTGTCCAAATTCTACAATCCGATCCAGATGCTCGCCGACCAGGTCAACAACATCCAGAAGGCGCTCACGGCCTCCGAAAGGCTGTTCAACCTTCTGGACGTGCAGCCCGAGGTCCGGGACGCGCCGGACGCCGAGGACGTGGAAAGGTTCGAGGGAAGGATCGAGTTCTCACACGTCTGGTTCGCCTATCAGGGCGAGGACTGGATCCTGAAGGACGTGTCCTTCGTCATCGAGCCACGCCAGACCTGCGCCTTCGTCGGCGCGACCGGAGCGGGCAAGACCACCATCCTGAGCCTGATCGTACGCAATTACGAGATCCAGAAGGGCGAGATCCGGATCGACGGGAAGGACATCAGCAAGATCCGGATCAAATCCCTCCGGAGAGCGGTCGGCCAGATGCTTCAGGACGTGTTCCTGTTCAGCGGGACCATCCGTTCGAACGTCACGCTGCATGACGAGTCCTTCTCCGAAGAGGACGTCCGGGAAGCCTGCCGCTATGTCAACGCGGACAGTTTCATCGATCGACTGCCGAACGGTATGGACGAAGAGGTCCTGGAGCGCGGCGAGAACTTCTCGCAGGGACAGCGCCAGCTCCTGTCGTTCGCGCGGGCCGTCCTGCACCGCCCCCAGATCCTCATCCTGGACGAGGCGACCGCCAACATCGATACCGAGACCGAGGTCCTGATCCAGGAATCCCTGGAAAAGATCAAGAACATCGGCACGATGCTCGTCGTGGCGCACCGCCTGTCCACCATCCAGCACGCGGACCAGATCATCGTCCTGCAGAACGGCGAGATCATCGAGCGCGGCAATCACCAGGAACTGCTCCGCCGGCACGGCTACTACTACAAGCTGTACGAGCTCCAGTTCGAAAACCAGTAGCCCTCCGCGGATTTTTATGAGAACAGGACTGCTTCTCCGAGTCAGCCGGGCCCGGAAGATGCAGTCCTGTTCTCTCTTTTTCACTTGTTTTTCCTATCCGGCCGTTCCCTTCCGGATGACCAGGCTGCCGGAGACCGAGTCCATATGTACGGGCAGGGCGTCTTCGTCAGAGGACAGTTCCATGTCCGAATCGAGTTTTCCGCTGACGGAATGGAACCCGGCGTCCACCTTCCGGTCGCCGTCCAGGATGAATTCGGCGCTGCCGCTCACGGAATCCACGTCCAGGCGTTCGGTCCCGTCCGTGTCCCGGATGTGCGCGGTCAGGCTGCCCGAAACCGTGTCCAGGACCAGTTTCCCGAGCGTTCCCGCCTGTACGCTGCCGCTTCCGCTGACCGTGTCCACGTCCAGAAGGTCCAGACCGTCCGTCTCCACCCGGTAGGACGCGGAGACCAGATCCAGTTCCACGGTCCGCACCGAAGCGGGGACCGTCACGGTCAGGGTCTTGGAATACCCGTCGATCTCTTTGTTTTCGGTGCCGGACCGGACGAACCGGATACTCAGTTCCCCGTCCCGGACCCGCCAGTACAGCGGATGTGCTCCCGCCTTTCCGTCTTCCTCCGTGATGCTCAGTTCCTCGCCGGTGAGGAGAATCACGTCACCCGCGATCCAGTCCGCAGAGATCTTACGGATCTCTTCGGTCACGCGGACCGGGCCGTCCGCGTATTCCGTATAGTCCTCGGCTTCCTTGTAGGAATAGTTCCCCATGACGCTGACGTGGATCCCGAACGGAACGCATCCCGTAAGGAGCAGGCAGAGGGTCAGCACCGCCAGTACGGCCGGAACCGCGGTATACCGTTTTGTACGCATATGTCTTTCTCCGTGTCACAGACTCAGGCAGAAGGTCAGGATGCTGTGGGGCGCAGCTTTGGCCGAGACCGTGTCGCCTTCGATCCGGACGTCTCCCGTGCGGACTCCGTACGGGTCGCACAGCCAGGCGTCCTTCAGCGGCTTCGGGGACGTGACGGAGAACGTCTTCTCCATATCGGCCACCGAGTACATCCGGACGTACAGCCTGTCTCCCTCGGCATAGACCGCGGAGACCATGCCGCCCATGCATTCGGTCCTGAGCCAGGTCGCCTCGGCGGGCAGAGCGCCCTTGTGGGATCCGGTGCTGACCACGGTCAGGGGACGGATGGCGCTCTGGGCCTTCCGTTCCATGCAGGACGGACAGTACGGGAAGAACCCGACGGACAGGACGATGTCGTGGATGCCCCTCTCCGGATACAGATCCGGACGGGTGGCGGAGTTGATCAGGGTGGAGATGAGATTGGCATGCCCGTCCCGGGTGAACCCGCGGAATCCGTACTTGCTGTCCGCCACGATGGCCGCGCAGTCCTGCTTCTCTTCGGTCATGGCCTGGATATAGGACTGACCGGGGCGGTCCGCCTCGGCGGCAGGCCGTGTGATGACGCCGGCCGGGATGTTGTACCGGTACGCGTCGGTCGCGTAGGACAGGGGCAGTTCGTAGGCCAGCACCGGGATGGTGTCGCCGCCGATCTCATGCCAGTCGGCATGGATGCGGGCACGCACGAACCGGTCTCCGGCATCCAGCGTATAAAGGATGCGGAACGTGGAACTGCGGGCCTTGAGATCCACGGACACCGAGGATCTCAGCGGGCCGCCCATCGTCCGGTTGACGCGTTCGGGCGCATTGAGCGGATGTTTTTCCATATGCACGCCGATCTCCCAGGCGTTGGAGGTGTGGCGGTTGGTGTCGATGATCTCCAGCCGTCCCCGGCCGCCCTGTGCGAGCAGTTCCCGCCCGCTTTCCTTGTCCGTGAGCGAGACCATCTCGCCGGTCCCGTAATCGAACTCGCAGCGGATGTATTCATTCTCGAGCACGGGGTTCCGGGCCGGAGTATGGGTGCGCGTATCGCCCTGGAAATAGATCGGATAGTCGGTCCGCTCCTTCTCGCGGAGCACGACGGTCGTATAGGAAAGTGCGGGCACCTTGACCCGGACCAGGAAACGGAACAGCTTGTGGGACCAGTAGTCCTCCTCCCCGGAGATCCTCTGGACGGGCAGCGGATTGCCCTGCAGGTCGGTCACGTCCATCAGGCGCAGGTCGCCCCGCCAGTCCCAGCAGGTGATCTCCACGGGCTCGTCCTTGTCCGCGTAGGTGTTGTTGAATACCGTCCAGATGCGGGTCTTCCCGTTGCCCCGCTCGTCGACCGCGCGGCCGGCGAACGCGCCGATATTGTAGCCCACGCCGGCGCCTTCCGCCTGGGAGGCGGGATCCAGTTCGGTCCGGACGGACGACGTGTCCGTGGCGTCCGCGATCCGGCTCATGGACAGTCCGGCCTCGGTGTTGGCGGTCGCCAGGGCCTCCTGGTACAGACCCATCGCGTACTCCCGGCTGTCCTGCACGCAGGACCCGGTCAGGATGTCATGGAAATGGGTGAAGAGCACCTTCTGCCAGGCGTTCTCCAGGGTGTCCGCGTGTTCGGGGGAACCCAGCAGCACGTGGGATGCGGCCAGAAGGTTCTCCGCCTCGGACAGAGCCGCCTCGCTGCGGCGGTTGCCCAGTTTGATCCGGGTCTGTGTCGTATAGCAGCCCGGGAAGATGCAGTTGAGCTCGTGATCGATCACGGGCAGTTCTTCGCGCACGCTTTCCGCGATCCTGAAGAATTCGCGGAACGTGCCGAACTTGACGGTCGGGAAGACCGGCCATCCCATCATCTCGATTCCCCGCTCCACGTCGCGGCGGGTCGGGCCTCCTCCGTGGTCTCCCACGCCGTAGACCGCAAGGCCGGTCCTGAGGCCGGCGCAGCGTGCGGACACGTCCAGGATCTGGATGCAGGGCTTGGGCGTGATCCCGCTGTTGTACCAGTACTGCTCACGGTAGACCAGCAGTTCCTTTCCGGACTGCCCGCGCCAGCGGTACAGGGCGTCCTTGCCGTTGAGCCCGCGGCAGTGATACATGTATTTCAGACCGCCGTACAGGTCGATCTCGGGAAGGTTGAAGCTGTGTCCGAACGTATCCGGTGAAAAGTCCACTTCCAGATCCGAGGCCGGAATGTCCCAGTGCTTTTTCAGATAGGCCTTGGAATACAGGATATGCCTGAGGAGGGACTCTCCGTTCGGCATGTTCTTGTCGGTCTCGACCCAGGCGCCCGCGTTGACCTCCCAGCGGCCCTCGCGGATGCGCTTCAGGATGCGCTCCTTCATTTCGGGCGCATAGTCGTCGATGATCTTGTAGACCGAGGTCTGGGACTGGCTGAAGCAGAACTCCGGATACTCGTCCATGATGTCCAGCATGGTGCGGAACGTGGCCACCGTGGCGGCCACGGTCTCCTGGAAACTCCACATCCAGTTCATATCGATATGCGCGTGCCCGGCGAAGATCACCCGGTAGCTCTTGGCTTCCCCGGCCAGGGGCATGAGCGCCTGCTCCGCCCGGTCCGCGACCGATTTCGTCACGACTCCGTCGGCCTCCAGGCCGGCCTCCAGGACGGCCAGGGCGGCATCCACGTCCGTGTCATACCGGTGATCCAGTTTTTCGGACAGCCGGATGCAGAATTCGGTTTCGGACAGGATCCGGACGAGAAACCGCGGGGGCGGCGTGATGTGATGGGCTTCCTCGAACGGAAGGCCGAACGTTTCCTCGTAGCCCCAGGATTCCCGGTTGCCTCCGATCTTCTGCTTGAGAGCGGCATAGCGCGCGTAAAGGTTTGCCATGATTTGTGTTCCTCCGTATTGTCGGCCGGACTGATCCGGCCTTGTCTGTATTCCATTTTATCACAATCCGTTTCCGTTTGCCATAGGATGGGCCGGTGACTTGACGCAAATATATAGACGAAAAGAAAGATTTGTGTTAAAATTAAAATACCAAAATATAATTCTAAGGAGAAGCACTATGTCAATTCGCTCCGCAAAGATTTCAACAGCCCTGCTGCTTCTGCTGGCCATGCTGGTCGGAATACTCGCCGGATGCGGAAACGTGTCCGCTCCCGAGGAACCGACGTCGGCCGTGACCGAGACGAGCGCAGTCCCCGAGACACAGTCCACGGAAACCGAAACCGAACCGGCCCGGACCGTGGAGATCATCAAGGACGGGAAATCGGCCTACACCCTGATGCGTTCGGACACCCGCTGTTCCAAGGCCCTGACCGACTCCATCGTCCAGTTCAACAAGAACCTCAAGGAGATCCTCGGTTCCTCCCTGACCATCAAGGTGGACTGGGTGCAGAACGCCGAGGACATTCCTACGGACACCCTGGAGATCCTGATCGGGCAGACCAACCGCGCCGAGACCGCCGCGCTGATGGCAAAGCTCCAAAAGAGCCAGTTCCTGATCGGCGTGCTCAACAGCCGTCTGGTCATCCTGGGCTACAACGACAACCTGACCCGCGCCGCCCTGACCTATTTCCTGCAGACCTATCTCACGGAAAAGGACCTCACGCTCGAGGAAGGCTTCCTGGATATCCAGGAGATCGACCAGCCCTACCGCGTGGTCAAGCTGGCCCGCGAGGTCAACTATCCCTCCGGATACAACACCTGCGACATCACCCGTCTCGTGGTCTCCCTGCAGGGCAAGCTCAATGAGCGCGCCCCCGAGACCGGCATGCTGG
This sequence comes from Clostridia bacterium, assembly GCA_017539425.1. GTDB lineage: Bacteria > Bacillota > Clostridia > Oscillospirales > CAG-272 > RUG14240. The sequence goes on from JAFYHA010000104.1 coordinate 10,644, forward strand.
TCTATATCATGAACGACACCTCGGACACCTACTGGCTGGACTACATGATGCAGGAAGGCAACATGCTCTTCAATTCGGAAGTCGAGGAGATCCCGAACTTCGCCAAATTCTGGGAATTCGCCAAACCCTACGTCCAGGAACTCGGGCTCATCGCCTGGGATCCCGCGGTGCCCGCCACGTCCAACGTGGCCGCCACGATCTGCGGTCTGGACGGATACATTCCGGTCTGCTTCGATGAAAGCGAGAACTCGCTGTACTCCTTCCTCATCCGGGAAGGCTGCGAGGTGAAGCAGTCCCTGGTCGGCCTGTTCGAAGGCGCCAGGGTCGGCGGCAAGATCGCGGACACGAGCCTCAACTCCTCGGGTTCCTCCAAGTGCGACGCCTATCTGTGGGCGCTGGACAAGTATATGGACCGCTGCTCGAAAGAGATGACCGCCTACGTGCTGGACGGCGCGTCCTGCCTGCCGGACAACTACATCTGTCAGACGGGCGGACTCAGTCCCGAATCCAGCCAGATCTTCAACCATGACTACCTGCTCATGAACAAGTGTTTCTTCTGGGATCTGTCCGTGGTCAGCGACGAGGTTCCCTGCGACGACCTGACCCAGCCGATGGGAACGGACTACAAAACCGCCTGCGAGATCCTGCTCACCCTGTACGAGCGCGCCGGCGGCGACATGGTCCAGTGCATCGGGTTCCCGATGTGGTGGATGAAGTATACCGTCTTCCACAACATGGGCAAGACCGGAGAGGTCCAGCTGGAATGGATGTTCGCCGAGCTCATCACGACCTACAACTGCGTGATGGAAGCCGACGCGGCCAACCCCTGCTGGCTGTGCAACGGTTCGGTCTACACCCAGTACAAACTGAAGCAGGAAACCTTCACGAACAATACCGAGTCCAATTCGGAACCCCTCAGTTTCGACAAGAAAGTGCGCTATTTCACGATCTACCTCGGCGACTATGACTGCTCCGCATGGCTGAAATACCATATGCCCACCATCTGGAACGACAAGACCCGCGGCACGCTCCCGCTGATGTGGGGCTTCAACCCGAACCTGTCCCGCCGTGTGCCGATGGTCTTCGAGTACATCTACAAGACCCTGACGCCCAACGACTACATCGTGACGGGCGACTCGGGCGCCGGATACGCCAATCCCTCCGGCCTGCTCGAGGCCAGACTGCGCGGCGACCGACCGTCCGCAAAGGAGGCCTGGATGGCCTACAACAAGCCCTACAACAAAAAGTTCGACCTGGACATCTGCGGGTTCCTGCTCAACGGCAGCAACCGCATCACGAACGAGGTGCTGGATATGTACGCCGATATGTTCCCGGGCGGCGCGTTCACCAACCAGAACGTGCTCATCAACTACGACGGGTTCTATCTCAAAGGCCTGCAGATGGATGTCTACGACGGCACAAGGATCGAGGACATCTACAACACGATGAAATCGCGTTCGGACAATTTCAACGCGTTCCGGACCATCTGCCGGAGCCCCAGCTTCATTTCCAACCTGGTGAACTCCATCATCAGCTACGGCAACAGCCAGAAGGACGGCTACACGTACGTGTACGTGGATCCCTACCAGTTCTTCGAACTGCTGCAGGAATCCGGCCAGGGCCAGTTCATCCGCCCGTAACCTACGGTACCAATCCAATATAGGAGATTCGAATGCATATCAAGCTTTCCTTACGCATCTGCGTACTGTGCCTGGCACTGCTCCTGCTGCCCGTTTCCCTGCTGTCCTGCGGGAACACGGCCACGCCGGATACGCCTTCCGCAGACAGCGAAACCCGGGCCGATCCCGTTTCTTCCGAGACGGACAAGCCTGATCTGGGGGATACGGTCCGCTTCACCGTAGATGAACTCAAGACCTACAAGCTGGTCCGTTCGGACAACCTCAACACCGGGGATCCGATCCTGTCCGCCGCGGTCTCGTTCATGCACGCGATCAACGACGCTACCGGGGCCAACTTCAAGCTGGGCAACGACTGGGTCGACAAGAAGAACCCCGCAGACACCTCCGGGATCCTGGAGATCCTGGTCGGCCCCACCAACCGGGACGCCGAGGTGGCCATCATGGACACGCTGAACTCCGACCAGTTCTTCATCGGCATATCCGGTCCCAAGATCATCGTCACGGCCGCGGATTCGTTCGGCATGCAGAAAGCCCTCGAATGGTTCTTTGAACACGTCCTGAAACAGAATGCGGACGGAACCTTCCCGAAGCTGGATGCCCTGGATATCCCGGAACACTACGTAGGCACGTTCGAGAGCCCGATGGACCTGTACATCATCGACGACGCCCTGTACAAGAACAACGGCGGCAACGACATGGTCCGGTTCTACTCCACCCTGCAGGGACTGGAGAACCGCGCCGAAAACGTCAAGCGGAACAACGCGTACATCTACCAGATGCACGACTCGCAGGACGGTTTCTGGCTCAACTACCTGAGTCAGCCAGGCAAGATGTTCTCCTACGTCCGCCAAACCCACATCTCGACGTTGGACCAGCTCTTGAACTATTTCGGAGAGGACATCAAGCAGATGGGCATGGTCCTGTGGGATCCTCAGGTCGCGGCCACCTCCAACGTCGCGGCGACCATCGCCGGCGTCGAGGGCTGCCTGCCCGTCAAGTTCGACGAGTCGACCGGCACCCTGTACTCCAAGCTGCTCGACTACGGCGTTCCCGTGAAATTCAATCTGGTCGGTCTGTTCGAAGGCGCCAGGGTCGGCGGCAAGATCGCGGACACAAATCTGGACTCCACCGGTTCCTCCAAATGCGACGCCTACCTCTGGGCCATGGACCAGTATCTGGACAAATGCGCGGTGGATATGGTCGCCTACGTGCTGGACGGCGCTGGCACCCTCCCCGACAACTACATCTACCAGACCGCGCAGCAGACCTCCCCGGAATACAACCAGGTCTTCAGCCATGACTATCTGGTCATGAACAAATGCTTCTTCTTCGATCTGACCCCCGTAGCGGACGAAGCGCCCTGCGACGATCCGGATCAGCCTATGGGCACAGACGCCCGGACGCTGAACACGCTCCTGCAGGCCTTCTACACACGGGCAGGCGGCAACATCGTGACCGTCATGGGCTTCCCGATGTGGTGGATGAAATACACCACGTTCCTGGATCACGGCAAGACGCCCGCCACCACCCTGGAATGGGATTTCGTGGAGCTGATCACCACCTACAACTGCATGAAGGAGGCCGATGCGGCCCATCCGGCCTGGATGACGAACGGCTCGGTCTATACCCAATATGAACTGGACTTTTCCACCATCCAGAACAACAATGAGTCCATGTATCCGGACATGGAGTTCGACGAGGACACCCGCTATTTTACGATCTATCTCGGCGACTATGACTCCGGAGCCTGGCTCAAACAGCACGTCCCGGAATTCTTCAAGGACAGCAAGCGCGGCGCCCTGCCCCTGATGTGGGGCTTCAACCCGAACCTGTCCCGCCGCGTGCCGATGGTCTTCCAGTACGTGTATGAGAACCTGTCCGAAAAGGACGTGGTCGTCACCGGCGACTCCGGCGCGGGATACGTCATCCCGAGCGCTCTGGTCAATGCGGCCAAGCGGAACGGGCGTCCGAACGGCGCGTCCAAATGGATCGAGTTCTGCAAGGAATACATGCCCAAGTTCCAGATGGACATGGTCGGTTTCATCATCAACGGCAACAACCGGATGACCAACGAGATCTTCGAGATGTACAACCAGATCGCTCCGGCCGGCTCTTTCCACAACGACAACTCCGCGGAGAAGCGCCTGACCGTCTACAAGGGCGTGGTGTACATGCATCTGCAGAACGGCATCAATCCTGCCGGCGGCGAAGAAACCTACGCAAGTATGCTCCGATACATCGAGGATTACAACAAGAGCGGACGAAAGAGCAGTTTTGCGGCCTACCGGACCGTATGCAAGAGTCCTTCCGAGATCTGGACCTGTGTCAACGGGTTCATCGAGTACGCGGAAGCCCACTCGGATTACAATTACGTCTATGTGGATCCCTACACGCTGTTCAACCTGGTTCTGGATTCCGGCCAGGGTGTCATCGTGAGAGACTAATCCGCCTTTCCAAGCGGCATGGCCTGCGGGCCGTGCCGCTTTCTTCTTCTCCAGTCTTTCGCAAGAGAAGGACCCCGGAAGCCTTTGCCGAAAAAGACTTCCGAGGTCCTTCATTACGCCTGTGAAAAAGGAGGGGTACTGCCCGATTGGAACACCGGGATCACGAGCCGATCTCCTGTCCGAAGCTCCACGTTTTTCCGCCGTCCTCCGTCTGAAAGAAAACCGTTTTCCGGTCTGTCAGATCGTCCACGCAGACGAAGACGATTCCTTTCTCCCCCAAAAAATAGGGAAAGAACGCGGTCGCGTACGAATACCCGGCATACGTTTCGGGAAGACTGAGTCCCATGTCCTGCCAGGTCCGGCCGCCGTCAAACGTTCCGAACAGCTTGAAATTGCCTGCAGATTCATTAGACAGAAGATCGTCCTGACAAAGGAATCCGGTCATTTCGGACAGAATATATGCGCCGGTCACCCGATAGGGATATGAGTTGTTGTTCCCATACTCATAGTAATCCGTTCCGTTCTCCGTTCTCCAGATTGTATGAATGCCTTTGTGAAGCGGAAGTGAGTCTTCCGTAATGAACACGAACCAGTCGTCACCCAAAAAGCCGCTTGCCGTGGGATTATTGTCAGGATCCGCGAGCAGATCTACAAGAAGGTATTCCCGGGTATGGTCCGCCAAAGATTGCCAGGCAAGGCTCCAGACCGGTCCCGGCAATCGAGCATCGACGGTTCCGGGAATCACGATCCGCGTATGGGTTTCCGCATCGTATCGATAGCTGTATGAACTGAACGCGCAAAGGCTTTCCTGCATGCAAAACAGTGAGCCCCCCACCCCGGATTCCGTAGAACCGACCGGCTCGGACAACCGAACCGGATCCCCTTTCAGGATGGAAATGGCCAATGCCTTGAGATGGTTCCTCCCGGTTTCGATTGAATCGATTATTCCGGTTTGGGATGCCGATTCAACCGTTTGCGCGGAAGACACACCTTCCTGCCAGGAGACCTTTTCACCCGGCGAACTGACCGAGCGACAGGCGCTGGCAATGAAAAGCAAGGCGAGAAGAAGAAAAATCAGTGGTCCAAGATGAAACTTATTCATTTTCGCCCCCGCTTTTTTGAGGAAACGAAATCAATCCCGAATACCCACATTTTACGCAATGCATTCCCGTATTGTCAGGAAAGTGAGGTTCATATGCATATTGATTACAAAAAACACATTTTTTTCTGTGTCTTGCACTATTACCGTAATTAATCCAACCATTTGGATATCTATGATGAATCCATCCTCCATAATTTGAACTGCTTGTCACATTGAAGTCTACCAGTCCAAGCAAAGCCCCAACATAATCATTGGGACTATTATCTTGCTTGATTGTCCAATCTGTGAAAGTGTATGAATAAGGTCTTCCAAACATTGTAAAAGCATTAGAAAACCAATTGTCTTTTATCATTTTGCAAGTATTTTCCGGTCCGTACACTCCCAGCGAATAGTTTCGAGGATTGGAAAACGGCGATTGCATAACAGAAGCCACACTTGAAAGATAATTGTGTATAGTAGTGCTATTTTGGGAAAACGGATTAGTGCCCAAGTCGGTTTCTACCGCATAGTAAATGGTTGCCCCTATTGGTTGATTGAGAGATGAGGCAGCAAGAATTGCTTTTTCTGCATCCTCAATTCCTTGAGCCGAACTGTAATTTGTGATAATTCCTTGTTCGTTTTTGGCAATTGCCTTTTCTTGAAAAATTGATACAATCGGAATATCGTGCTGAGCCAAAAGTCCAACCTCATCCCAAGTCATTCTTTTATCTAAATCAAGGCAGAAGACCCCCACTTCTGCAAGTGGTGGGATGAATGCCTCCTCCTTTTTGTAAAAAATGCAAACATTTTTCCTCAAGTCCCGTTTTTGGTACATATACGGTGCTATACTTTCAGTGATGGAACCATCAATTCACGGAAAGGAGGAAATAATCGATGTATCTGACTGTAAAACAACAAATCAAAAATCTTTCGAAAGATCAGTACGCCATCTTGCGGGAACTGACTCATACCGCCAAGAATCTGGCCAACCAGGCCATCTACAAC
>JAFYHA010000003.1 GCA_017539425.1 Clostridia bacterium
GCCGGAAACGTTGAAGAATTCTGACGAGGTCGTATTCTCCGGAAAGCGAATCCGGCGCGGATTGTATCAATCTGGCGAAGGAATTCTCATCAATGCTGATGTAAACGGAGCAGCGAATATTGGAAGAAAAGCCGCTGAAAGAATATTTGAAAATATTCAGGACTTCTCTTACTTAACCAAGTCCGTAACTGTTTGTAAATTCACAGATCTGAACCGATCGGCCAAACGCAGAAAAAGAATTGTTACCAAGCCAAAGACTCAAAACCATAAAGTATTTCCCGTAACAGGGAGTAGTGGGTGTGTGTCCACCCCGTGTTTGCTAACTCAACACGAAGCTCGTGACTTCAGTCATGAGTAGTTCACACCCACGAAAGCGGCACCGGACTCACGGTGACCGTCCGGCTGACCAGTACCGCGGACACCTCCTTCGCCCATTTTTCGGGCGTCCGGGTGGACGGCACCGAACTGACCCGGGACGTGGATTATACCGTGGCCGAAGGAAGCTCCGTGGTCACGCTTCTTCCGGAATATCTCGACAATCTGGGCGCCGGCAGGAGGCACACCCTGACCGTCCTGTTCACCAACGGCGAGGTCCAGACGGCCTTTCGCGTGCGCCCGTCCCTGGATGAATTCCTGTCCGCCCCCGTGACCGGGGACGAATGCCGGCCCGGACTCTGGATCGGCCTGATTGCGGTCAGCCTGTCCGCCGCGCTGATCACGGTCCTGTCCGGCAGGAAGAAGACTGGCTCCCGGTGAAGCGTGACTCACGAAGACATACGGGCAAAAAAAGACGCGGGCCTTCCCTTGACCAGAAGGCCCGCATGGTTTTTGTATGATCAGGATTCGGGTTCCTCATCGACCGGGACCGGTTCCTCCCCGCCCCGCTCGATCGGATTGTGCGGATTGTTATAGGCTTCCACCCTCTGTCCGCGGCGGTCAAAGCCGCGCGCCTTGTAGAAGAGTTCCTTGTTCATGTTCATTCTGGACTCGGCCAGCTGGAGCATGTGGTTGATGTCGCAGGGGTACTTGCTGAGCACCAGACCGTAGGCGATGTGGTAGTCGTTCTTCTCCAGTTCCGCGCTCGCGTCCTCCATATCAAGGGAGACCTGCCTGCGGTCCGGATTGCGGACCAGCAGCATAAATTCGTCACCGCCCACACGGAAGACCGAGTTCTCGCCGAACCGCTTCAGCAGTTCCTGCGCAGTCGCGGTCAGGAGCCGGTCACCCGCCTCATGTCCTTTGGCATAGTTGAGCTCATGCAGTCCGTTCACGTCCACGTAGCAGATCATCACGGACATCGGAGGGGTGGTCTGCAGTGCTTCCACGCTTTCCTCGAAGCTGCGGCGGTTGAGCAGTCCGGTCAGCGGATCGGACGTGGACAGGTGCAGGACCTCCATCTGGTTTTCCACGGTCCGGATGGATTTCTTGACGCTTTCGGCCAGAAGGAAGCTCAGCACGGCCAGGATCATGGCCTGCGGAAGCGCGATATACAGGACGATCCGTCCCAGGATCTCCCAGGAAAAGGCCTCGGCGGCCAGCTCGGCAGGGACGCGGTAGGTGGTATGGACCAGGAAGTTGACGAAGCGATCGGAATAGGTGTTCATGACATAGGAGAACGCGGGACAGATCAAGCCCAGCGCGACCGATCCGACGATCCCCATCCGCATCACGGGTTTGGAGGGATACTGCATGGCCACCACGATCGGGAACACGAGCACCAATGACGCGTGATAGTTGAGCAGCGTCACCAGGATGAGCGTCACGACAAGGGACAGTCCCATCAGGATATATTTCATTTTCGGGTTTTTCAGTCCGGTCGTCTCCGTGAACAGAAGCCTGGGCAGAAGGAGCGCGAGGAACGCGCCTCCCAGGGCAAAATAGGCATAGGTCGGATAGCCCGGATTGAGATGAAACACGCCAACCACATTCAGAAGGGCGATAAGCGCGACCACGACCGAAGCGTAGCAGAACAGTTTGACGACCTGCATGTTCGGATTCGTGTCAATCAGTTTTCTGTAAAAAACCTCTTCGCTTCTACGCATTGCGAACTCCCAAAAGAATCTTTCTGTTTCCGGCCCAAAAGCGGATAATGAAGAATTATAGCATAAAAATATGAATGACTTGTGAACAGATCACAATCCGGACAATTTTAGCTCAATAAAATGTTTGGCCGTACGCGGGTTCCGGCCGCCCGCACGGATGGCGAAGGCCTCCGCTTCGCGGATCAGGTCCTCCTCTTCCCCCGCAAGACCGGCCCTTGCGGCCAGCTCCAGGACGATGGTCCGGTAGAGTCCGGCGTCGGCGCGCACGAACGTAACGGTCAGCCCGAACCGTGCGGACAGGCTCACGATCTCCTGCATGCGGTCCGAGACGTTGATCTCTTCGCCGGTGCGGTCCGCCACGGTCTCCTTGACCATATGCCGGTGGTTGCTCGTCGCGCAGATCAGGATGTTGGAACCGCGGGTGTTCACCCCGCCCTCCAGGATGGCCTTGAGCGCGCAGAAATCCCGGTCGTCAGAACTGAACGTCAGGTCGTCGATGAACAGAAGGAACCTGAGCGGGTTCAGGGCCAGGACGTCCATCAGTTTCGGCAGCAGGTACAGCTGGGTCTTCTTGAGTTCGATCAGGCGGAGTCCCCGGTCGGCCAGTTCGTTGCACACGGCCTTGACCGTGGAACTCTTCCCCGTCCCCGCGTCCCCGTACAGGAGCATGTTGTTGGCCGGACGTCCGTTCAGGAACGCTTCCGTGTTGGCCAGGACCAGCCCGCGCTCCCGGTCGTACCCGATCAGGTCGGTAAGGCGCTGCGGGTCCGGATGCAGGATGGGTTCGGGCTCTCCCGCGCCGTTCAGAATGAACATCCGGTAACGGGCGAATATGCCGAACCCGCGGGACCGGATCTTCTCCATCCAGGTCCGGTAGGCCGCTCCAAGGTCGTTTTTGCCGGTCTGCCACGCGGGCAGCGTGCGGTCTCCGAGCAGAAGGCGCACGTCACTGCCGTCATAGCGTTCCGCATCCTCCAGGATCCGGATCTCCCGCTTCAGCATCCGCTCCAGGGTCTCCGCGTCACCTGTTCCGTACAGGATGTGGCGGGAATAGAGGTTTTCCTCCTCCGCCATTCCCTCTTCCAGGGCATCCCCCAGATTTCCGCCCGTCTCCAGCACGGCCTGCGCCAGGTCCGTATATGCGTCGCACAGGGCGAGGGTATCCTTGGTGTCCGTGTCCAGAAGGGCGGACAGTTCCATAAGGGGCGAACGCCGGGTCATGAACCGGAACAGGATGAGAGTATGCAGTTTTTCTCCGAGTGAAAGCATGGCGCCCCCTCCTTGCCGAAAATACGCAGGCCGCCCACCGGGGGCGGCGCTGTGCGAAAAAAGTCGTTTTGCCGATAAGCCGGGTTCTGTCGAGAACGGTCATCTATCTTTGCATGGCGTCACCGTCATGCTCGGGCGCTGGGCCCTGCCACCCGGGGATATGTGTCGGGCCGACGATCCCCCTGCGGTGTTGCTCCGGATAGGGTTTACAGCAAACCTATGTTACCATAGGAGTGGGTGAGCTCTTACCTCGCCTTTCCACCCTTACCCTTGCGGGCGGTCTGTTTCTGTTGCACTTTCCCGGCGGTTACCCGCGGCTGACGTTATCAGCTATCCTGCCCTGTGGAGCCCGGACTTTCCTCACAGCCAAACCTTTCGGAACCGGCTGCGCGACCGTTTGGCAAAGCGACCGGGAAAATTATAGCACGCGGCGCGCGCATATGTCAACCGAAAGGCGCACGGGACTTGACTCCGCGGGCGTTAAATGGTACAATTTTCCTGCAAGAATCCCTGCAAAGGAGCGTAACCATGGCAAAATCGAAAAGCAAGAAGAACAACGGCGACCTCTTCATGGCGCTGCTGTATATCGTTCTGGGCATCCTGTTCATCGTATTCCGGGGCGGTATGCTCAACTGGATGATGACCATTGCCGGCATCCTGTTCATCGTGGTCGGTGCGGTCAGCCTGTTCACCGGGGACGTGATCGGAGGCATCATCGCCATCGCGATCGGTATTCTGATTCTGGTCGGCGGATGGCTGTTCGTGGAACTCGTCCTGCTCGTCTTCGGCATTCTGCTCGCCATACGGGGCCTGGTCGGCCTCGTCGCCTCGTGCAAGCCGTTCTCCATGATCGGAGTCCTGTTCTCCATCCTGACCGTGGCGGTGGGCGTGCTGCTCATCGTGGCCCACTGGGTGGTCCTGGACTGGTTCTTCATCGTGATCGGAGCCCTGCTCATCGTGTCCGGCATCTTCGAACTGGCCGGAAAAAAGGTAGGCAAATGACCCGAAAACTCGCGGCACTTGCCCTGTCGGTCCTGTCGGTCCTGCTGCTTTTCGCCGGATGCGCCAAGGTCGGCCTTCACGCCACCGTCCTGGACGACAACGCGTCCGCCCTGATCCGTCCGGATTTCTACGACTCCCACTATACCTTCCGCGCCCACGGCGCGGACGGCGTCGATCCGGAGAATGACCCCAACCCCTCATTCCGGTTCTTCTTCGTGACGAGCCGGGAGGAACAGGACCGCATCCTGTCCGGGGATTTCTCCGTTTCCGTGGACTATGACCGGGAAATGCTCCTTGTGTACACCTTCACGGCCGCCTACGTCCGTCCCATCGAACTCAAGGAACTCCGTGCGGATTCGGGAACGCTCACCGTCATCCTCAGTATGGAGCAGAAACGGTTCCCGCCGGTCGCAGACGCCTGTCAGCCCTTCCAGAGGTATGTCATCCTCAAGATGGACAAGGCCGACGTATCCGACGCCGTCGTGACCGTCAAGACCTAAACGCAGGCTCATACATTGTAAATCTGTGCCTATGCACATTAAAATGGAGTATTTATGAAAAAATTATGGATCATTCTTCTGTCGCTGTGCCTGGCGCTGGCGCTCTGCTCATGCGGCGCCATCCAGGATCTCATCGACGTCCTCCCCAAGGACGACGAGACTGAGGCCGATGACCCGGTGGAAACCGGTTCGGAGCTCCCTTCCGCGAATGCAAAGCTGGAAGCTCTGGCCAATTCCACCGGATATGAGTGCGCTATGAAAGTCTTTTCCTCGGATTCCGAAGAACCTGTCGAACTGTCGTTCGGCGTAAAGGGCAACACCTCCTGGTTCATCACCGATGACGGAAGCGGAATAGCCGTTGTGGAAGAGGACTCCAGCTACCATCTCTTCGATCTGACTGACAGCAGCTGGGAGTATCAGATAACCATGTCCAAGGACGGATCGCCGTCAGGTGACGGGTTCGGCGGTATGCCGCTGGCCAACTATGCCGCCTTCCTGACCATGGGTGAATCCTACAAGGCCGGACTGAGCAAGACCGGAAGCGCCACCGTGGCCGGACGCAAGTGCACCGTCTATTCCGTGACGAACAACTACGGTACGGTCTCCGCCTCCGTCACCGCCTGCATCGACGACGAACTGGGTTTCCTGATGAAATATGAGGTCACGGGAGAGAACGCCGCCGAGGGCGAATACGGGTCCGGATCATTCGAGGTCACCCGCTTCACGGCCAGCGCCACAGTTCCTCAGGGCATCGTGGTCCCGGAACCGGGCCAGCAGACCAACCCCGGCGATATGATGCATAATGTCTGGGGTGACGACGATCTCACTGCCAAGCTTCCCAACCCCGATTTCGGAACCGACCCGACCCTCATCGTCTCCGAAGGTTCCGCCATATTGCTGGCGCAAGACGTGACCGAAGATGACGTGACGGGTTATATCCGCACGCTGGAAGGTCAGCTGCAGATCCGCGGCGAACTCTCCCGCGACACGGAAGAGGGGACCACCATGATCACCTACACCGCGACACACGAGGGCGTATCCTTAAATCTGCAGTTTGTGAACGGCATGTTCACCGTTCAGCTGTCACCCGCGGAACCCGAGGGCTGATCCCTTTCTTTACGTATACAGTTACAGCCGGCAGGTTTTCGGACCTGCCGGCTGCTTTTCTGTCTGCTCTCGATCTACGATTCGGATTTCTTCGGCTCCTGGGCGTTTTTCTTCTTGCCGCCCTCGCAGAGCTCGTAATTCTTGTCCTCGTCGATGATCTCCAGCATGATATTGGCGTAATAGGGATCGAACAGTTTTCCGCGTCCGCGCTCGATCTCGGCGCGGGCCTCGGCCTGGCTCATGGGATCGCGGTAGGAACGCCGGGACGTAATGGCGTCATAGCAGTCCGCCACGCAGATGATCCTGGCGATCGGCGGGATGGCCTCGCCGGCCCGGTGGTCGGGATACCCTTTCCCGTCATAGCGTTCATGGTGCCAGCGCGCACCCGAAGCGACGTTCGGCATGGAGCGGATACCGCGCAGGATATCGCTTCCGATGACCGGATGCTTGCGGATCTCGCGCCATTCGTTATCGGTCAGGCCTTCGCCTTTCCGGAGGATCTCGCGGCTGATGCCGATCTTGCCCACGTCATGGAGCAGCGCGGCATAGAAGAGTTCGGCGATCTCCCGTTCGTCCATGCCCGCCCGTTCCCCGATCATCCGGGAATACTGGGCCACGCGGATGGAGTGACCGTTGGTATACGGGTCCAGCGCATCGATCGCACGCACCAGGGCCTCTGCCGTCTCGATGGACGTGATCTCAGCGCGGCGGCGCGCAATGCCCACTTCTTTGGTCCTGGCCTGGACCTCCGCTTCCAGCTGGTTGTTCTTCTCCCTCAGGGCCGCAAAGTCCGGAGTCTCCTGGGTAAACAGCGCAATGAGACAGCAGATCGACGCGGCGAACAGGACAAACAGGACACTGGGAACCACCAGGTACACGAGCAGGATGCTGGCCGTCAGCAGTCCCACGATCGACAGATAGCCCACACGCTGGGTCACGGTCTGGAAATTCTTCCACTGCCGGAACGACAGGACCAGCATGTCCAGGATCAGGAGGAACAGCACGATATAGAAGACCGGGAACCCTTCCAGCTTGACATACTGGCCGCCCCAGAAGGAATACAGGAACGGCACGAAGAGATTGACCGCGGAAGCGATCAGATAGCCCCCGATGGCCACGATCTCCAGCAGCGTCCAGACATCCCTCTTGGTCCTCAGCGAGGCCCTCAGGTACAGGGCCGCGACCAGGGTGCTCAGAAGGAGTCCGACCTGGGACAGGATGTTGAGCAGCATGTTGAGCGCCGGCGCGACCGTATCCGCCCTGGAAAACGTGAACGCGGTGAACACGTCCAGGACCGTGCTGGCCAGCAGCGAGATGATCAGCAGCCGGAACCATTTCACGCTGGTCGTCCTGTACTTGGAATTGAACAGTACGATGCAGAGCAGCGTGACGTACACGACGATTGCAGCCAGGTCAAAGCTCAGAATGTAATTGGTACTTTTGAAGAAGTTCAAAAATCCGTTCAACCTGCAATCCCTCCTTTCGCAACACGGTTTCGTGCAGTTGATCCTTCATTCACAGATGTCAGTCCGGATCCTCTCCGGAATCCTCGGCCGGTTCGTCCCCGGCCTTCTTTACGGGGTCCTGCATATCCGGGCCCAGGAGAAGCGCCCGCACGGGCTTGATCTGGAACAGGATGGCCGCCACGATCAGGACAAAGACCAGTTCCAGTCCGATGTAGCTGCCGTTGTAGGCCAGCGAATAGATCCAGGGGCTGGTAAAGCCGTAGTCCGCGGCATAACCGCCCCACAGGGCGACGCCGGAGATGTAATGGCATACGAACCGCCCGAACACGGCCAGTGCGATCCCGCCCAGGATGCCGGGCAGTCCCTTCCTGCGGAACGTGCCCGCGATCCCCAGCACCGTAAAGGCGAACAGATAGTCCAGGAACAGCATGGCAATGAACACGAGCGGCGTCAGGCCCCAGGATACGGCTTCCGGCAGGTCGATCAGCAGCATCAGCGTGGAAAACCCGAATCCGGCGAACAATCCGACCCGGTTGCCGTACTTGACGGATACGAGACAGACCGGAAGCATGCTGACCAGGGTCACGGACCCGCCGAACGGCAGTTTGATGATCTTGATCAGGCTCAGGACCGTGCCCAGCGCGATCATGATGGCGCATTCCGCGAGAATGCGGATCGATTTGCGATTCTTCATAGGAAAACCTCCAGTTCACGCACGAGAGTCCGTGCGCGGTGAAGGTCACCATAATCTCCCTACGCCGGTATTATCCGTATCAGGTTAAGGGTTCGGACAAGGTCCGTCTCAGCCGTGAAGCACCCCTGATTCTCTATGCGTGTGTAATTATTCGGGCACATACTGCCCTTTTTGCATTATAATATGGAAAAAAGGCAAAAGTCAAGGACCTGCATCCAATCCGTGCAAAAAAGCGGAAGCAAACTCCGTCTTGCAAAGGCCGTGCCCTGTGTGTATAATGAACTGTAGGAGAATACTCTTACCCTTTCAGAAACGGAGTGATTATTATGGAAATGTTCAAACGACTCGTAGGCCTGGCGCTTGTCCTTGCCCTGACGCTCCTGGCCCTTGTCTCCTGCGGAGGCACGGCCGGACCTGACCAAGCGACGGAAACCGAGAACAGCGAGGGCGGTGAAACCGCCAAGCCCGCGGAATCCGAGACGGCAGAGCCCCGTATCGATCCGGGACTGCCCAAGAAGACCTTCAAAGGCCAGACCTTCGACGTCCTGCACTGGCTGCTGGACAAAGGCGTGGGAACGGCCTGGATCCCGTGGGAGGAGATCACCGCGGAGACCATCCAGGGCGACGTGCTCAACGACGCCATCTATGACCGCAACCGTGTGATCGAGGAACAGTACGGTGTCACCGTCACCAACACCTATATGCAGATAAACGACGTGAACACCACCATCATCAACTCGGCCGCCTCCGGCCTGAACGAATACGAGATCGCCGTGCAGCGCGGTGTACAGACGGCGGGCCTGCTCAATTCGGAGTACCTGCGCCCGTTCGAGTCCCTTCCCTACGTCAACCTGAAACAGCCCTGGTGGAGCCAGGACTGCCTGGAGTCCCTGGGAATGGGCGACGTGCATCTGTTCGCCACCTCGGACCTGCTCGTCCTGGACAAGTCGGCCGTAGCCTGCGTGCAGTACAACCACAACGTGGCCGAACAGTTCAATGAAGCCATCGGCAACCTGTACGAGGACGTGGACAACATGGCCTGGACCTTCGAACGCTTCGTCTCCATCTGCGATGCCGTCGGGACCGACCTGGACGATGACGGCAAGCGGGACGGCGAGGGCGATCTGGTGGCCTTCTACTGCGGCGACGACCCCGTGCACTTCCTGTTCACGGGTGCCGGCCTCAAGTTCATGGACCGGGACAGCGCCGGCTATTTCCAGTACCTGTTCGGCACGGGCGACACCATCGAGACCATGGACATCATCTACAACGACCTGATGTATGCCGATTTCTTCCACAACAACGTGGCCGGTACCGCTTTCTCCTATGACAAGTTCGCCGCGGACGAACTCCTGTTCCGGCAGAGCACCGTCAAGGGCGCGGCCCTGATGCGCAATATGGAGTCCAGTTTCGGCGTCCTTCCGATCCCGATGTTCTCGGAGAACCAGACCCGCTACTACAACGAGGTCTCCCCGCACCACGATGCCCTGATGTGCATCCCGGCCACCGTCACAGACAGTGAATTTTGCGGCCTGATCCTGGAGGCCCTGAGCTACGAATCCCATTACACGGTCTACCCGCAGTTCCATGACGTGGTCATTACCGGGCACACGCCCCGGGACGAGGAATCCAAGCGCATGCTCGACCTGGTCTTCGAGACCCGCGTGTACGACGCCGGCCTGCACTTCGACATGGCCGGATTCGCGGGCATCTGCCTGCGCCACACCGCCACCCACACGGCGGCCTTCGCCTCCCTGTGGGCCGAAAACGAGGAAAAGGTCAACGGCAAGCTGGAAGAATTCAACAAACTGATCGAAACCCTCAACAACTGATTCCGGGGCCCTGTTCCGGCAGCCGTCCGGCCCTGCCGGACGGCTTCTTGCGCAGTCACGGCTGCCGCACGCTCTTGTTTTCACCCGGATTCCACGATCCACAGGAGGCATTCATGAGAAAACCGATTTTTCTTCTCTGCGGACTTCTGAGTGCAGGCATCCTGCTCGTTTCCGCACTCACGGCCTGCGGCTTTCAGACGGTCCCGGATGATGCGGTCCCTGCCGAAGACCTCAGTTCGGACAGCAAGTCCGAAGCGATCGAAATGCTCAACGGTTTCACGGAAGCCACTGTGAAGCACCGGAACATGGTCGTCACATTCCAAGCCCATGGAAGGACCCGGTCTGTATTTCATGTCCTGGACGATGCCGAAAGCATTCTGTCCGAAAACGAAAGGATCTGGTGCTTCACGGATCACGGGTCCTATGTGTATGCTTGCGAGACCGCCGAGGAAGACGGATTCCTGCAGTATGACCACTGCTCTTCGGATCCGGATGCCCCGGACTATTCCAAACGGGCCCGGGAACTGTATGACGCCTCTTTCCTGTCCTTCCTGGATGACCTGAGGATACCGGCCACGGTGCCGGAAGAGGACTCGGTCTTCCATTGCGAGACCCACACGGAAAAGAAAGGCGGCGTAACCTACGCCACCCTGACCTTCGAGTACAGCCGGGCACTTCTGACCAGATGGGACCGGAAGACCGAGAAATACTGGCTCAAAGCCCGTTCCGAAGACGGTCTTCTCAGATCCCTGGCCGTTTCCGTTTCAAACCCTCTGAACCCGAACGCCGGTCACAACATCTCCATGACGTTCGAATACGGGACCGCCCGGATCGACTTTCCGGACCTGGATGCCTGGGACCGGATACTGGAAGAAAGGCGGATACAGCAGGAGGCCAACGAGCAGGCCCTTGAAAAGTTCAACGATTTTCTCTCCCCCGCGGTCACCGCGGACAACGTGACCGTGACCGTGTCCGGACCGAACCACAACTTCACGGAAACCGTCGCGAACGGGATCGACCGGACAGACTATGGAGATTTCAGGACCTACGGCTACTGGAAGCCCTCGGAATTGGCGGACGGAGCCTGGGATTTCTATTACGTTTTCGAAAGCGCATACGCAAAGCACTATCAGGTCAGGTACGACGGAGATCCGGCCGAAAGTGATCCCCCGCTCTGGTATGACCTGTTCCAGATCGATCCGAAGCTGGTCGAGAGAGGCGTCATCTCCTGCACCGTTTCCGTGGACACGATGGTCTTAGAGATTCAAAGAAGCGAAAACACCGAGTTTACCGCTTCGGTCGAACGGGTCAACGAACGGCCTGTGAAAGCCATGGTCACGTCATCCAAAAGCGGCACGCACCGCCTTACGTTCAAGTACGGGACCGGGGAGCTCAGCGAGCCGGACCTGACCGGCTACGAACGTTCCTTCGACATGTGGTGAATGAGAGGCAGAAGAGCTGCAGCCCGGAACTCCTTGCGAGTGTCCGGGCTGCGGCTGCTCTAATTGACTTACGGAGCCCCGAAAACCGTGAAGGACACCAGTCCGGGCTCGATCCCGGCAGGCTTTTTCGTGATCCGGATCCGGACCGCGTCCGTCAGGACCGGCGGGAACGTCTGGTAATCGATCAGCATATCGACCGTATTGTCGCTCTTGTCCAACACGCACACCCAGTCTTCCCCGTTCTTTGCGTCTACCGCATAGCCGAACGGCCCGGGCAGGACTCCGTGATGAATGTCCAGACCTACGTCCGTCCAGATGACGCGTACGGCAGAGACCCGGAATACGGCATGCTCGGTATGGGACAGGAACACGGTCAGGACCGGCTCCGGGTCTTCCCGTTCCGGCTGCCACCAGGTGATCATGCTGTCGTCCGTTGCGTAGATCGGATCCCGTCCCGGTACGCTGGAACTGGCCCTGCAGGGCTTGCGCTGGGTCATGGGCAGAAGGCCTGTGAGATTGGACCGCTCGGGATGCGGAAGGACCCCGGGCGCCCAGGAGGGCGTCTCGGAGACCCGGACCGGAAGGATGGTCCCGTCCTCCCCGAACCCGATCGGATCGAACCCGATGCGTCTTTCAAAGATCCCCGCGCGGCATACGCAGCAGGTATAGAACACCCACGCCGTACCGTCCGGTCCGTCCACGACGCTGCCGTGCCCCGTGCCCCGGATCAGGCCGTGCCTTGAGATCAGGAACGGATTGCCCGGCATATAGGTCCAGGGACCCAGCGGGGACGTTCCGGTATAGGCGCCCATGGCATAGGTGCTCCACTGCGTTCCGGGCGCGGAATAGATCAGGTAGTAGATTCCGTTGCGCTTGTACATCCAGGATCCTTCGATCCAGCTGTAGGATCTGTCCTCGTTCCAGTCCCCCATCCGTTCCCAGATGTGCTCGTCCACGTTCATGGAAAACATGAGCCGGTTTTCCGTCCGCATGCGGGTCGGGTCGTCCGGGTCCAGTTCGCATCCCCGGATCGCTTCCCCGCATCCGCTGTACATATACAGACGCCCGTCCTCATCCGAGAACAGCATGGGGTCTCCGAATCCCACACGGTTTCCCTGCGCGTCCCGGAACGGTCCGAGACTCCTGAACGGTCCCTCGGGCCGGTCTGAAACGTAGAGTTCGGAACCGCTGGCCGCCAGGAGAAACCGCCCCCTGTGCTTGACGACGGTCGGAGCGTACCCGATGTCATAGGGTTCCATCCGAATGTGGCGCCAGGTCCGGAAGTCCTCGCTCACATAGAGCATTCCGCAGGACGGATACAGGTACCACTTCCCGTTTTCGTACAGAACGGTGGGGTCCGCGGTCTCCCGGTAGTCGCAGAGGCTGTTGGGGTCTCCCCCGACGCAGTTCCGTCCGATCGGATAATCCGGGAGCGGAACGGGATTGCAGTAGGTCCGGGTATAATCGGGATGATCTGACATGCGGTACCCCTCCTACGGTCTTTCCAGATAGCCTTTTTCAAAGGCCGTGATCAGCAGGGCGACCTCTCCCTTGGACAGGTACCCGTCGAACTGGTACAGTTTCCAGAACTGGTCGTTCTAGACCCATCCCCGGTCCAGCCAGTACATCGTGCGGTATGAGGGGGTCTGGAACCGGCTCCCGTCGAAACGGTACAGGACGCCCCCGAAATAATCACGGACCACCCCGTCCTCATAGGAAAAGATCCGTTTCATGTTCCATTCGCAGAAGGACAGTCCGCAGTTCGTGTCACGCATAAGATACAGGACGAGCGGACTCTGGAACGTCTTGATCTGTCCGCTCTCAATCACATAGCGGGGCTGTCCGCTGATGGTCTTGATCGTAGCCATCGGTCTCTCCTTTCTTTTCCGGCCGCTCAGCGGTCGGTTTCCCCGGGAACCGGATACTCCGTCCAGGTTCCCGTTTCGGTATCCACAACCGGAAAATGCCGGCTTCCGTACGGAAGTCCGTTCCGTGTCCGGGCGAAGACGTCACAGAAAATCATACATCCTTCCCGGCGGATCGTCTCCACCGGCGTATGTCCCACGACCTGCACGAAGCGGTCGGGTTCGTACATCGGGCAGAGCGCTCTCTGCGGCCGGTACCAGACCGGGGACGCGGAATCCCACCACAGATCATCGGGCGACAGCAACCGGTTGACGTTGTCGATGACAATGTCCACATTCTCATAGTCCCCAGGCCTTGTGCAGGACCGGACGGCATTTTCGGTCAGTCCGGCATGGAGAAAGATCACCCGGTCGATCCGGTGCACGATCGCCATCTGCTCCGGGTCCGGAAGGGACTGCCTGAGCTCCAGGATCTTGTTTTTCGCCAGTTCCGAGCAGAACACCGAATACTTGTTGGTGGTCAGGCCCCAAAGGTAGGAAAACTCATGATTTCCGTAGCACCAGAGCGTGTCCGGATGTTCCCCGGCAAACGCGATGGCGGCTTCGAACGTCCGTGCATACAGGTCCATATTGTATTCCTGCCCGATCTCATCCGGCAAGTCCATCAGACAGACGGCCCTGTCCGCAACACCCTGGTTCAGCAGTTCGTCCGCATACCCGAACAGCTTGGGCTTCAGATGGACGTCCGGGATCACAAGAACTCTCATATCGTATTCCTTTCCGCTTCGATCCTGGCGAGCTCGGTATAGATCATGCCCCGCTCACCGAACTGTGAGCGCATGAGGGAGAATGAGTGAACGGTCATACCGGCCTCCCGGACCTCAACGCGGCGCGGGTCAACCGTTTCCGAAGAAAACCGGCGGGCCAGTGTGATATGGGCCCGGAAAGGCTTGGGATCAGACTGGATCCCGGCTGCGGCGAGAGCGCGCCGGACGGTCAGAGCCAGATTCTCCATCTGCGGTTCCCTGCGCAGCCCCGCCCAGAGTGTGTCCCCGAACGTTCCCAATCCGCTCAATTCGATACGGAACGCGGAAAACCGTACATCGTTGAGCGCGTTCTTCACCTTCCGGGCATCCGGATACTCCCCGATGAAAGCCAGCGTGATGTGATAGTTCTCGGGACTGGGAAAGCTCCCTGAAGCCCCGGCTCTTTTCAGTTCTGCCCGAACTTGTGAAAGGCTGTCCAGGACGGGGGATTCTAGCCGGACGGCCGCAAACAGACGCATTGTCTGTCTGTGATTCTGATCTTGTGTATGCATGCGGTTCCTCTTTCGGGTATCCGGGCGAGAGCAGTGGAGCGTACCGTTTATTAGGCTGTTTAGCGCGTATCCGTGGCTGTCGAATGTGCTGTATTTATACAGTTTGCCGCCATTGGTATCTTTGAGCAAAAAGGCGTAATGCTTTTGCTGCATTTCGTCTTTCTTTAAAGGATCAGCAACAAGCGGGATAATCTCTTCAAGAAAGGCTTTCTTTTCAGAAATTGTTTTATTCATTATCATTGCGCTCCAGTTTCAGTTTTACGTTTTTGGGTAATCGGTGCTTTAGAGGTAACCTGAACTCTTCCCACACTATAGTTCTAATACTTTTTATCATATCTGTTCCGTGCCGGAGGACATAGCATTTTGTCTTTTTTATTGAATAGTTGTCAGTCGGATGCCAAATAAGGCAAAATGCATCAACATATTGCTTTGTGCTTAATGCGTTTATGAAAGAATATGTAAATGGATAGTCATTGCGAACGAAGATATCCCATTTTGAACTTTCGCGTTTTCTATACTCTAATTCCTTAGAAAACTCATCGGGATATGCAACATCAAGGAGAAATAGAATTTGAATTTTATCCTTTGGATAGTCACACGAAATATTCTGACGGTATGATTTTGCGTTATGATTGGACAGAAGTTCTATCAGGCTATTAATATAATCTCTGCAAGAAAAGGCTGATAGTGACGCTTCATGATCGTTTACTATTTTCTCAATCTCTTTTAGCGCGACATCCTCTTTCCCAGATAATCTATCCACTCCATCATCTATACGATACTTGTTAAAAGTCCTCGTCATATGGGCATTTTTAATTCTATCGGCACTTCCGTTTTCAATTTTCAGTAATGGAATACTAATATGTTCGATTCCGAACACACAATCTCCTTTGCGTAGGACAATATCCGGACGTTCTTGTTTTTCCTTTGAAATATCTTCCGCATCTCTTAATTCTTGAGCTATTGGATCAGAACAAAACTTAATAAAGCTTTTGAGCGAGGAATACTCTTCTTCTTTCTTGGTCTTATTTCCCATCAGTTTTTTCATCCTTACCCGTTCATCCGCTCTTATTCCTCGGTCTCGTAGTAATAGGAATAATCAATGCCTTTCATGATGATCTCGCGGTTGTGGATATCGTCGGTCAAGGCGGTTTTTATCAGTTCGTATATTTTCGTCGGATCGGATACGCTTTCACGCATAGCGGACAGATAATCATTTTTGTCGATCAGGCTCCAGTCGACGCACTTTTTCAGATTCTTTTTCAGAATCAGATCGAGCCAGATGCGCGTGCTTCTGCCGTTGCCCTCCATAAACGGATGCGCGA
>JAFYHA010000105.1 GCA_017539425.1 Clostridia bacterium
GATCGAGTATAACGCTCTCTCCCAGCCGTAGAGCAGTCCGGCCAGACAGAGGATGAAGACATTGACAGCCATGATATAG
Source organism: Clostridia bacterium (assembly GCA_017539425.1). Classification (GTDB taxonomy): domain Bacteria; phylum Bacillota; class Clostridia; order Oscillospirales; family CAG-272; genus RUG14240. Next base: position 80 of record JAFYHA010000105.1, read on the forward strand.
TTCCAGATCGGCCGGTTGAAACGCGAACTGACATAGACCGCGATAAAGTCCGTACCGCCGGAAGAAGCATTGTGCGAGAGTGCCAGACCGATCGCAAAACCGTTCAGTACGCCGAACACGTCTTCGTCCTGGGTATACACAACGACCTTGGCGTCCAGGGATTTTCCGATCATCTTGTCCGCGCGGGCCAGTTCAAGAGCCTTCATGACGTCGTCGCGGAGATCGAACAGGCGGTTCCATGCGGATTCGGTATCAGCCAGCGTACGGCTGAGTTCCCCGTTCCATTCGGGAAGCGGATTGAGGAAGATGCTGACCTTCTCGTCCGAGGCGGTATGCGGCATGGACTGCCAGATCTCCTCGGCCGTGAACGAGATCAGCGGAGCGAGCAGACGGGTCATCCGGGTCAGGGCGTAGTAAAGGGCGCTCTGGCCGGAACGGCGCTCGGCGCTGTCCGCGGCGCTGGTATACATCCGGTCCTTGGTGATGTCGATATAGAGTTTGGACACGTCGATCGTGCAGAACCGGTTCAGGGCATGGTAGGCTACGTGGAATTCATAGCGGTCATAGGCCTCCCGGCATTCCTTGACCAGCGCATTGGTCCGGGCCACGAACCAGCGGTCCAGGGCGAGCATGTCGTCCACGGAGACTTCATCCCTGTCCGGATCGTAGTCGTTCAGGTTGGCCAGCATGATGCGGGCGGTGTTCCGGATCTTGCGGTAGATGTCGGACAGCTGCTTGAAGATGGCATCCGAGCACCGGACGTCCACATGGTAGTCCGAAGAGGCGACCCACAGGCGGACCAGGTCGGCACCGTATTTCTTGACCATATCGTCCGGGCTGACCGTGTTGCCCAGCGACTTGTGCATCGCGCGGCCTTCCCCGTCCACGGTCCAGCCGTGTGTGAGGACGGTCTTGTAGGGAGCGCCCTTTCCCTTTGCGCCTACGGCGGTCAGGAGCGAGGACTGGAACCAACCGCGGTACTGGTCTCCACCCTCCAGGTAGAGATCCGCAGGCCAGGTCAGGCCCTTGTCTTCCTGGTTCTCCAGCGTAAAGAAATGCGTGGAGCCGGAATCGAACCAGCCGTCCAGGGTGTTGGTTTCTTTTGTGAAATGCGTTCCTCCGCAGAACGGGCAGCGGAATCCGTCGGGCAGCAGTTCCTCCGCGGTCCTGTCGAACCAGGCGTTGGAGCCCTCTTCCGCAAAGATCTCCGAGACTTTCCCGACCGTCTCGTCCGTGCAGACCGGTTTGCCGCAGGACTCGCAATAGAACACCGGGATCGGAAGTCCCCAGTGACGCTGGCGGGAAATGCACCAGTCGGCCCGTTCCCGGATCATGGCCGCCATACGGTCACGTCCCCAGGCCGGGATCCATTCCACACGGTCACAGGCCTCCACGGCCTCTTCCTTGAACGCGTCCACCGAACAGAACCACTGCGGCGTGGCGCGGAAGATGATCGGGTTCTTGCATCTCCAGCAGTGCGGATATTCGTGTTCGATCTGTTCGTAGGCGAACAGGGCCCCGCTGGCCTGCATATCGTTGAAAATGACCTGGTTGGATTCGGAATAGCTGAGTCCGGCATACGGACCGGCATCCGCGGTCTGGTATCCGCGGTCGTCCACGGGCACCAGGATATCCAGGTGGTATCTCTTGCCGGTTTCGAAGTCGTCCGCGCCGAATCCCGGAGCGGTATGGACGCAGCCCGTACCGGAATCCATCGTCACGTAGGTCGCGTTGAGCACTACGGACTTGCGGTCCAGGAACGGGTGGTCGCATTCCATATATTCCATGTCCGAGCCCTTGAAGGTCCTGACGATCTCATAGGACCCGATCTTCCCCGCGGCCATGACCTTGCCGACCAGCGGCTCGGCCACGATATAATTCTCGCTTCCGGCCCTGACCACGGCATAGGTCTCGTCCGGATGAACGGCAATGGCCTGGTTGCCCGGAAGGGTCCAGGTCGTGGTCGTCCAGATCAGGACGTAGGTGGAGTCCGCGCCGGCCAGTCCGGAGAGCAGGCCCTTGTCCTTGGAGACCTTGAATTTCACATAGATGGACGTGCAGGGATCGGTGGTATACTCGATCTCCGCCTCGGCGAGGGCGGTCTCGTCCTTGGGACACCAGTACACGGGCTTCATGCCTTTGTAGATGTATCCCTTCTTGAACATCTCCCCGAAGACGCGGACCTCGCGGGCCTCGAACTTTGGATCCATGGTCAGGTAAGGATTCTTCCAGTCGCCGGTCACACCCAGACGGATGAACTGGTCTCTCTGCACTTCCACGAAATGCATGGCGAATTCATGGCAGCGGGAGCGGAACTCGGATACGCTCATCTTCTTGCGGTCGATCTTGTTCTGCTTGATGATGGCGGACTCGATCGGCATGCCGTGGTTGTCCCAGCCCGGGATATAGGGTACGCGGTATCCTTCCATGACCTTGATCTTATTTATGAAATCCTTGAGGATCTTGTTCATGGCGGTGCCCATATGGATGTTGTTGTTGGAAAAGGGCGGTCCGTCGTGAAGGACGAACGGGGTCTTCCCGGCCGCGTGATCCAGCATAGCCTGGTAGAGGTTCTTCTCGTCCCAGTATTTCAGCATTTCGGGTTCGCGCTGGGGAAGATTGGCCCGCATCGCGAACTCGGTCGTGGGAAGATTGAGCGTACTCGTGTAGTCTTTGGACATGATGGTTTCTCCTGAAAGTAAAGTGCGAAGGCCGGAAGCCCGGCCCCGCATATCGTCAAAATGGATTAGGGTCTGTACGGTCGCCGGAGACCGGCGCCGGGCCGGCCGTCATACAGCGAGCTGCAGACTGGACTGGAGCAGGATGAGCAGCACGAACGTCACCAGGAAAGGCACGTCCAGGGGCGTATCCTGGAACCAGTTGAATTTGTTGAACAGCAGCCGGACCGGGACGATGACGGGTTCGGTAATGACGACCAGGAAATGACCGAAGCGGTTTTCCTCATCGGCAAGGAACCAGGACATCACGGACCGGACCAGCATCGCCAGTTCAAGCGCAAAAAGCAGATACAGGACAGTCTTAGCCAGAATCTGTCCCGCTGTAGTCAGGACAGCGGTCACGGGTAGCCTCCGTGGGTCAGGCCTGCTCGGCGGGCTCGGCTTCCTCGGCCGGTTCGTTCTTCGCGGCCGGGATCATGGAACTGATGTCTACACCCTTGGGGGCGACGACAAGCGTGTTCTGGTTGGTCTTTTTCAGATCTCCGTCCAGGGCGTAGATCGCGCCGGAAAGGTAGTCGATCAGGCGAAGGGCGCCGTCCCTGTTCAGGGCGCTGATGTCGATGACGACGATGCAGTTCTCCTTGAGCATATCGATGTAGCCCGTGGCTTCGCGCGGACTGTACGGCTTGACCAGCTTAAGAGAGACGGCCGGTTTGGCCTGCGGCTTGGGAGCAGCGGGTGCTTCGGCTTCCGCGGAAGCGTCAGTGGACTTGAATTCTTCGTTGTCGGTATCGTCGAAATCGTAGTAACCGCTCGACTCCGTTCCCGGATCGTCATAGGTGTTGTCTTCGTTCTTTCCGCCTAAAAGTCCTTTAAAAAATCCCATAATGCCCTCCTCTTTATTCCTTGTTTTCGGGAATGGCTTCCGGCTTGGCGAACAAGGCTCTTCCGACCCGTACGACCGTTGCGCCGCACCGGATCGCCTCCTCAAAGCTCTCGCTCATTCCCATAGACATAATTGGCATAGTATTATTATGAAGTATTTTATACCAAATGTCAAGACAGAGCCGATAAGTTTCAGTGAAATACTTGATATAGTCTCCGGAATTCTCGCATTTCGGAGCCATCGTCATGAACCCGAGATGGCGGATATGCGGAAACCGGGACAGGACCCTGCAGAAATCCGCAACATCTTTGGGAAGAACGCCGGATTTGGAAGTCTCTTCGCCCGAATTGATCTCCACGAGGACATCTACGGTCAGCCCGGCCGCCTTTGCCCTCTTTTCGATCTCTTCGGCCAGCTTCACGGAGTCCAGGGAATGGATCAGGCAGACCTTCCCGATGATGTACTTGACCTTGTTGGGTTGCAGAGTGCCGATGAAATGGATCCGCAGCGTTTCCCTGTCCTTCAGATGGTCCCAGCGTTCCAGCAGCTGCTGGACCCGGTTTTCACCGATGTCGGTGATCCCGCATTTGGTATGCAGATAGTTGACCTCATCTGTGTCCGCGTACTTAACGGCAGCGACCAAAGCGGCATCATCGGGTCTTCCGGCCTCTCGCGCGGCCTCCTGCATACGGATTCGTATGCGCTTAACATTTTCTTGAATGTACGAATAGTCTGTCATGGTCATTATCGCCTCACTTGAGGATCTTTCCCGGATACAGGTCTGTGGATCCGGTCAGGATCTGGTCATTCAGATACAGGAATTCCGCATAGTCCGCATCGCCTTCGTGAAGGATTTGCGCGGCTTCCTCTTCGGGCACGTCCGTTGCAATCGCGGAGCGGTATCTATCCAAACGTTCCTTTTTCAGATTCCGGTCTTCGGCGATGCAGTATCCGTCTCCGCGGTACAGGACCGTGATCCGCCGGAATTCCACCCGGTTTCCGACCAGGACAAACACGCCCTCATACCCGTTCCAGGTACGGATCGCGCTTTCCGGGACGTGATACCCGGTCACGGAATTCATCAGAATCTTCACCGTCTGCACGCGGGTAAACGTGAATTCGGACGGCATATCGAAAGAGGAACAGATCAGAAGGATTCCGTCATCATTGGAAACCACGACACGATCCAGACGCATCCGGAACGGATCGTCCGGACGCTCGTTGAACGTAACCGAAAGGGGGGTGCCTTCATTCACCACGGAAAGGATCTCTCCGTCCCGTTCGATCTGCCAGCCTGTGAAGTCCCCGTACGCGTTGCGCAGAACCACGCCGTCCGCCTCCAGGGGGATCACCAGATGCCATTCCGGTGAAAGGACCATCTTGCCCAGAACGGACTTCCCGTCGGACCATTTCCCGGTTTCATCCAGGACGGATGAAGAGGAGGTCAGGCTCCGGAAGCGTTCGGTCGTCAGGTTGTCCAGTGTTTCGCTCGTAAACAGGCTTTCATACCCGTCCACATGGGAAGAGCGGTAAAAATAGCCGCTTCCGACCCGGAACGAAAGACTTCCTTCCGGAATGCCGGATTCCGGCATGGTATATCCGTGATCGGTCGCATAGGAACCCGGATTGGCGCCCTGAGGATCGTATGTCGTCGCGTTATAGATGCCGACGCCCTCCCGGCTGAAACTGGACATCGTGGTTTCCAGCTGCTCGCGGAGCGCGGCCAGCATTTCCGATGCATGGCTCTCCTCGTCGGTCAGGACGTGATACCCGGTCAGGGAGGCCAGTATGGAGGACTGCGCTTCCAAAACCGCGGAAAGGTTTCCGTCGTTAAGACCGCGGTTCGTGCGCAGGAGAAGGTTACGGACGGTTGCGCGCATTTCACCGATCTTAGACAGGTTCGTTCCCTCCCCGATCGCGCTTTCCAGAAACGAGATGCGGGTCTGCAGATCGGTGATCTGCTCCTGCAGCGACTCTGTCGCCTCGGAATCCGCGCCGTACATGATGGCCAGCTGAGTGTTGGTGGCAACTTTGTCACCGTCCGGAGTCAGGTAGAGTACGGGGCCGGTCCGTTCGGCGGTCAGGACCGTCTCGTTCCGGAAGATATATCCGGTAGAACCGATGTACTCGTTTGCCGTGACAATATTGGTGTTCAGGGTGGTTACGGACGTGGAAAACGCGCCGCCTGCCTTGAGCAGGATCACAACAAAGGCGGCCAGTATGACCAGAGCCAGGATTTGAAGGAGAGATCTTCGTTTGTTTGTCTGGGTGTCCATTCCGGCCTCCTTTCGAAGATTTGGATTCAAGAATGCTGAAGAAACGATCCGGCGAGCGCGAGCGCGCTGTCGAGTATGGTCTCAAACGGTACCGGGTGTCCGTCTTCATCGTCCGCATAGATCCAGCGGACATAATCTTTGGCCGAGAACCAGGTCAGCTGGCGCTTGGCATAGCGGCGGGTAGCCTGCTTGAGTGCTTCGACAGCCTGTTCCATGGGTTCATTCCCGCGCACCGCACCGAGTAATTCCTTATATCCGATGGCCTGTGCCGCGGTTTGATTGGCTTCGAAGACGCCGGCCCGGTCCAGGCGAAGCGTCTCCTGTACCAGTCCGGATGCCAGCATCCGGTCCACCCGGTCGTTGATCCGGGCATAAAGTGTGTCCCGTTTGTGAAACCCGATGCCGATCACCAGTGCCCGGTAGGGCGAAACGGCTCCAGCCGTTCTTTGGTCACGGGCCGTCTTGGTTTCTCCGGTCGTATAGTAGATCTCCAAAGCCCGGAGGACCCTCTTCACGTTGTTCGGATGAGTGGCGGCAGCGGCTTCGGGATCGAGGGCGGAGAGAGTTTCATAAAGGCTCTGCGGTCCCTCCTTTTCCAGGCGGTCAAGAAGATCCCGTCGGATCGTCGGATCCGGTACTCCGTCCTCCGGATACCCGCCCCGGAGAAAAGCATCCAGATAAAGACCGGTACCGCCGCACAGGACGGGTACGCGCCCCCGTTTCGAGATATCGACGACGGCATCCGATGCGTCCTTCACGTAGTCCTGTGCCGAATAGGGGCTCATGGGATCCCGGATACCGACCAGATGGTGAGGAACTGCGTTCCGTTCCTCATCCGTGGGGGCTGCGGTCCCAATTTCCATTCCGGCGTAAACCTGCATCGAGTCGCAGATCACGATTTCCCCGCAGATGCGCCGAGCCAGTTCGATCGCAAGCACGGTCTTACCGGAAGCCGTGCATCCTACGATTGCCAGAAGCGGGATCCTGCAATTTGTGTTAGATATTATAACATTCTCTGTTGGAATCATAGTAAAATTTTGCAAAAAGAAAACTGAAACCTCATCATTGAATCTTCATCGCATCTGCGAGTTTAATGGGACACGGGTATAGTGAACTACCCACCACCCACTTCCGTTAAGATGGGGTAGTTCACGCATTAAGCGCCTCCTTCAGCGCGTCAACGCTATCAAAGGGTCCGAATACGTCACTTCTTTTTTCTGCCGCATCCATTGCCGCAAGCGTTACGGAGTTGGGCACTTCCGCCGTCAGTTCAAACGGGATTCTCTGCTCCCTTACTACCGTCTTTGCAAAAATATGGAACGCTGAACTGATCGATATTCCGTTTTCTTCACAAATCTTGTCAAAAGCGTTTTTGGTCTCTTTATCCATTTTGATATTTACGTCCGTCTGAGCCATTTCGAAAAACTCCTATTTGTTCTGCTGCAATAATGCACCCATTCCTGTTCTTCTGTCAACAAAACAAAAAAATATAGTATAGTATAATCATAGAATCATCATCGCATCTCCAAACGAGAAGAAACGGTATCTTTCGTTCACGGCAACGTGGTATGCCTCCATGATGTGTTTTGCATCGTAGAATGCCGAGATCAACATAAGCAGCGTGGATTGTGGCAGATGGAAATTCGTGATCAGGGCGTCCGTGCATTTGAATCGGTATCCGGGATAGATGAAGATCCCCGTATCCGCCTGCATCGGATGAACCATCCCGCTTTCATCGGAGGCACTTTCCAGTGTCCGGCAGGACGTCGTCCCCACGCAGATGACGCGTCCGCCCGCGGTCCTGCGCTCGTTGATCCGTCTCGCAGCATCGGCACTGACGGAGAAAAACTCGGTATGCATGACATGGTCTTCAATCCGTTCGGCTTTGACCGGCCTAAAAGTACCCAGGCCAACATGCAGCATGACCGGGACAACGTCCGTCCCCTTTGCGCGGACGGCATCGAGCAGTTCATTTGTAAAATGCAGTCCGGCTGTAGGCGCAGCCACGGAACCTTCGTCGCGGGCATACACGGTCTGGTAATCTTCCTCTTTCCGCAAGGCCTCTGAAATGTAAGGCGGAAGTGGCATGATCCCGATCTCGTGAAGTACGGAATAGATGCTGTCATACCGGGCCGGATCATAGGAGAAACGGATCAGACGGTTCCCTTCCTCGTCGATCCCGGTGACTTCTCCCTCAAGACGTCCTTCCCCGAAATCCAGTTTCATTCCGATTCTTGCGCGTTTTCCCGGTTTGACCAATGCTTCCCATACGTCCAAGTCCCGTTGTCTGAGGAGCAGGATCTCCATCGGAGCGTCAGGACGGCCTGCCACGGTTCCGTACAGACGGGCCGGAATGACCTTGGAATCGTTGATGACCAGTACATCCTCCGGACGGATGTAGTCCAGGATATCCCGGAAGATTCGATGTGTTACCGATCCGGTCTTGCGATCCAGGACCATCAGACGAGCAGCATCCCGTTCATCCGTTGGATGCTGGGCAATCAGTTCCGGCGGAAGCGCATAATCA
>JAFYHA010000106.1 GCA_017539425.1 Clostridia bacterium
CCCCCGGACGAAGCGGCCCTTGAGGCACTGCTCGGGGCCCTGCCGGAAGGCCGGGACCCGGAGGACGGCGAGGTGTTCGGGGCGGCGGAAACGGCCTTCGGGCTGAAACTGAACGCGATCGAGAGACAGGCCGTCCTCGACCTGAAAGACGAAATGCGGGAGACCGCGAACCAAAGTGAATCGGAAAGGAAGACAAGACAATGAGCGAAAAGGAAAAGAGACAAGACGGAAGCGAACCGCCCAAGCCGGCGCTGGACCGCTGGCCGGAGGACGTCCCGGAAGAGGACCTCTTCCCGCAGGACGACGACGAATACGGGGACGTCGAAGCGGAATGCGCCGAGCCGGACCCGGACGAGATCTTCAATAAGGCTGCGTGCGCAGCGGACGAGATCCTGGGTCCGCCCGAGAAGATGGAAGGGGACTCGTTCCTCGACGAGGACGGGGCTGAACCGGAACGCACGGCCTATCCCCGGATCAACTGGAAGATCGCCCCGGCCGTGCTGCAGAGGGCGAAGGTCATGCTTCAAAAGTTCGGGATCCGGTCCTACGGCCAGCTGGCCGAGGACGCGCTGAAATTCTATATGGGCTACCTTTTGTGCGCACCGGCCCGGGACTACATGTCCAAGGTCACGGCGTCCCTCATCGACGGGACGCTGAAGGCGAGGCTCAACGTGATCAACGGCGTGCTGTACAAGCTGGCCGTGGAATGCGCCACGATGAGCGAACTGTGCGAGAACCACATGGGACTTTCCAAAGAGGAGATCGGGACGGTCCGGGAGCAGGCGGCCCGTCGCGTGCGCGCCGCGGACGGAAGCCTGGAGACGGACGGAGGCGACCTATGGGCCTGACGCTTTCGCTCCGGGTGTCCTATCTGGACGGGGAACGGGAAGGGGGCGCGCACATGCGCGCCCTCGTCGACTACGCGGCCCTCCGGCCGGGCGCCGAACCCTGTGACCGCAGCGGGAAATACCGCCCCTGCGGGAAAGTGCTGGAGACGGAGATCCGCGGGCTGTGCCGCATGCATCCGGATCTGATGCGGACGCCGGCCTATCTGCGCTATCTCTGCGCCCCGGACGTGACGGGTGCCGTCGGGGTCCTTGCCGAGGCCCGCACGCAGGGCTTCGCGTCAGGGGACTACCCGCTCTGCCTGGAGGCGCCCCAGGGCAGTCTGCCCCTGTCCCACGGGCTGTTCTCCATGGACGGATTCGCGGTCCGTCCGGACAGGCTGGCCTCGAGACTGGAACGCTTTCCGGGCCGGGTCTTCCATATGATCCTGGGCCTGGACCGCCGGGACGCCGAGATCTCCGGACTGCGGAGCGCACAGGCCTGGACCGACTTTCTCCGGGCCGAGGTGCCCGCGCTGGCGCTGGCCTTCAACATCCCGCTCGAGGAGTTCCGGTTCTACGGAGCTTTCCACAACAAGGAGACCGGCGCGGACCGGCCGCACGTCCACGTCCTGGTCCTGTCCGCGGGTGCGTCCCGGGGATTCATTTCGGAGGAAGGCAAGGCCTGGCTCCGGGCGCGCCTGACCGAAGACATGGGGCATCTGGACCTCTGCCGGACCTACGTGCCCCTGCGGGGTGACGAGATGCGGTCCCGGAGAAGGGCGCTCGCCGCCCATGCCGCCGCGATCCGCGCCGGACTGAAGGACGAGGAGTACGCGCCGTCTCCCGGGCTGTACGGCGCCCTCAGGGCCCTGGGCCCCGCCTGCGCGGTCTTCGGGAAGGAGTACAGTCCGGAGGAACGCGGGCAGTTCCGCCGGCTCGTCGGACGGATCCTCCACGAACTGTATCAGGACGGGCGGGTCCGGGACGCCTACAGGACCTGGCTGGCCTTCCAGAAGGAACTGAACGTTTCCGCGCAGACCGGATGCTGGCCGGACGCGCAGTTCGCGGTCCGAAAGGACCTTAAGAAAGTCCGTACGTTCGTGACCCGCTACGCGCGCGAGGTCGCCTGTGTGATGGGCGATGACGCCGCGCTCCGCCTGGCGGCCCGGGACCTCTTCCGCGGCGTATGCGAGGAACTGTCGAGACCGGTCTGCGTGCACGCGAGGTCCGGGTCCTACCATACGGTCCTTCCCGAGGGCGCAGGAACGGTGCGGATGAAGCCGGAGACCGGTCCTTCCGCAAGGCCGGTCATGTCCCCGGTCCTCGGCTTTTAGGGGGGCCTCCATGCAGGTGCTGAATACGCCCGTCCTCATCCTCATCTGCGCCGGGGTGGGGATGTTTGCCTTGATTTCGGTCCTCGGGACCCTGTCCGGCCGCTATTCGCTCGGGTCCATCCGCTCTAAGAGGACCGGGGACGGGCAGCACGGGACCGCCCGGTTCGCAAACGGAAGGGACCTGAAGACCATGTATGCGCGGATCCCGTTCACGCCGGACCTGTGGAGACGGGATCCCTCCTCCAGGCCCGTTGAAAAAGGCATCCTCGTGGGTGCCGAGTTCACAAGAAAAGGCGTGAGCGCCCTTGTGGACACCGGCGACGTGCACGCCCTGATGATCGGGGCGGCCGGCGTGGGCAAGACCGCGTACTGGCTCTATCCCAATCTGGAATACGCCTGCGCCTCGGGCGTGTCCTTCGTCACGACGGACACCAAGGGGGATCTTGCCCGGAACTACGCGCGCGTCGCGGAAAGGGATTACGGATACCGGGTCCATATCCTGGACCTGCGCAATCCGGAATGTTCTGACGGGTTCAACTTTCTCGAACCGGTCAACCGCTACGCGGACCGGTTCGAGGATACCGGGGACCTGGCGGATCTGGGACGTGCCGAAAAGTACGCGAAGATCGTCGCCCGGACCATCATCCTCACGGGCAGCGGGGACTCCATGGTGTACGGGCAGAACGCGTTCTTCTACGACGCGGCCGAAGGCCTGCTCACGGCGGCCATTCTGATGGTGAGCCGGTTCGGCGGTGCGGGGGAGAGACACATCCTGTCCGTGTACAAGCTGGTCCAGGAACTCCTGGAGCCCTCGGACCGGAAGGACATGAACCGTTTCCAGGAGCTGATCGGGTATCTGCCCGGGGACAGCAAGATCCGCTGGTTCGCCGGCTCCGCGCTGACCGCTTCGGACCAGACCATGTCTTCGGTGATCTCCACGGCGCTCTCCCGCATGAACCGGTTCCTGGACTCCGAACTGGAGCCCATCCTCTGCGCACAGGGCAGCGTGGACACCGAACGCTTCTGCGCGGAGAAGACCGCCCTGTTCCTGATCATGCCCGAAGAGGACAACACGCGATATTTCATGATCTCGCTTCTGCTCCAGGAACTCTACCGGGAGATGCTGGCCCTGTCCGACGAGCACGGAGGAAGACTGCCTTCCCGGGTACTGTTCTATCTGGACGAGTTCGGGACGCTGCCCAGGATCGACTCCGCCGAGATGATGTTCTCGGCCTCCCGCTCCAGGGGCATGTCTTTCGTCCCGGTCATCCAGTCCTTCGCGCAACTGGAAAAGCAGTACGGAAAGGAGGGCGCGGAGATCATCGTGGACAACATCCAGCTGACCCTGTTCGGGGGATTTGCCCCGAATTCAGGATCCGCGGCCCGGCTCTCCGGATCGCTCGGCAATGCCACGGTGCAGTCCGGGACGGTGACCCGGAACGGGAAGGAGGGAAGCATGTCCCTGAGCATGCTGGAGCGCCCGCTCCTGACACCAGACGAACTCAAGCAGATGCCCAAAGGGACGTTCATCGTGGAGAAGACCGGGAAGCCGCCCCTAAGGATGAGACTGAGACTGTATACGGAATGGGGTATCCGGCTGGAACCGGCCCCGATCCCGCCGAAAACCGCTTTACGGGCCCGGTATGTGGACTACCGGGAACTTAAGGCGAGACTGAAGGAACGTTACAACCGATTGTTTCCGACTCCGGCCCACATCCCGGAATATAAGCACGGGGAACGGAAAGGACAGTCCGGGAAGGAACCCTAAAAAAGGTGCGGATCCTACGCTTCTCCCGAAATAATCGAAAGATTCTTGTGCATTTGCGCAAAAACGTAACTCAGAATAAGACAATATCACCATGGTGATACTAGTATCAGCGATACCAAATGGAGGTTGGTTCTATCGATCCAATCGTTACAGTCAGGGGATTACTTTTTTTCAGGGCAATATGGGCTGACTCCCGAGAGATCCTTAACTTCTCACAAAACGTATAACTCAACGAAAAATTATTTCAGAAAATTTCAGAAAATAGCGAAAATCCTTGCTATTATTGGCAAAAACCAGTTGACAAAATTCGATGATCATGGTATAATTTAGTTACATACATAACTAAATGGAGTGTGCCATGCTACACCTGAATATAACAGTCAAAAAACCAGCCAAAACGAAAGTTGTCAAGCAAAGAGAATGCTGCTATGTCTATCATGTTCTGTCTAGCGATTATCAGAAGGATCGACAGTTCAATATTGAAAAAAGAGTATGTATTGGGAAACTGAAAAATTGTGATTCAAAAGCAGAAGACATGTTTCCAAACGATAATTATTTCCTGTACTATGGTAATGCAGAAGCGGAACAGACCCCGACAAAATCGGATTGTCTCCAGATCGGAGCTTTTGCTGCGCTGAAGAAACTGCTGGATCAGACAGGAATCACAAAGACGCTTTATCAGATTCACGGGGATGATGCAGCACGGATCATTGACATCATTTGCTATGTCATTATTGAGGAAAGCGGAACCATGCAGCATTTCTCAAAGTATGCATGGAATCATCATACGGAATCGGGAAAAGCTTTCGACGATACGGTCATATCCAGGTTGTTCAGCCAGGGAATCAAATCTGCTGACATCGAAGCTTTTTTGAAAGATTGGAACAGTGCTCATACCCATAAAGAAAAGATCTACCTTAGTTACGACAGCACAAACATCAACACAAAGGCAGAAGGGATTGATTACGCCGAGTTCGGCCATGCCAAAGACGACAAAACAGAGCCACAAGTCAATCTCAGTTATGCGATAGATCATGATGACGCCACGCCGCTGTTTTATGAACTGTATCCGGGCAGTATCATTGACAATTCTCAGGTCAAATACATGGTCAGAAAAGGGAAGCGGTATGGATATAAAGACACGGGTTTGATTCTGGACAGAGGATATTTCAGCTGGGATAACATCAAAGCATTCGATAAAGAACAGATTGACTTTCTGATGATGGTCAAAATCAATGCTTTGTTTATTCAGAATGCTTTGGAAGATGCCAGAATCCCTTTGATGAACGGAAACAAGCTTTACATTCCGGAGCATGACGTATATGGCATGACGACGATCGGACATTTTAACAAGTCCGACAAGAAGCGCCGGTACTTTCATTTGTACTATGACAATGTTCGTGCCGGTCAGGAAAGAAACGACTTTCTGAAGAAGATTGCCGAACTGGAAAAAAGGTTGAATACGCTCATCGGAGAGAAGGCAAGCAACATATCGCTTCGTGAATTCAAGAAGTATTTTACAGTCAGGACAGATGAGTTCGGAAAGATATCCGGATATAGGCGAAGAGAATTGGAAATCAAAGCCAAAACGGATCAGTTTGGATTCTTTGCGATTGTCACCTCTCAGAAGATGGAAGCCGGAGAAGCACTGGATCTTTACAGGAAGAGAGATTCAATAGAAAAACTGTTCAGAGCATTGAAGACGGGCTTGGAATATGACAATCTTAAGGTTCACAGCACCCAATCCGTGGAATCAAAGACGCACTTGATTTTTATTGCAAGCATCATTCGCAACAAACTGTTTCAGGCTATGAAGGACATCTCCGGGACCGACCGGAAGAACTATACTGTTCCCGCAGTGCTGCGTGAGTTGGAGAAGATCACTTTGATAAAAGACGGTAATGGAAACTATCGCAGGAGATATGGCCTGACGGCCAAACAAAAAAAGATCCTTGGGACCGTCGGCGTGACGGAGAAGGATCTGGACAAGATGGCTGATAGGTTGAACCTTGGGGTGCTCTGAGACTTCTAGTTATACGTTTAATGCAAAGTTAAGGTTCCATCGCAGAGTCAATCCTGATGTGCAAAAATACGCAAAAATGTGCAAAAATATGCAAAACAATCTTGCAATTACCTATCTGATGTGCTAGAATCGCGTTGGGGGTGATATTATGACGTTAAAAGAACTACGTATATCCAAGCATTTGACGCAAAGTCAATGCGCCGAGCTTGCAGGCGTTTCTTTGCGTACTTATCAAAACTACGAAAAAGACGTACAACTTGTCGGAAGCGCGCGATATAACAGCATCTATAAAACCATCGAGCAATTTGGAATCACGATGGAACCTAAACCGATCACGCCTGCAAGTGACGCTTTTTATACCAACGTCAAAGCGGGCGACGATTTGGTTCCGTTATGCAAAGTTGTTTCGCCTTACAAAAAGAGGGATTGCTTCCAACATTTAAGTGATTTCGTCAACGGTAATTATGACGGGCGCGTATGTATCCTCTATGGATTGCGTCGTACCGGCAAGACGACTTTGCTTTTCCAAATGATAAAAGAGTTGCCTTTGGACAAGACGGCTTATATCAAGGTGCAGACGTCAAACACGATGTCCGATCTAACGAAAGACCTTGAAAAGTTAAACAAACTCGGCTATCGTTATATCTTTATCGACGAGATCACGTTGTTGGAGGATTTTATCAATACAGCGGCGGTACTGTCCGATATCTTCAGTATGATGGGAATGAAGATCGTTCTTTCGGGGACTGATTCATTGAGTTTTGCCGTGGCTGATCGCGACGAACTATATGATCGTAACGTGATGATACACACGTCCTTCATACCCTTCAGGGAATACGCAAGACTCCTTGACATTCATTCGGTCGATTCTTATATCGAATACGGTGGAACGCTCAAAAAAGAAAATATGGGTTTCGACAACGAAGATATGCGCTCGGACGAAGTGTCTTTCCGTGACGACGAAAGCACCCGTAAATACATTGATACCGCCATTAGCCGCAATATCCAAAATGCGCTGAAAAACAATCGTTTCGGAGCATACTTCAATGCTTTGCAAGAGCTCTACGACAAAGGGGAACTGACCAACGCCATCAACCGTATCGTCGAAGATATGAACCATCGCTTTTTGTTGAGCGTCGTGGAGCGCGAGTTTAAGTCGCATGACCTCGGTTCGGCGAAGAACCTTTTGCTGCATGACGTTCCGGCGCCTCGCGCACACGTCTTGGACGACGTGGACGCAAAACAAATCGTCGAAAGGCTAAAAACCCTGATCGACGTAAAAGAAAAACAGGAGCTGACGGTACCCCTCACGCAAGCGCTTGTCGATACGATCCAGAAATACCTTCGCAGGCTTGACCTCATATACAACTGCCCTTACCAAGTGGAGGCTACCGGCACGCAAGACCACTATGTTTTCACCCAACCGGGAATGCGGTACGCCATTGCCAAAGCCTTGGTGTATTCGCTGATGCAGGACGCCTATTTTGGCACCGTATCCGAGCAAGACCGAGCATATATCATTGAAAAGATCCTCAGCGACGTCAAAGGCAGAATGCTCGAAGACATCGTAGTATTGGAAACGGTCAAATCGATATCTTCTACCAAGAAGGCATTTCAATTCCGTTTTGCCGAAGGCGGCGAATTCGATATGGTCATCTATGACAGTAAAACCAACACTTGCGCCATCTACGAGGTTAAGCACAGCGACAAAGTGGCGAAAGACCAAACGAAACATCTAACCGACGCCGAAAAGTGCGCCATCCTCGAACGCATTTACGGGCAAATCGCAGGCAGATACGTTCTCTATCGGGGCGAAACATGCCAGGTCGGCGACGTCGACTATATCAACGTGGAAGAATACTTGATGAGCCTATGTTGATACAGACGAAAAGCAAAACTTTGACGATGCTGTCAGCGTTTTTGAAAAGATCGATGAGCTTTTGGCTCAGATAGGCGAATAGCACAATTGCAAAGCACACAGCCACGGGCGACCGTGGTTGCTGTCATATAAACGAAAGGTTGTGAAGCGTATGATTTTGGTGACTCAATTATCGCCATTTGAAAAAAGATTGCAAGACTAGATGCAAGTAATTATGAACATCTTGCATCTACCTCTCTCGAACTTGCACCAAGTTTTACAATTGACAAAAAGGGGCAAACTATCACTGTAGTGATATAAAATGTTGTCTAAACGCTTGACTAACTATCACCGTGGTGATATAATAGTGACGAGGCGGAATGGAGGATAAGTGCCATGGACAAGAAAATCACTATATACCACGGCTCGAAGCAGATTGTTGAGGCGCCGGTTTTCGGCGAGGGAAAGAAGAATAACGATTACGGCTTGGGCTTTTACTGTACCGAGAGTAACGATCTTGCGAAAGAGTGGGCAGTCTCTTCGCTGCGCGACGGGTTTTCCAACAGATACACGCTTGATACGGAATATCTGAACATCTTAAACCTCAATAGTCCGGACTATACGATACTGAACTGGATCGCCGTCCTTGTGGAGCACCGCATCTTCTCGATCAAGACGCCAGTGGCAAGAAGGGCAAAGCAGTATCTGATTGAAAACTTCAGTGTCAACGTAAATGCATTCGATCTGATCGTCGGATACAGAGCCGACGACTCCTATTTCGATTATGCGGAAGCGTTCGTCAACAACGGAATTACGGTCGAGCAGCTGGCACGAGCGATGCGGCTTGGGAAGCTCGGTGAACAGATCGTGATCAAATCTCAGTTCGCATTCTCGAAGATCAAGTTCGAAGGGTTTGAGACTGCCGACAAAAATATCTATTACGCTCTTCGGACAGCAAGAGATGACGACGCAAACAAAATGTATCTGGACATATTGGAGGAAGAAGCGGACGGCCTGTATATTCGGGATATTATGAGGGGAGGTATCAGGAACGATGACCCGCGCATAC
>JAFYHA010000010.1 GCA_017539425.1 Clostridia bacterium
CGAGACCAGGGCCCGTACGGTCAGGTAGAGCACGATGCCCAGCCCGATCGGTACGGCGGGCAGATCCCGGAAACTCTCGAGTACACGGCCGTGCATAAGCGCATGGAACGAGCGGGTGCCGCCGCAGCTCAGGCAGTAGACCTGGAACCGGTCGTGAATGAAGCAACGGGCGTCCCCGGGCTCACGGAACAGGACCCCGGACGCGGTGAGAACGCCCAGAAGGACGAGAACGGCCGCACAGGTGAAGATGACGACGATCTGCAGAGTCCGGGCTTTCATCAGAAGGTCAGTCCCTGCTCCTTGGCCTCTTTCGCCATGCGGAAGAAGTTGATCGGATCGCAGAAGACGAAGTTGGCTTCGGGCCTCAGTTCCTTCATCCGCCGCATGATGCGGTCATGGTCGGTCGGGGAGACCAGGATGGTGCGGAAGATGTGGAAGCGCTTTTCAGGGGGATAGGTGTCCATGAAGTGGAAGGCGGTCATGACGGCCTTCTCCACGTCGATGCGCTCCGCCCCGATGTCGCAGGTGTGCTGGATGAAGACGGCCCCGTCCACGACCTGCATCTCGCGCGGAAAATGGTTGCCGCCCGCGCCCATCGGGGCAAAGCGGGCCAGGTCGGCCATGTTCTTCCGGTCGGTGAGGTTCCACCCGTCGATGACGAATCCGATGATCTGCTGGTCGAATTTGTCGAAATAGTACTTGTTGTGCGCCACGTTGGCCTCGGCGCCGCTGGGCAGGCCGGAGTGCTTGCGGGGCTCGTACAGCAGGGCGGGGTTGTTGTAGCCCGCGCCCGAGTCCCCGGCCTCGAAATAGTCGTTGTCGGTGTAGCGCTCATAGACGAAGTCGAAGGCCATCGGGATGCGCTCGGACAGATTGGTGTTGAAGCACCACATCAGCGGGTTGCGGCCCAGGGCCGGGTCGTTGTACCATTTCGGGATGTGGCGGGCCGTCCAGGCTCCGGCGTCGTAGTCGCCCACGTAGAACAGCACATAGGTGTTCTTCGGGTCGAAGACCATCTTTTCCTTGGGCTTGCGGTTGACGTAGCGGGCCTTGAGCGGATACTGGGTATAGACCGACGCGTTGGCCAGCCCGCAGTACCCGAACGCGTCCGCGTCCTTGACGCAGTTGTAGCAGGAGATGACTTCGGTGAACATCCATTCGGATTCCACGCCTTCATGCTTGCCGCGGTTTTTGTGGGTTGTGTATTTGAGCTGCCACGGATTGAATCCGCAGACCTGGGTCATGGTCTTTCCGCCGGTCCGGTCATACTGCCGCTGCAGGATCTCCTTCATGGTCGCCAGGTCGGTGCCCAGAGGCTGGTCCGGGTCGTCGCAGGGCTTCTCGTCGCCCCAGCAGCTGACGTCGAACACGAAAGCCTTCTTCATAATGGCATAGTCGTGATTGGGCACGAACGCGTTGCCGAGGTCAGGATAGTACGGCTTCTCGTCGCTCCAGCTGATGCCGTCCAGCGTATAGAACAGGAGCTTGTCCGTGGTGCGGTCGAAATAGTTCTCCAATGCCCAGAGATACGCGTCGCATTTTGCAGAGCCGGAAGAGGGACGGGTGCTCCCGGGAAGGGTGCCCTTGCCGGTAAAGAGACCGCGCAGGTCCAGGGCGGGCGCGGCGCCGGTCCTCTCGCGGATGCGGGCTTCGATCTCTCCGCCGCCGCGGACCGGGATGGGGCCCTCCACGCCGCAGACGGTCGTCGCGACGTTCATCGTGGCCGGGACGGATTCGTCCCACAGGCACAGGCCCTGTTTGCGGATAAAATCCTTGTAGAGATCCAGAAATTCATCGTAGGACCGGATGGAACGGTATTCCATGCCGTGCATGAAATGCCCGGGTTCGGTCATATAGCGCAGCCAGAACGTGTCGTGATCCGCCCAGAACAGGAACAGTTCCGGGAAATCCCGGTTGCGCAGGCCCTGTACGGCGACCACGCTCTTGAGGGCGTCGTAGCGCTGGACGGTATCCTCTCCGAACTCCTTGAGGAAGGGTTCGACTTCAATCGTATAGAGTACAGATTTGGGAAGCGGCATGCGGAAATCCTCGCTTTCGGTAATTTTTTGTGTGCTTGGGTGTGCCGGTCCTGCGGATTTGTGGTACAATATCCCTGCAGAACCCCCGGTTCCATCTTAACCGATTTCGGGAAAAAAAACAAGGTCCGTTCCGAATCCTGTCCGGGCGGCCGGAAGGAAAAAAGGAAAAGAATCAGAATGCGACTGTATGTCATCCGGCACGGTGAAACCGAATACAACGAAAAGAGCCTGCTCCAGGGGCAGACCGACGTCGAACTCAATGCGCTGGGACGCCGCCTGGCCGTCCTGACGGGCGACGCGATGAAGAAAGAGGGCATCCGGTTCGACGGGTGCGTGTCGAGTCCTCTCATGCGCGCCGTACACACGGCGGAGATCCTCCTGGAGAGAATCGGACAGAAAGACCTGCCGATCCGGAGGGACCGGCGCATCATCGAGATGTGCATCGGGGACTGGGAAGGGAAAAGCGTCCTTGCCGGCGCGTCCGACGTGGACCCGGAGCTGATGGAACGGTTCAAGCACGATCCCATCGGGATGCCCAGGATCCCGAACGGGGAAACGACCGAAGAGGTCATCGCAATGACCCGGGAGTTCCTAGACCGGTTCCCGGACGAGCATCCGGACGGGACCTGGCTGGTCTCCACTCACGGATTTGCCGTCCGGGCCATGCTCAACTCGCTGTTTCCGGACCCCGCGGATTTCTGGCAGGGATCCGTTCCGCTCAACTGCGCGGTGAGCATACTGGACCTGGAAAACGGAAAATGGAAGATCTCGGCGTTCGACCGGCTCTACTATGACCGGTCCCTTGCGGTGGACCGGTATTCCGGGAACGCGTGACCGTCCGGAAAAAGAACAACAGGAAAAGGAGACACGCTATGGACAAATACAAGATTGAAATCGTGTACAGCAAGGATCTCTTCATCCGTTTAGAGAAGGATGTATTCGAAATGAACATCGACGAACTGCATACGGCGATGGACGAGGCGGAGGATCTCCTGTTCGACCTGGAGTATGAGGAGCCGGACTGGGATGAGGAGAAGGCTCACGACCGGTGGGAGGACTGCCATGACCGGCTGGAAGAGCTGATCGACGACCTGCAGGACCGGATCGACGAGCTGGAGGAAGACGAAGAGGAATACGAGGACGATGAGGAGGACGACATCGACGAACTCTACGAACTTGACGAACTGGACGAGGAATTCGATCCGGACGAAGAGGACGAGGAGGATCCGTACTATGACGGACAGGAGGACGAGGACGAGGAAATGGAACAGATCCGGCTCGACGAGGAGCTCGAAAGCGGCCTCTGGGACGACGACTGACGTTCCCGCTTCGGAATACAATTCGGAATATAAAAAAGAAAGAAAGATAGACAGAAGGCGTTCCCGGATTTCCGGAAACGCCTTCTTGGACATTAATGCGGTGCGCGTCAGAACACGCTGGAGAACACGGCGGACACGATCCCGAAATAGATGAGGAGCGTGAGCGTATCCACGATCGTGGTGATGAACGGGGAAGCCATGACGGCCGGGTCCAGCTTGATGGCCTTGGCTCCGATCGGCAGCAGCGTGCCTACCATCTTGGCGATCAGGATCGCGCAGAAGATGGTGATGGACACGACGCCCGCGATCTGGAAGTATTCGGGCTGCATGCCCAGACGGCAGTCCACGAGCCAGACCTTCAGGAAGCAGGCCGCGGCAACCGTGATGCCGCACAGGAGCGAGACCCGGAATTCCTTGAACAGGATCCGGAAGATCTGCCTGGGTTCGATCTCATGCAGCGAGAGCGCGCGGATGATCGTGACCGAAGACTGTCCGCCCGCGTTGCCGCCGGTATCCATCAGCATGGGAATGAACGCGGACAGGGATACGACCATATGCAGTCCGGCCAGTTTGGCCTCGAACGTGGAGATGATCGTGCTGGTGAACGTGGCGCTGATCATCAGGAGCAGCAGCCAGGGAATGCGCTTCTTCCAGGTCTGGAAGACGGTCGTCTGCAGATACGGACGGTCCGTAGGCAGGATAGCGGCCATCTTTTCGATATCCTCGGTGGCCTCGGTTTCCATGACGTCCAACGCGTCGTCGACCGTAACGATACCGACCAGTCTCTTTTCCCGGTCCACGATGGGCAGGGCGAGCAGGTCGTATTTGGAGATCAGGGCTGCGACGGTTTCCTGGTCGTCGCCGGTATAGGCGAACAGGATGTTGTCGCTCGTCATGATGTCCGACACTTCGGAATCCGGGTCGGCCATCAGGAGGTCCTTGAGGGGAAGATAGCCGAGGAGCTTGTGCTCCTTGTCTGTGACGTATGTCGTGTAGATGGTTTCCTTGTCGATGCCCGTCTGGCGCAGATGCGCAAGGGACTGGGCGCAGGTCATGGTCGGCCGGAGTTCGATGAACTCACTGGTCATCACGCTTCCGGCGCTGTCTTCCTCATAGGCGAGGAATTTGTTGATCGTATCCCGGGTTTCCTTGGTCGTCCTGGCCAGGATCCGCTGCACGATGTTGGCGGGCATTTCGGCCAGCATATCCACCGCGTCGTCCGTGTAGAGTTCATCCACGATGGCGGACATTTCGCGTTCGGTCATGGCCGTGATGATGCGCTCCTGCAATGGAGTCTCCAGCTCGGCAAAAACAGTCGCCGCGGTATCCTTCTTGAAAATCCGGAATACGGCCGGCAGCCGATCCATCGGCAGGGTTTCCAAAAAGTCCGCGGCGTCCACAGGGTTCATTTCCTCAACGGCATGCATGAAGTCGGTATATTGCCGGTTGTTCAGCATGTCCAGCAGATGGGAGAACTGGTCTTCCCGATCCTCCATATAGGTCTCCAGGACGGTCGGTTCCTCGTTTTCTTCCACATCCACGTCGGGCAGCGGGCTTTCAATGGGCTCTTCCGGTTCCGGGGCGGCGGCCAGATAATCCACGTCAGCGGACGTGTCTTCCCGGTTGGCGGCGCTCTCCGGTATCGAACTTCGTTCGTGGAGGTCCAGCTGGCTTTTCTGATCAAGATCTTTGTCTTCCATTTCGGGGAACCTCCTTGCCGAATTGTACGCAAACATTATAGCACCGGAGTTTGGAGACGGTCAACCTTTTTTCGAAAAAAGAGACCCGTCATGTGAACACCTGGATGAATTCTATGGCCATGCCATTCCCTCAATAACAAGTGATTTTGCGCATTTTGTCCGTTTTTCCAACCTGTTTTCTTGCAAATTTGTCCGTTTTTCCAACCTGTTTTCTTGCATATTTGTCCGTTTTTCCAACCGTCCTTCTTGGCAAATGAAAAGGCAGCGCGGTGAACGCGCTGCCAATAAGGGCCGGCTCAGATGACCGGGTGGCCGGATAGCCGGAAGGATTTTGTGAAACGGATCAGTCCTTCTTGCGGTACAATGCGGGAACGGCAAGTCCGACGGTGCCCAGGAGAGCGAGGGCCGGGAAGGCGAGAACGCTTCCGCATCCGCCCTTCTTGCCGTCCGCGGGCTTTTCGGTTTCGGGGGCCTTGCCGGCTTCGGTCTCGCCCGTGGCAGGAGCGGTCTCATCGTTGCCTGTGACCTGGGTCTCTTCATCCGCAGAGGTCTCGGTGCCTGCGTCGGTCTCGTTGGCTTCGGCCAGGGCGGCTTCGGCCTGTTCCAGGAAATGATAGTGGGCGAGAGGAAGCAAAAGCTTGTATTCGTCGCTCAGAGCGTCAAAAGCGGCGCGGGCTGCGGCGATCTCGTCGGCATGTTCCTTGGCGTTGGTTTTGTCCAGATTTAAATTGGACAGATTGCCGATCTTATCCATAGCGTCGAAAAACGCGATCTGTTCCGGAGTGAAGGTCTCTTTGATGTCGACCACGCTCAGAGTCGCGGAGATCTGATTTGCGGTGTGGCTCGTGTTCACCACGGCCTCGTCCAGGGTGTCCTCAAAGATCGTGCAGACGATTTCGTCGTCCGAGTTCAGGACGTAAATGTTGTTGTAGTAAGCCGTGTAGGTCCCGCCGGGAACGTCTTCGTCGTATCTCGGATGGCAGGGCAGCATGATGTGGGTCAGGGTCGACCCCGCCAGCTTGTCCAGCGGAATGGTGCGGGAGTACCATTCGCCCGGGGTCGCCTTGTCGAGCTTGTACTTCGGGTGGATGTTCACGCCTTCGGAGTCCTCGATCTGGGCGTCGCGGGCATTCTTGTTGCCCGGGTTGTAGTTGATGTCGATCGAACCCATGTAGGCGTCGATCGCGCCCTGATCCAGCAGGACGGCATAGACCAGGTAGTCGCCTTCCTGAACCGTATAGTCCGGATCGCAGAACGCGGTGAAGTTATAGAGTCCGCCGTCCTCGAACGTGACCTCGTACTTCAGCACGCCGTCAATGAATCCGTCATTTCCATCGCCTTCCTCTTCTGCGGAGCTGAAGACCGCGAGGCAGGAGAGGAAGACACAGGCGGTCAGAAGGACCGCAAGCAGCTTTTTCATAGGGAAAACCTCCTAAAAATATTACAATTTCAAAAAATTTTTTAAAGAGTGGACTATGAGGACATGCTGAAAAGGTTGTAGCCCTGTCCGTCCGAACGGAGCTGGAGCGTGCCGGTTTCCCGGACCGTTCCGGTAAATCCGGACGCGCGGACCACCTTGGTATTGCCGCCCGCATAGGGCATGATGCAGCCGAACAGTTCCACATGGGCGTCTTTCTTTACGGTCACCGGGACGGCCTGGGTGGCCGAAGCGAACGTGAATCCGTACAGGCTGACCTCTCCGCCTTCGACGGTCACGTCCGAATTCGGATTCCCGAATCCGGCACCGCCGTGAATATCCGCCATACCCGTGAAGGTGTCATATGCCGTGAGATAGGTCCTCGTATCGTCGTCGCCCAGGGAGACGTTGCCCGGAGAGATGAACGTGAGCGTATAGGCCTGCTCGATCTCGATGGAGTGCCGGCAGCCGTCCGCGCCGCACTGCACGAACGTGCCCGAGGTGCTCTTTCCGTCCTGTTCGATGAAGGTATACACGGTATGTGCGCCCAGGCTGAACGTGGACAGGACGTGCTCGTTGGCATTGTATCCGAAGACGTAGGACCTGCAGGTGTAGATCAGCCCGTCGAACACGACCTCCTCGAACATTTCGGGCTTGTACCCGCCTTCCTGGCCCTGAAGGGAGAGCTCGTAGGGCTGGTGCTGGTTGAGATGGATGTTCTCGACCCAGCCCTCGCCGGGGTTGTTCCCAATGAACAGGCCCTGCAGGATGCAGCAGCCCGCGCAGTTGCGCAGGTAGTGGCCGGTGGATTCGTGCGTGCCGAAGTCCATATACTGGTAGGCGTTGGAAATGTTGATCCCCACCGCATAGCAGTTCGGACCCATGGCCCGGATGGTATAGGAATAGGGAATATAGGACGTATAGTCCTGTTCGGGATACCAGCCGAGGAATCCGCGAACGCCGCTACCCTCGGACAGGCTGATGGCCGCCTGGCCGTCCGGATCGTCCTGGCCGGCATACAGGAGCAGGCAGGAGTTGGACATGGCCGAAGCGTTGTAGCACCATACGCCGAGCAGACCGGAGAGTTCCACTCCGGAGGGTACGGTGAGACAGCCTTTTACGATGAATTTGCCGTGCGGGATCAGGGCCACGCCTCCGCCCGCGGTGGCCACGGCGTCCAGGGTGGACTGTATGGCCTTCGTGCAGTCGGTCTTTCCGTCCGCCTTCGCTCCGAATTCCGTGATGCTCATGAGATTGTACCCGGAAGGCATAGGCTTGGATTCACGGTAGAGGTGATAGTTCCGCACGGACCTCAACTCCAGGTCCTCATCGTTGCGGACCAGGACGGAGGAGGAAGTCAGCGCGGTCTGCGCGTCCTGAGGAATCGTGCAGCCGTAGAATCCGAATTTCGCGCTGCCGCCCGCGTCCGTGGCCAGACTGGTGCCTCTGAAGTGACACTGGCAGCAGGAGAGGCCTCCGGAGCGGATCGAGAAGAGTGTGTTGGCCGGGTCCTGGAGTTCCACATTCATAAGCGTGAGCGTCAGGGCGCAGGGACCGGTCAGGAGGGCGGCGTTGGTAAAGCTTCCGATGATCCTTCCTTCCTCGATCTTGATGTTCTC
>JAFYHA010000107.1 GCA_017539425.1 Clostridia bacterium
CGGCTTGGCTACCCTCAGTCTGGTTATCAGACTACGTTATCCCAGTCATCACACCTGCGGACGTTGTCCTAATCTGCAGCTCTGTGGTCGCGCATTAAACAGACACCTTTTGGGTAAAGGAAAACAGTGTGCCAGACGCAAAAAGCTTCGATAACATTGGGGAAGGACACAATTACGGTTCGTATGCGCACCGGCTTACGCTATAAAGCGCATACTCGAAGGAAGGAGGTCGCATCTTGTCGCAGGTATATGTTATAGATCTGAACGGAAACCCGCTGATGCCTACCACACGGTGCGGCCACGTCCGGAGAATGCTGAAAGGCGGAGAAGCAAAAGTATTCCAGCGGGAACCGTTCACGATCCAACTGCTGTATGAGACGACAGATTTCGTACAGGACATCGATCTCGGGATCGATGCGGGAAGCAAAACGATCGGTGTATCCGCATGCACCGAAAAGGAAGAGGTCTATGCCGCAGAGGTCGAAAACCGAACCGACGTGACAAAGAATCTGTCTGAGCGGCGGCAATTCCGCCGCTCGAGACGGAACCGGAAAAGGCGATACAGAAAACCCAGATTCCAGAACAGAGTCAGGTCCAAACACAAAGGATGGCTGGCCCCATCCGTGGAAAACAAGATCTTGACGCATATGGAGGTCGTGAAAAAGATCATGGCGATCCTTCCGATCTCACATGTGACCGTTGAGGTCGCCTCGTTTGACATACAAAAGTTGCAGGCTATGGAGAACGGAGATCCCCTTCCGGAAGGAAAGGATTACCAGGAAGGGCCGCAACTGGATTTCTTCAACGTCAGGGAATTCGTGCTCTTCCGGGATGGACACGTCTGCCGGTGCTGCAAGGGCAAGTCCAAGGATCCGATCCTGAACGTGCATCACATCGAAAGCAGGCAAACCGGAGGAAATGCGCCGAACAACCTGGTCACGCTGTGTGAGACCTGTCATAAGGGCTATCACAACGGAACGGTCAGACTGCCGGCATCGATCAGGCGCGGAATGTCATTCCGGGATGCCGCGTTCATGGGAATCATGAGATGGACGTTCTACAGAAGACTTTGCGACAAATATCCGGGGATGGTTTCTATGACATATGGATACCTGACCAAGAACGAAAGGATACGGGCAGGGCTTCCGAAGACGCACTGCGTGGATGCCAGATGCATATCCGGTCATCCCGAAGCAGAACCGCTGCCTTACTACTATGCCCAGAAGAAAGTGCGCTGCCACAACAGACAGATCCATAAGGCGAACACCCTTAAGGGAAGGATTCGGAAGCTGAACCAGGCACCGAAGAAAGTCAAAGGATTTGAACTGTTTGACAAAGTTCGGTACAAAGGCACGGATTGCTTCGTGTACGGAAGAAGGACGAACGGCTATTTTGACCTCAGGCTTCTGGACGGAACAAGTGTCCATGCTTCAGCCCATTACAAATCGTTACGTTTTTTGGAACACTCAAAAACAATAATTACAGAGAGGAGCCAACTATAAATAAATCAACCCCTTAGCAAGAAAATTTTGATTGGTTTTTCACTTATTTTTGATCACAAGATGAAGCTGCAGAAATTGGCTGATAGGGAACGTTATTCTTCATGATAGAGAAAACAACTCGTAGTAGTTTTTTCTGAATATGTCCAAGAATGACATAGTAATGCTTACCCTCATTAGCTTTCTTGTCATAATATGCTTTGAACGTAGGATCACACTGCCATGCTATACGTGATGCCTGAAATAGTGCATACCTAAAATACTTTGATCCACGCTTTGACGGAATCAGGTGCTGCGCTTTGTACTTGCCGGATTCATAGACCACAATGTCTATTCCTGCATAGGAGATGAGTTGGTTGACAGAACGAAACCTGTGGATGTCCTGGATCTCGCCAATAAGCAGGCCGGCAGTTGTGGCTCCAACACCGGGGATTGTCAAAATATTAGGGCAGAGTTCATCCACATAGGCACGAATTCTTGCATCATAATCATCAATACGATCTTGAATATGTTCGATTTCTTTTATCGCGTCCAATACTTGAAAGGCGTACAAATCATTTGAGATGCCGACCGAGGAACAAGCCGCGCTGATCAAAGATTCGGCTGATGTTTTACAACGGCCATGAAGCATTTGTGCTACAGTTGAAACTCTTGCCCGAGATAGTTTTTCCGGAGTCGGATATTTTTTCAGAATATCCAACGGAGATTCTGTGTAAATATTACTGAACAGCTTTTTAAATTCAGGAAAGACGATTTGCAGAAGGTTGTTTAGCGTTATCTTCGCTTTTCGCAGATCTTCTGCGATATAAAATCTTTTTCTGGATAGTGATTTCAACTCCTCATTGTGGTAAAATGAGGGTGCATAGGGCGAGAATTCGTCGGGATGATCTATCAAATACTTACAAATGGTTTGTGAATCTAAGTTGTCTGTTTTTTGACTGTGCAACTTTTCTGCTTTACGAGCCATATTGGTTAAAATCGGATTGATTATCATCACTTTGTAATCATTGCTTGTTAGGAAAGTGGTGATGTTAGTGTGGTAGATGCCGGTGGATTCCAGTCCTATGCGCACATTGGAATCTCCGGTAGCTCCGCAAAAGGCTGAAATGTCTTTGAGGAGCTTTTTGTAACCGTTCGAATCGTTCGAAATGGTGGTTGAGGTGCGACTGAATACTTGACCAGTTTCACCCTGCATCATGAAATAGTCATGCTTTTCAGATGCGACGTCGATGCCTACGTAAATCATAGGTGCCTCCTAAAAATTGAAAAAGTTCCGAGTCAATCTACGGGTCTTTTCTCATGTATTCTGGTTCCTTATTACCAGTCGCAATGCGCTGTAACCAACTTATCACCATATACAAGAAAAGCCGTAGCCATACTCTCCTCTAACCAGTCGTTTAACGCTGTACTAAACATGAAGTGGACTACGGAACTTTTCCAGAATTGTTGAGATGGGTTTATCGCTTTGTTTTCCAAAGGATAATTCCCATTTCGCAAGAGGATATTATCCTCCGCAAAACCCATATAGGCGCTCAGGTCGCTCCCCAGCGTTGCCCTATCCTCCTATATGGTAAAAGTACTGTAATTTTAGCATACAATCTCGCAAAATTCCATCGGAAAGGAGAGTATGATTATTCGGTTGCTGGGGAACGATTTAATTATACCAGTCCGTTCATGTCATTGTTTCGCCGGTTTATCAGTTACTATCACGACCACAAGAGAATGCTGACGATGGACATGATCGCGTCTTTGCTGATTTCCGTGTCCGGTATGGTCTATCCGATCGTGACCAACCACATGCTGAATGACTACATTCCCAACCGGCTCTATTCCACGATCGTGGTGGCCGGGGTCGTCGTCCTGGTCCTGTATGCAGTGCGGATGCTCCTGCGGTTCTTTGTCCAGTATTACGGGCATATCATCGGGGTCAAGATGCAATCCCAGATGAGACGAGACCTGTTTGCGCATCTGCAGAAGCTGCCCTACAAGTTTTTTGACAATCACGAGACCGGCCGTATCATGACCCGGCTGACGAGCGACCTGTTCGAAGTGTGCGAACTGGCTCACCACGGCCCGGAAAACCTGCTGATCAGTTCGGTCATGATCATCCTGTCTTTCATCTATCTGATGACCATAGACTGGATCCTGACTCTGATCATTTTCGCCTGTGTCCCGATCCTTGTGGCCGTGTCTTTGCATTATCGCAAGGCCATGGTGCGCGCGTTTGATGACCGGCGCAAGAGCAATGCTACGATCAATGCCGCGGTGGAGAGCAGTGTGACCGGCATCCGGGTGACGAAGGCCTATACCAACGCGGAACTGGAGGAGAATAAGTTCGCAGAGGGTGACCGGGAGTTCGTAAGCGCTTCCCGAAACGCCTACCGCGCCATGGCCAAGTTTCATTCCTCGACGCTGTTCATTACCGACGTGTTCAACGTATTCATCCTGATTGCGGGCGGTTTGTTCCTGTATTCCGGCCGCATCACGTTTGGAGACTATTCGACTTTCATCGTATCGGTGAACCTGTTCATTAATCCGGTCAACACCCTGATCGCGTTCATGGAACAGTTTCAGAACGGGGTGAGCGGATTCAAGCGCTTTGCGGAGATCATGGACGAGGAGCCTGAAAAGGACGATCCGGACGCAAAGGAACTGACCGATGTGCGCGGCGAGATCGAGTTCTGCAACGTGTCCTATGCGTACGATCCGGCCAAAGAGGTCCTGCACGGGATCAATCTTCATCTCGATCCGGGCCGCAAACTGGCTCTGGTCGGGCCGTCCGGAGGAGGGAAAACCACGCTGTGCCACCTGCTGCCCAATTTCTACAGATTGCCTGAAGACTGCGGGTCCATCCGTATAGACGGTGTGGATATCCGGAAACTGACGATGGATTCCGTGCGCCGCTGCATCGGTATCGTGCAGCAGGACGTGTTTCTCTTTTCGGGAACCATCCGTGAAAACATTCGCTACGGGCGGCCCGATGCAACGGATGAGGAGATTCAGGAAGCGGCCAGACGCGCCAATATCCATGACTATATTCTGACCCTGCCTGACGGATATGAGTCCGAGATCGGCGAAAGAGGCGTAAAACTGTCCGGCGGACAGAAGCAGCGCCTGAGTATCGCCCGCGTGTTCCTCAAGGATCCGGCCATCCTGATCCTTGACGAGGCCACCAGCGCTCTGGACAACACGACCGAAGTGCTGATCCAGCAGTCGCTGGATGAACTGTGCAAGGGCCGGACGACCCTGGTGGTGGCACACAGGCTGTCGACCATCCGGAATGCGGACGAGATCGCGGTGGTGCTGGACGGACGGATCACAGAACGCGGAACGCACGAAGAACTGATGGCTGCCGGAGGAACGTACAAGGACCTGTACACCCTTCAGTTCAGGGATAACGACTGGTTTGAGTAACCGTTCCGGGCCGGATCGAAAAACGATAGCCGCAAGATAAGGAGCCAGATAGATATGAGAGTATTGTCCATACTGTGTCATCCGGATGATATGGAACTGACCTGCGCTGGGACGTTGATCAAATGCCGAAAGCGCGGAGACGACGTGTTTGCCTGCCATTTGGCCAACGGGAACATGGGGCATGAGGTGATTCCGCCGGATGAGTTGAGGGAGATCCGGACCCGCGAGGCGGAAAACGCCGGCAAACTGGCCGGGTTTGAAGTCATCAATGGAGATATCGGGGACCTGACCTTGAACGGATCGGACTTTGAGCAGGTCAAGAAGGTCATCCGCATCATCCGATATGTCCGGCCCGACATGATCATCACGCACGATCCGGCGGATTACTGCTCGGACCATACCGAGGTCTACCGCATGGTGTTCAATGCGTCTTTTTCGGCATCCTGCCCGCACTTCCACCCGGAACTGGGCGGAGCGACCAAGGTCACGCCGATCTATTTTGCCGAGACCAGTTATGCCGTGAATGCCGTGTATAAGGAATATGTGGACATCACGGAGGAAATGGACCTGAAAATGGAGATGCTGGCCTGCCACAAGAGCCAGATTGACTGGCTCCGGGACCATGATGGCATCGACGTGATCCACAACGAGACCATCAAGGCTGCGGACCGGGGAATCCAGTGCGGGGTCAAGTATGCGGAAGGCTTCAATCAACTTTTGGCGGCGCAGC
>JAFYHA010000011.1 GCA_017539425.1 Clostridia bacterium
AACGGACGGAGACCAAAAGAGGATTCTTCTTGTCGCCGAACTTCTTGCCGTTGATCTTTTCCATCTTCTCGACGTACTCCATGATTTCAGCCATGATCTCGTCGTTGATCTTCCGGCCGTCCTCATAGTACTGGGTGCAGGCTTCGGTCGTGATGGTGAAGCCCTGAGGAACCGGCAGACCGATGTTGGTCATTTCGGCCAGGTTGGCACCTTTGCCGCCGAGCAGTTCCCGCATGTTTGCATTGCCTTCGCTGAAGAGATAGCAATACTTCTTAGACATGTGTGTTTACCTCCAAAAAAGTAATGAGTAACAAAACATAACCGGCACGGATGATCCGCGGATGGATCCGCATGGAACACGTGCCCGGTGCAACAGTGGGATTTTAGCACAGTTCGGGACAAAAGTAAACCCCTTTTTCGCTATTTTTACTATGTTAAGAACAAATTAATGAAAAAGAGGGCCTCCCGGGCGTCCTTTCGGACCCGGAAGACCTCTTTTTGAGCGGATGACCGGCTTGTTTTGATCGCCCTTACCGTCCGGAACGGTGCAGGAAAGGCCCGATCAGGTTGATGACGAGTCCGATCCCGCAGACCGCCGCCCCGACGATGGCCGGGACCGGGAACGAGGCAAAGTCGCCCGGATTCTCCCACATGGAAAGGCCGAACCCGAGGAGCCCGACCCCGATCAGATTGAAGACGGCCCGGAACAGGAGCGCAAAGTTCTTTCCCGCGCTGCCGCCGTGTGTGTAACCGGATTTCTGTCCCATGGTCTCATCCTCCCCTCTTGATAAACAGCAGTACGCCGATCGCGGCCTGCAGGGCCAGGGCCAGCCACAGCGTGACGGCAAAATGGAACTTCGTGGCGAAGTTGGTCTTGTGCCGGAGCACATACATCCCGATGAGCGCACCGGGAGCCCCGAAGAACGTGGTCAGGGACAGAAGAACGATCTCGGGGATCCGGCCGTTGCTCTCCTTGCCCGACAGTTTCTTGTCCAGGGCGAATACGGCGAGCGTAAGCAGGCTCATCACGCCCTCGACGATCAAAAAGATGATGAACAGGTTCATGCTTCCTCCAGCGCCCGCATTCCGGGCGCACCACGATTATACTACACAGGGCGGTCCGCTGTCCACTGAAAACCGCGAACATATTCCTTGACATTTTCCGCGCGGGAGCGTATAATGGGAACGATTCCAATCCTTCCTGTCGTGGTTCTTCTTTCCCCGGCAGTCTTTTGCATATCTGTCCGGCGCCTGCCGCCGGAAACGGAGGATCTATGTCCCTGCCCTCTTTTTTTCAGAAGCTGCACAAGCCGTCCCCCGGCGCGCTCATCGCCTGCGCGTTCGCGGGCCTGGAGGCCGGTTTCCTGTATACCCTCTTCTCGACTCCGAATTTCCTGAACCTGGGCAAATCGATCGAAAACGTGTCCGTGGGCCTGTTCCTTCTCTTCTTTGCGCTGGTCGCCGCCGGGCTCTGCATTCCCTATGTCCTGACGGGTCTGGACCTCATCCCGGCCGCGGGACTGTTCGGCATGTCCCTGTTCTATGCCTGTGTGCTGGCCTACCGGGCGGATGAAAGCGCCTTCCTGATGCTCGGCATCGCGCTGGTCATCGCCCTCGTCGTCCGCTGGTGTCTGGCCGGCGACAAGCTGAAGCTGGACCGTCTTGCCGAAAAGTTCAAGGACTACCGGATCGTCTGGGGCATCGCGGCCGCGCTGTTCGTCATCTTCACGGTCGCCGTGGCCTATACCACATCCCGCAAGTACGCGACCTTCTCCAATTTCACTTTCGATTTCGGCATCTTCGCGCAGATGTTCGAGAATATGGCGAAGACCGGCCTGCCGGTCACGACCCTGGAGCGGAGCGTGGAGCTTTCCCACTTCGCGGTGCACTTCAGCCCGATCTACTATCTCGCCCTTCCCGGCTATTTCCTGTTCCGCTCCCCGTACTACCTGTTCTGGGTCCAGGCGGCGGTGGCCGGCGCCTCCATCTTCCCGGTGGTGGCCATCTGCAAGAAGCTCGGGCAGTCTCCCCTGTTCTGTACCTGCGCCGCCCTTGTCACGTTCGCCTATCCGGCGCTCTCCAACGCCTGTTTCTACGATTTCCATGAGAACAAGTTTCTGACCGTCTGCCTGCTCTGGATGCTCTATTTCATCCTGTCCGAGAAGGTCGTCCCCACCTTCGTGTTCGCGGCGCTCACGCTCTCAGTCAAGGAGGACGCGGCGCTGTACGTCTTCGCGGTGGCGCTGTGGATGGTCTGCACCCGCAAGGGCATGAAGAACAAGACGGTCGGCGCCGGGTTGTTCGCGTTTGCACTCGGGTATTTCTTCTTCGCGACCCAGATGATCCGGGTCAGCGGCGGAGAGATCATGATGAGCCGGCTTTCGGATTACCTTCTGCCCGGCGAGGACGGATTCGGGGCGGTCGCCAAGAACGTAGTCCTGGACTTCTCCAAATTCCTTGCCACCATCTTCACTTCGGAACGCATCGCGTTCGTGATCTGGATGACGGGCTGCGTCCTGTTCGCGCCGTTCTTCGGAGAAGGGCTCAACCTGATCCTGCTCTCCCCGATGCTGGTCATCAACCTGATGCAGTCCTGGACCTATCAGTATGACATCAACTACCAGTACTCCTACGGCGTGGCCGCGCTCGTGCTGGTCTGCGCGGTCCTGGCCCTGGTCCGGATGAAGGCGGAGACCCGCAAGTTCATCCTGACGGTCTCGGTCTGCCTGTGCCTGATCTTCACCTGCAACCTGACCGTAAAGAAGATGGGCATATACAACCGGCGCTACCGGACGTACCGGGAGACCTACACCCAGATGGAAGAGGTCCTCAAGCGCATCCCGAGGGACGCGAGCGTCACCGCGACCGGCAGCCTCTGCCCGCATCTGTATGACGTAAAGGATCTGCATACCCTTCCGGACTATTACGGAGACCACCAGTACACGGACTACTACATCCTGGACACCCGCTACACCGGAGGCGGCTATGACGCGTCCGACGTCGTGAGCGAGGGCCATTACGTCCTCATCGAGTCGGCGGGCTACATCGAGGTCTACATCTTCATCACGCTGTACACCCCGCCCGAGGAGGGGACCTGATCCCTCCCATCATCCTGCAAGGAGATCCATTCTTTCATGGCCAATATTTTTGAACTGTTCAAATCCCTGGGCCGGTCCTCCGGAAACGCAGCCGGAGGCCCCCCGGAATACATACTCGCCGGACTGGGCAACCCGGGCGTCACGTATGACCGCACCCGGCACAACACCGGCTTTCTCATCCTGGACAGCCTGCTGTCCGAATACGGCGTCAAGGCGGACCGCTCCCGCTTCAAGGGACTGTGCGGCGAAGGACGGATCGGGGACAAGCCGGTCCTGTTCCTCAAGCCCCAGACCTTCATGAACCACTCGGGCGAATGCATCGCCGCGGCCGCCAAATACTATAAGATCCCCTCCCAGCGGATCCTCGTGATCTGCGACGACATCAACCTGCCGGTCGGGAGGATGCGCATCCGCAAGTCCGGTTCGGACGGAGGCCAGAAGGGCCTGCGGAGCATCATCGAGCACCTGAACACCGAGGACTTCGTCCGCATCCGGGTGGGCATCGGGGAAAAGCCCTCTCCGGACTACGATCTGGTCAAGTGGGTCCTTTCCCGGTTCACCGATGACGAACTCAGGACCCTGCAGGGCTTCACGCCCTATCTCAAGGTGGGTCTGGAAAAGATCCTCTCCGGAGATATCGAGGGCGCCATGCAGGACTGCAACGGGGTGAAACTCTGATGGCCGACATTCTTTCCGGCGCCATCCGGTCCTGCGGGGAGTACAACCAGCTTCTCCAGCTGACCCGCTCCGCCCTGACCGACCGTCATCCCCTGCCCGTGCTGTGCAACGGGCTGTGCGCGGGCGCATCGGACGCCGCCGTCATTTCCCTTTTCGAGGATACCAGGGACCTGTGCCAGGGCCCCGTCCTCATCCTCTGCCCGGACGAAAAGTCCTGCCAGCACCACACCCAGCTCCTGACAAGGTTCGGCTACCGCGCCGCCTTCTTCATCAGCCGGGACCTCAATTTCAACAACGTCAGCGCTTCGCACGACTTCGAGACCGAACGGATCCGCGTCCTGTCCGGCATCCTGTCGGGCGCTTTTGACGCGGTCGCGGTCACCCCGGACACCGCGCTCGGACTCACCGTCCCGCCCTACCGGCTTCGGGAGAATACCCTGATCCTGGACTCGGCCGAGACCGCGGACCCGGACGCCGTCACCGAACGGCTCGTGGCGATGGGCTACACGCGGGTCGAGATGGTGGACAGCCCCTGGCAGTTCGCCCGCCGCGGCGGCATCTTAGACATCTACCCCCCTTCCGGGACCTACCGGATGGAGGACGGCACCGAGTCCTTCTCCCCCCAGCCGCTCCGTCTGGAGTTCTTCGGGGACGAAATCGACCGCATGGCCCTCTTCGACAGCGAATCCCAGCGGATGACCGAAAACGTCCGTCACGCCGTGCTTCCCCCCACCCGGGAGGTTTTGCCGGACGCCGAGGCCCTGGACGCGGTCAAGCACGTCATCTCCACCCGGTTCAAGAACTGCAGGAAGGACAGCGCAAAGGAACTCCTGCTCCAGGAACGCAAGGCCCTGGAGGATGCGACCGCCCTGTCCGAGATCCATTTCCTGGACAAATACATTTCCGTCATCTACCGGGACCTGCCCACGCTGCTGGACTACTTCCCGGACCGGACCCTCGTCCTCGTGATGGGCACGTCCGGTGTGGAGGACCGCCTGCGCGGCGGCGCCAGCGCGCTCGCCATGGAGGTCACGTCGATGCTGGACCAGGAGGTCATCGCCTCCAAGTTCGCGGTCTACTCCCGTCCCGCCTCGGACCTCTGGGCTTTCACGGGCGGCAACGGAGCCGTCCATATCGACAATCTCTCCTACGGCACGTCCAACCGCAGGATCTCCGGCCTGCTCGGGTTCCGTACCCGGCAGATCCCGTCCTACGCGGACCGGCTGAGCATGCTTCTCGAGGATCTGCGCACCTACCGGGACGGACGGTACAAGGTCGCGGTCATCACCGAGAACGAGGTCTCCGCGAAACATCTCAAGGAAAGGCTGGACGAAGAGGATCTCCGGAGCGACATCGTCCGTCCGGGGTCCAACGAGGACCTTCTCACGGGCCGGATCCGGATCGTATACCACAATTCCCTTCCCGGCTATGAACTCATCGGAAGCAAGGTCATCCTGCTCTCCGTCATCCCGGATACGCGCAAGACCGGTTTCTCGCTCAGTTCCACCACCCAGCGCCGCAAGAAGCGCCGGGAGGGCGGACAGGCCATCCTGTCCTATGCGGACCTGCAGGTCGGGGATCTGGTCGTCCACGAGATCCACGGCATCGGCCGGTACACCGGAATGGAGACCATCACCCAGGACGGCGTCACGAGGGACTACATCCATATCCAGTACGCCGGCGACAACAGCCTGTTCCTGCCCGTGGAACGGCTCCACCTGGTCTCCAAGTACATCGGTTCGGATTCGGACCGTCAGGACGTCCAGCTGTCCTCCTTCGGCAGCGACAAGTGGAGCCGTGCCAAATCCCGGGCCAAGGCGGCCGTCAAGGATATGGCCAAGGAACTCATCCAGCTCTACGCCACCCGGATGCGCAAGCCCGGCTATGCCTTCCCCGCGGACGACGACTACCAGCGGGACTTCGACGCGGCCTTCGAATACCAGGAGACCGACAGCCAGCTGAATGCCATCGACGACATCAAGCAGGATATGGAAAAGCCGGTCCCCATGGACCGCCTGTTGTGCGGGGACGTGGGCTTCGGCAAGACCGAGGTCGCCCTTCGCGCGGCCTACAAGGCCGTTCTGGCCGGCAAGCAGGTCGCCATCCTGGTCCCCACGACCATCCTGGCCCTGCAGCATTTCCAGACCATCTCCGCCCGCATGCAGCCCTTCGGGGTCAGCGTGGATATGGTCTCCCGCTTCCGTACCTCCAAGCAGATCGCCGCCACGCTGCGCGGCCTGCGGCGCGGGGATATCGACGTCATCATCGGAACCCACCGGCTCATTTCCTCGGACGTGGAATTCAAGGATCTCGGTCTGCTCATCGTGGACGAGGAACAGCGGTTCGGCGTCGCGCAGAAGGAAAAGATCAAGCAGCGCGCGGGCAACGTGGACGTTCTCACGCTGACCGCCACCCCGATTCCCCGCACCCTGAACATGGCCATGGGCGGCATCCGGGACATTTCGGTCCTGGACGAGGCGCCCGGAGACCGGCTTCCGGTCCAGACCTACGTGCTGCCCTACGACGAGCAGATCCTCACGGACGCCATCGGACGGGAGATGCGCCGGGGCGGGCAGGTCTTCTGGCTGCACAATGACATCGAGACCATCTCCTCCATTGCCTACCGCCTGCACACTCTGATCCCGGACGCGCGCATCGTCACCGCCCACGGACGGATGGATAAAGAGGAATTGGAGGACATCTGGTCCGGCATGATCCGGGGCGAGATCGACGTACTCGTGTGCACCACGATCATCGAGACCGGCGTGGACATTCCCAACGCCAACACGCTCATCATCGAGAACGCGTACCGCATGGGCCTGGCACAGCTGCACCAGCTCAGGGGCCGTGTGGGCCGTTCCAACCGCCGCGCCTACGCGTATCTCACGTTCCCGCCCAACCGGGCCCTGACCGAGATCGCGGAAAAGCGTCTGGAGGCCCTTAGGGACTTCACGGATTTCGGCGCCGGGTTCCAGATCGCCCTGCGCGACCTCGACCTCCGCGGCGCGGGCAACATGCTCGGTTCGGAACAGTCCGGGCATCTCGAAGCCATCGGCTACGACCTGTTCATCAAGCTGCTCAACCGGGCGATCCTGGAGGAACAGGGCAAACCCGTGGAAGAAGAGGCGGACTGCCAGGTCAGCCTCGCCTGCGACGCCTTCATCCCCGAGGATTACGTGCCCTCCCCTACCCAGCGCATGGCCCTCTACAAGAAGATGTCCATGGTGGAGAACGAGGAGGACCAAAGGGACATCCTCGACGAACTCACGGACCGGTACGGCACGCCGCCCAAGGCGGCCGTCAACCTGGTGGACATCGCTCTGGTCCGCTCCCGCGGGGTCCGGTGCGGCATCCAGTCCATCCAGCAAAACGGAAAGACCATCCTGCTCTACCCGGGTTCGTTCAAAGTGGACCCCTGGGTGGAAACGGCATCCTTCTTCCCCAAGAAACTTCGTTTTTCCCTGTCCGGAAAGACCTGCCTCACCCTGACGCCGGCTCCCGGGGAATCCCCTTCCCGTCTTCTCCTGTCGGTTTTCAGCCAGTATCTCAAAACCGTCCCGGAATCTTCCGGGCCGGACACATGAAAGGAGTCTGCCATGAGAGCTTCCCGAACCGCCGTACGGCTCGTCTGCCTGCTTCTGTGCCTCGTTTTCTGCGTCGGCACGCTGGCGGCCTGCGCGCCGAAACTGGGCACCCCCTATCTCACCCTGGGAAACGAGACCCTCACGGTCAACATGTATGAGCTGATGCTCTCCCGGATGCGCGGCCAGCTGTATTCCAATCAGTATCCCGTCAACGAAAGCCGGTTCTGGACCATGGTCTGGAACGAGGCCGGACAGACCTATGAGGACTATTTCAACGCGGAAGTCCTCCGCCAGTGCAGACAGTACCTGGCGGCCTGGTACATGTATACCGAGGTCTACGGCCTGTCCCTGAGCGCAGAGGACTATGCATCCGTGGACGAATACCTGGACGGCCTCCTGTATACCGACGCCGATGGGAACAGGACCCAGTTCAACCGGATCCTGGCCGCATACGGCGTCAACATGGACATCCTCCGCGAGGTCTACCTGGTGGAGACCCGGATCACGCATCTCAAAGACCACCTGTCCTCGATCATCGCGGATACCGTGCGTTCGGAATACTACACGTCCAATTACGCCTGCTTCCTCAAACTCGTCAAGTCCTCCTATGCCCTGGTCTATGAAAAGGACAGCAACGGGGACGAGATCCGGTATACCGACGAGTCTCTCGAGCATATCGCCTACGACAAGGAAAACGGCACCGTCCTTCTGGACGGAAACAACAACCCGTATGTGGACGAACACGGAGACGCCATTTACTACTATGAGGACACCGGACGCATCGCCTATGACACCGAAAACGGCGTGCGCAACAACGTGGACGAGGACGGGGATTCGGTCGGGGACTACGTCGCCTATGACGACGAGACGCTGGCCGGGATCAAGGCGGAAGCCGAGTCCCTGTACGCGCAGTCCAAGACCCTCTCCGCGGAGGAATTCCGGACGCTGGCCAAGGAACATTCGGACAAGTTCTCCTCTTCCGACGAGGGGAACGGGGCTTTCCTCAACCTGAGCGTCTACTATTCCGCGCAGCTCCTTTCGGACGTCGCGGACGGTCTGAAGACCGTGCAGCCCGGCGAGACCGCGTTCGTGGAGACCGATGAAGGCTATTACATCCTGCGCCGGCTGGATCTTCCCGAAAACGGATGGTCCGACAAGGCCAACGAGTCCTGGTTCTCGGATTTCGAGACCGCGGTCGTGGAGAAGATGTACGACACGCTCACCCGGGACTATATGGACCGGATCTCCGAAAACGAAAAGCTCCGGGACAAGCTGCCCTCGATCGCGAATGT
Source organism: Clostridia bacterium (assembly GCA_017539425.1). GTDB lineage: Bacteria > Bacillota > Clostridia > Oscillospirales > CAG-272 > RUG14240. The sequence goes on from JAFYHA010000011.1 coordinate 8,653, forward strand.
GGGAACCAACTGGCTCGGCACGACGTATTACTGAGCCCCTAGAATCCGAAGAGGCTGCCCGCAGCGGGCAGCCTCTTTTCGTATGCGGATCCGTCTTTGTATCAGGAGGCGGACATATCCTGCGGGACCAGCTGCCCGCTCTGCATCCGGTAGACAAAGTCCATCTTGCCCATCACGTCGACGTCGTGCGTGACCACGATGATGCAGATGTTCTTTTCCTTGGCCAGCTTCTTGAGCAGGTCGATGATCAGTCCGCTGTTCTCGAAGTCCAGGTTTCCGGTGGGCTCGTCCGCCAGCAGCAGGTGCGTCCGGCCGGCCAGGGCCCGGGCGATCGCCACTCTCTGCTGTTCGCCGCCCGACAGGGTGACCGGGAACCGTTCCATCGTCTCGTCCGGGATCCCGACCTCCGCCAGGAGCGCGCGGGCCTGCTCTTCGGCCTCTTTCTTCTTCATCCCCTTGAGTTCCATCGGATACATCACGTTCTCGATGCAGTTGAGCAGGGGCAAAAGCCGGAAGCTCTGATAGATCACGGACACCTTGTCCCTCCGGTAATCCTCCAGCCGGATCTTCGAGGTGGGGACGCCCTCGAACAGGACCTCGCCCGATCCGGGCAGCGTGATGCCGGCCATGAGCGACAGCACCGTGCTCTTGCCGCTTCCGGATTTGCCCACGATCCCGTATATGGAACCCTGTTCGAACCCGCAGTTCACGCCCTTGAGGACGTCGACGGTCTGGTATTTCGTATGGTAGCTGAAGGTCACGTCTTTCAATTCCAGTATCATATCATCACTCCTTGTCGCAAAGGACATCCAGAAGATTGCTTCCCGCCATGCGCAGAAGCGAGAACACGCATCCGAGAACGTATCCGGCGAAGAAGCCGAGGGACAGCACGTAGCCGGCCGAAAAACCGGTGAACAGCGTGAACGCCCCGATCGACAGAAGACTTCCGGCAAACGCCAGGATGAACTGTTCCGAGAAGAACATGAGGAACACGCGGCTTCCCTTCTCCCCGATCGACCTCAGGATGGCGATCTCCATCCTCCGGCGGTTCATGAGCAGGTATGCGGAAGCGAATCCGGCAACCAGGATGAATCCCGCTATGGTCGGGATGATGTTCTTGAGGTAACGGATGTTCTTCTCCAGCTTTTCGGCTGAATCGACGTACTCCGCGTCCTCGAAGATCGGGTAGAGCCGGTAGAATCCGGCCGTATGGACCCGGGAGAAGCCCTTCTCCTCAAGCCAGGCCTTGGCCTCCTTGATCTCTTTCGTGTCGCGCAGTTCGAAGTATCCGGAATCATAGGTGTTCCGGAACCGGACCAGGGTCTGTTCGCCGGGACCGGCCCCGTATGACGGGAGCCAAAGAAACTTCAGCGCGTTTTCCAGCCGTGTGTAGATGTATTCCTCGTTGGACAGTCCGGACACGGTCCCGACGATCGTATAGGTCTCGGTAGCGAGGTTCTCGCCGTCCGAACTCAGGATCTCGACCGTATCGCCCAGATGCGTCCCGTACCGCTCCAGGAACGTCTCGGAGACCACGATCCCCATCAGGCGGGGATCCTCCCCGTAGAAATACCACAGGTCTCCGCCCCTGTATCCGGCAATATGGTCGTTGACCAGGAACGGGAGCTCGAAGAAGCTGTCGTCAAATCCGGGCGCCCAGCGGACGCTCGCGTCGGTCTTGCCCTGGAATTCGGACACGTAGTCCATCCCGAGCGTGTAGACGATCCGGGGGCGTCTTTCGAGATTACCCAAAAGGTTTTCCCCCTTGCCCAGTCCCATGTCCCCGCCCTCGTATCCGCTCCCGGTGGAGAGCACGGCGTAGTGGCCGGACTGATTGAAATGGAAGTTCGTGAGGTATTCACACTCCGCCAGGGTGTCTGTCATTTGACTCGGAAGGACCAGTCCGTAACGGGTCTTTCCGGAATAGTTCGTGAAGAATCCGGAGATCTTCGTGTTCTTTGCCAGCTGTTCCTCTTCCTTTTCGTACTGGCGGACCGCATAGGACGGGATCAGCACGAAGAGGGCCATCAGGGCGCAGATGAGGACCGAGAGCCAGGTCCGCGCTCCGCCCCTCAGGAAGGACAGGATCACGTATTTGCGCGAGGCGCCGCTTATGGACAGCATGTTCGCTTTCCGGGGGCGCTTCGCCTTTTTCCGTTTCCGTTCGGGCTTCTGCTTGCCTATGCCGCCCAGGATGATGCGCATGTTGCCAAGGCAGAACAGGATTCCGGTCAGGGTCATGAACAGAAAGACCGACAGTCCGACGTGGAACGGGATGGGTTCCGTGCTCGAGAGGACCTGGACCACGCCCAGGCTTCCGCTGCTGTACAGGTTGAGGACCGAAGTGGCGTTCCGCATGGCTCCGGTGATGAGCGCATTCATGAGGTCCGACATGAACAGCGCCGCGGCGGCGCCGATGAGGGAGGCCAGCGTGAGCAGGATGCCCGATCCGAGCAGCACGTAGACCCGTACGCCCTTCCGGGGAGTGCCCATCATATACATCGTCTCCAGGCTGTCCTTCTGCTTGCCGATGAACAGGTAGGCGAACAGGACCAGCATCGCGACCGAGATGACGGCTCCCGCGACACTCACCACGACCGCGTTCTCCAGCAGGTTGCGGATGGCCTCGGTGATCTGTGCGTAGCCCTGGTCATAGAAGGATACGGACACGCCCGTCGGAAGCATCCCGCGGATCTCCTTTTCCTGTTCCTGCGTCAGACCGTTCTTAAGGAGCAGGGTCCCGAGGCTGTACCCGACGAAGCCGGCCGGACCGTCCTTTCCGGTCGAGGACAGGTAGATCAGCGGCATCTCGTTGCCGGTGGACGTGGTGAACCCGGTCACGCAGGCCCGGACGGTCCCTTCTGCGTCGGACAGTCCCTTCCAGTAGGAATCCGCAATGTCGTCGCAGGAGTAGGACGCGATCCGGATCTCCGCCGTGTCCCCGATGGTATAGCCCATCCGGAGGCCGATATGCTCGGGCAGGACGCAGCAGATCTTCTCCGCGGCTTCCTCTTTCGTATACAGGTGTCCTTTTGAGATCGCGTAGTCCCGCTGGGAAAATGGCTCCAGATAGGACGGATCCGGCGCGATCCTGGCGTACCAGGACGTGTTGATGACCCGGTAGGACTCGGCCGCGTCGAAGAAATACCGCAGTTCGGGTGACGCTTCGCATTCCGCGTCGCTCATACCAGTCACGTCGGACATGCACAGTGTTCCGTATTTCCCTTCGGACAGGCGGTTGGACACCGGCATGACGTTTACGGGCACGACCCCGTAGGCGCCGCCGTTCGAGTATCCGGTGATGAGATAGGTATGGCCGGTCTCGACGGTCTCGTATTCCGGATCGGAGACGTACAGGCTTAAGACCTTGCCTTCCCCGAACGCCGCGCTGTACAGGTCCCGGACGACCGAAACGGTGAAGAAGTTCTCCTTCTTTTCCAAAACACGCACGGACAGGACCACGGCATTCTCGCATTCCAGTCCCTCGGTGGTCGTCCGGTTCAGTCCAGGGAAGGCCAGGACGACCGTTTTCTCCCGGTTGACGTCCCGGACGTAATCCAAACTCCCGAGTGCCCCGAAGTCGATCTCCGCGCGGTAGCGGGCGGCGTCCGGGTCCACGACGGCGCGTTCCGGATACCGGCCGCCGGTATACTCCAGCACGGCCGAGGTCACGTAGAGCCGGTCGCACTGGTCCAGCATCATTCCGCACAGGACCGAAAGGGCGGTGCCCAGGGTCAGGGCCATGGTCAGGACCAGGATGAGTATGAAGAACAGGAAGCTCTTCATCGGGCTCCGGGTCACGGAATGTATGCTGTTCCTGACGATCATGTTCCAGGCCATATGCTTCGTCCGCCTTTCTGTATGTGATGTGTTCTGTGCTCTGTTTAATTCCAGGAATCCCGGTCGATGAGGTTCCGTTCCAGGGTCTTGAGGAACGCCGTGCCGGTGAAGAACCGGTATCCGCCGATCCGGTCGCCCACGTCGAGCGGTCTGTCCTCATTGCCGGCCTTGGCGTACACGTTCAGCGGGACCGGGAGCACGATCAGGATCTTCTCCGCCCCGGTCTCCCAGGTGTAGTCCACCGCCACGATATAGCGTAAGAGCTCCTGCTTGAACAGGTAGAACCGGTGGATGATCTGGGCCTCCCCGCTGTCCTCCAGGTAGACCGCGTTGTAGCGGTTGAGCGAGCTCAGCAGCTTGATCTCATACTGCTTCCCGCCCGTATCCAGCCAGACGTTGGGACCCGGATGGGAAAAGACCAGCGAGCGGAAGACCCGCTTTGTGCGGTAGGTGAAATGGCATTCCCGGCACACCCGCTTTAGGTTGCGCAGGAAGATGCGGCGGCGGCGGATGCCCCTGAAGAGCCGGAAGGAGCAGATGATGAACACCAGGATCCCGACCAGGATCAGGGCCCCGATGTCCGAGACGACCGCCACGAGGGTGCCCCAGAACAGACCCAGGATGCCCAGGACCAGCGGCATGCCGAAGGCAAGAGCGAGAAGCGCCGCCAGCTTGATGCCCACGTCCTTGAGAAACGCCAGGAAGTAGCTCCGCTCCGGATACACGTACGGATTCTTCTCCACCGTCCAGCGGTTCATCGCCATGATATGGGACAGGAGCAGAAGGACCAGCATCAGGGGATAGAAGGCCAGCACGATCAGCTTCCCGAAGTCGGTCACGCCCAGTGTATTCAGCAGCGGCCCGAACAGGGGCCTTTCCGGCAGGATCAGGATCAGGAGAAACAGGGCCAGGTTCTCCAGCCAGAACGCCGTATCCCGCAGGACGTACAGAGTCCGTTTCGACATTCTCCAGACCGTGCGGTCCGGGTCGGCCTCGAGGAACCGGGCCTTCCGGAACGGGCTGAGATAGACCAGCGAGTTGGCCAGCGCGCAGATCCCGATGAAGACCAGGACGGCGGAGGCAACCTCCGCCGAGGCCGGGCTGACCAGTTCCTCGCTCTTCAGGACATGGTTGCCCGCGTACATGGTCGGGTGCAGGATGATGAGAAACAGGAGCATGAGCGCAAACAGGCCCAGGGACTGAAGGAAGGTCACAAGGATCTGCCTGACCTTGACTTTGAACGGCATTTCGTTTTTCTCCTTCTACAACACGGTACTCTTACAGGCTCACAGTGGAAAAGCCGAACAAAAAAACCCGGGCAGGAGGGGCGTTCCGGAACTCAGTTCCCGGTCGCCTGGAAGAATTCGTCCCAGACGGCCTTGTGCAGCGCACCGAACAGGTCCGGGGCTTTCATACCGGCCGGCTTTCCGTCGATCAGGTCAGCGTGCTTGAGCAGCGCGCCCGAACTGGACGTGAGGATCTCGTCGGCCTCTTTCATTTCGTCCAGCATGAACGGTTCCTCGACGACCGGGATCCCCAGCCTGCGGGCCGCGCTGAGCAGATGGGCGCGCGCGATGCCGGGCAGGATCAGGTTGTCGGTCGGGGCGGTCCGGAGCACGCCGTCCTTGAGGATATGGACGTTGCTGTGGGCGCACTCGGTCACCCGGTTCCCGGGACGGTAGAAGACGGTCTCGTAGGCGCCGGCCCGTCTGGCCTTCTCCGCGGCCATCACGGACGGGATCAGGTTCAGCGTCTTGACGTTGCAGTGCAGGAATCGCGTATCCTCGGTCGTGACGAGGGAAACCGGGCCGGGATCGGCGGAGATCACGCGGGGCGTGACCGTGACCCACAGGTTGGCCGGGACGTCCGGGAACGCGTGGGTCCTAGGCGCCGTACCGCGGGTCAGCTGGTAATAGAGAAAGCTGTCCCCGCTGTCCACTTTCCTCACCAGGTCGGTGAGCAGGTCCTTGAGTTCCTCCTTGCCGAGCGGCGGCTCGATCTCCAGCGCCGCAGCGCTGCGGAAGAGCCGGTCCACGTGCTCGTCCAGGACGAAGATCCTGTGGTTGCGGCACAGTTCGGCGTCATATACCCCGTCACCGAACCAGCAGGCCCGGTCGTTCATCGGCACGGTCATTTCGGAGAGTTCCCCGTACCGGCCGTTGTAATAACCCAGTTCTTTCATAAGACAATAATCCTCACAGCTTCTTGAGATAGTCCGCAAGGCAGGGCACCTCGCGCCCTCCGAGCGTCCGGTCCGGTCCGGCGCAGAGCATGGATTTCAGGATGGCCTCCTCGGCGCATTCCCCGATGGCCCGGAACGGGACGTCCATGCCTTCCTCCTTCAGGGCGCGGACCTCGAGAAAGCTTCCGCTTTCCGTCCGCGGGGCCGTCGTGAACCCGACCACGATCTCGCCGCTGCCGTTCCCAATGTAGGACCCGAGGCGCGCCATCCCTACGGAGGCCCGCTTGAGGACCCGCTTCAGCTGTCTTGCGGACAGGGGCAGGTCGGTCGCCGCTATGAGGATGATGCTCCCCTTGTCGCAGGGCGCGATGCCCTCGGGGAGCGTGGCGGCCCGGAAATCGGCCGAGGCACCGTAATTGGTCTGGACCAGGATCCCCATGTGGTAGTCGGTCCCGTCGATGCGCATCACGCGCGAGGAGGACCCGATGCCGCCCTTCATGCCGTAGCAGGTCGTGCCCCGGCCGGCGCCGACCGCGCCTTCTTCGAACGTATCCGAGGCTTTTGCGATGGCTTCCAGGACTTCCCTTTCCCCGACCGGACGCACGGCGATGTCCGAAAGGCCGCTGTCGTTGCATTCGCAGACGACCGGGTTGACCGACGTCAGCCGGATCCCGTCCTCACGGCACCGTCCGATCATATAGGAGACCAGCGCGTCGTGGACCTTGCCCACGTTGAGGGTGTTGGTCAGGGCGACCGGGGTCTCGATCGTGCCCAGTTCGTCCACCTGCACCAGTCCCAGCGTCTTTCCGTATCCGTTGAGGACGAAGGACGCGGCCGTCAGTTTGTGTGTGAACGGGTTTTCCGGGGACGGCAGGACCACCGTGACGCCGGTGTGCACGTCACCGTCGTCGACCGTCACGTGCCCGACTTTTCCGCCGGGGACGTCCGTGATCTGGTTTTTCTCTCCGTGGGGATATCTTCCGATCTGCAGTTCCATGTTCTTTCCTTTCGTTTGTTCCGGTGTGCCCGGAAGAGAGGAGCAGGCCTGCGGTGAAATCCGCCGCCTGCTCCCGCCGAAATCCAAAGTATTAATCCTCAAAGAAGGTATAGGTGTGCTTGCCGCTGCGCTTGGACACGTACAGGGCCTTGTCCGCTTTCTTGAACAGGTCCGTGACGTTCTCGGCCATGCTGCCGTGGGCGAGGCCCACGCTGATGGAGCAGGCGGGCATGCCCTCCTCGGGCTTGGCCAGCTGCTCGTTGATCTCCAGGATCTTCGGGATGATCAGCTGTCTCTGGGACTCCTGCATGCGTCCCATCACGATGACGAACTCGTCCCCGCCCACGCGGCAGATATAATCGTCCGCGCGGAAGACCTGCTTGGCCAGGTCCACCAGCTTGACCAGCACCTTGTTCCCCGCTTCGTGTCCGTACGTGTCGTTGATGGACTTGAAGTTGTCCACGTCCAGGATCAGCATGTAGGTCGTGGGCAGATCGATGCCGGACATCAGGAGCTCATAGCCCGCGCGGTTGTACGCGCCGGTCAGCTCGTCGTGGGAGGCCTTGAAGTTCAGGTGTTCCAGGCTCCGCTTGTAGACGGCGTAAATCCGGTTGTAGGTCCTCGCCAGGTATTTGAACTCGTTGGCGCCCACCTCGGGAATCGGACTGTCGTCCCGGATCTTCTCCACGGCCTTGAGGACCGGGTTGATGCCCAGGCTGGACGTGAGCCAGACCATCGTGACGATGGCCAGGAACTGCAGCACGATGACGATGCGGAACACGACAAGGCCGGTCTGGAGTTTGGAACTGGATTCGTTCTCCAGGGCCTTGGTCGTCTTTTCCAGTTCGTTCAGGCTCTCCCGCATCTCCTTGCGGATCTGGTCCTTCTCGTGGAAATACTCCCCGTCCAGGAGCATCTGGGTCGCCTTGCTCATCTTCTTGTCCGCGTCCATGGTCCGGTCCTCGACCGAGATCACCACGTCGCGCAGCTCAGACCCCACGCCCACGTAGTCCTTGGCCAGGACCACGAGCTTCATGGCGTAGAATTCCCGTTCCATGAGGGACCGGGACCCGTCCAGGGCCGCCTGCAGCCTGTCCGCGGCCGATTTGAGCTCGGGATAGCTCTGCAGTTTCTCTACGGCCTTCTCCCGCCTTCTCGTCACGTTCGCTTCCTCGAAGTAGCGGTTGTAGAACTCCACCCCGCCTTCCAGCGTAAAGCGCCGCGCGCATTCGGTCAGGTAGTCCGAGGCATCCATGAGGTCGCTGGCGGCCTTCTCCATCTCAATGTACTCGTTGGTCGCCTTTTCCATGTCCCGGTAGTAATTGGCCAGGAACAGGGTGGTGACCAGCAGGACCGTCGCGATCAGGACGGTCAGCACGATCAGAAGCAGATACAGCACCCGCAGGGACACACCCCGGCCCTTTTTCTCACTTTCAGACATAACTCATTTCTCACATCTATATAGGACTTGCTTTCGTTATGATTTATGCAGGCGGGATACCGCCCGCAGTCCGAGCGCCGTGCCCGAGGCGGCCGACGCGAAGAACAGGAGCCAGAGTACGGAGGCGTACCAGGGCTGCTCGTACACGTACAGGAACGGATAGGGCCCGTGCCACGTGCGCGTCAGGTTCATCGTCACGGAGACCAGGATATACAGTCCCGTCGGCGCGACGGCCAGCGGCAGATCCCGGTACCACGCGCTTCCCGGTTCCGCGCAGGAGCGCTCGAAACACAAAAACGGGATGAGGGACAGGAGCGGGCAGACCGTATGCACGAACAGGAGGGGTCCCGAGAACATCAGTTTCCCGTATCCGTCCGGGCCCGCCAGAGGAGCCAGCAGGAAGACCACAGTCAAAAAGGTCAGGGCAAGCCCCGTGCAGGAGATCCAGCGCAGGACGCGCACGAAGTGCGGGACGGACCCGTGGCCGAGGAGTTCCCGGAAGGCAAAGACCACGAACACAAGACTGACGGACAGCCCCAGGAAATTGTTCAGGTAGGTATACCACCGCAGCACTTCGGGGACCAGCCGTCCCGGATACAGGACCATCCACAGGATCTCCGCAAGGACCGCAAGTCCATTAAACGCCAGGGCCGCGGCAAGGCGGGCCCTCTCACGCATCTTTCTCCTCCGGTACGTCCTCGGTCAGGAACGGCTCCTTCAGAAGGATCTCCCGCACCATGCCGCTGAGTTCGCGGGTGTGCAGGGACGCCACCGTTTCGGCCGGGATGACCTCGCAGACGCGGAGAGTCACGTCGGTCCGCTTCAGGGGAAAGTTCTTCGACAGGGGGCGCAGGCCCTGCGCAGACAGTACCGCGACGGGAAGCGACGCATTCCGGGCCACGAGGAACACGCCCTCATGGAACGGAAGCAGTTTTCCCGTCCTGCTCCGGGTGCCTTCGGGATAGATGCCCACGGAATACCGCACCTTCGGATCCTTCGCCAGCTCCACGCACCGGTTCAGGGTCTTGAGCGCGTTGCGCGGATTCTCCCGGTCGATCCCCTGGTAGCGCATCACGTGCATGAACGGACCGCCGAGCGGGATCTTCATGTTGGAGGGCTTGGTCACGTAGATCGGTCTGAACCGGGCCAGATAGACCATGCCCAGCATCGGGTCGAAATTGGACGTGTGGTTGGACACGAACAGATACTGCTTGTCCGGGTCCAGTTTCTCCAGCCCCTCGAAGCGGACGCGTATGCGCCCGAACAGGATGCTTTCCTCCACGACGCGGACCGCGACCGCGCGCAGGAAGGGATGCTCCTTTTTCGGCTCATGCGACGGCAGCACGAGCGAGACGAGAAACGACAGGACGTACGGCAGCGCGCAGAACCCGATCCAGAGTCCCGGAACGATCAGAAGAAGCCAGAGCACCCCCGGGAAGGTCCGGCGGTCTGGATCCAGACAAAGGATGAGCACGGTCAGCGCGATCGTGCAGACCGTGGCCAGGATGATGAACAGCTGAGGGACAGGCCGGCGGAACCGGTTCTGTCCCTTTGCCTTTTCCAGTTTGCCCACGGCGCTTACTTCTTCTCGCCTTCCGGCGTATACAGGTCGTAGGCGTGGGCCGCTTCGCCGGTGTAGCAGTGCAGGCTCTTCACGTCCCGGACCACTTCGCCGTCGACGTGCACGTGCTTGGGCACCTCCATCTCCACCTCGATGTCCTTCCCTTCGTAGATGGAGATGTATTTCTTATAGTTGACGTGTTCGCCCGTGAAGATCTTGGGGAAGATCATCAATGTGCGCAGCCGCCCGGATCCGCAGAACAGCGTCACCGAGATGTTTCCGCTCTTCCGGTCCTGCTTCGGGGCGATCATCATGCCGCCTCCGTAGTACTTGCCTTTCATGACCGGCGCGAGCCAGGCCTTTTCATGCTCGTGCACCACGCCGTCCACGGTCACCCGGGCCTTGCAGACCTTGTACCGCATGAGAAGCTTGATGGCCAGTGAGGTGTAGTTGACCTTCTCCGCCCCGGCCGCCTTGGCGTCCTCGCCGAGTACGCATACCTCGCCGTCCAGACCGTAGGCCACGTTATCGATGAAGGTATACGCCTGTCCGTCGATCACGGCGACCGGCAGATCCAGGATGTATTCCGAAACGTCCAGCAGCTTCTGCTCCTTGGCCTTCTCGCCGAGCACGTCGGTCATGAAGTCGTTGCCCGTTCCGGACGCGTACAGATAGATGCGGTTGGCCGGACGGTAGCCGCGGATGTGGTTGACCAGATAGTTGAGCGTTCCGTCGCCGCCGACAAACACGATCTCGTCTTCCGCCGCAAGTCCCTTGAGGAACGGCACGTATTCTCCCAGTTCGGTCACGTCGCGGGTTTCGCCTTCCTTGCCCTGGAATTCGGGCAGAGCGAGAACCTGTTCCTTCAGGTCCCCGGCCTTTTCGCCGCCGGCCTTCGGATTGACCAGAATGTATACCATGGGTAACCTCCCGTATTACGCAGGCCTGCGCCCGCATATTGCATGAAAATTATTATATCCAAAACCGACGGTTCCGTCAAGTCCCCGCCCGCGGAAAGCCAAAGGCCGGCCCTGAACGGGCCGGCCCTGTCAGCCGGATTACTCTTCGGGCTCGATGCTTCCCTTCGCCGTGAAGCGCAGGTTGGCCAGTTTGCAGCCCGATATGGACTTTTCACCCGGAGCGGGCACGAAGTACTAGCGGATGAAATTGATGCGTTCGCGGACCGTGCCGGAAAGATCGCCGAATCCCTTCTGGATATGGTTCCAGCCCTCTTCCAGGGTCATACCGTCGAAGAAGGTGTGCGCGCCCCAGCAGAATTCCTCCGAGTCCTCGCGGCCGCCCGAGGTGATCTCAAACTGGCTGTTGGCCGTCCAGGACCCTTCCTCGAAGACCGTGATGTCCGGAATGTAGAAATCGAACTCGATGTACTGGTATTTGGTCAGGTCGACCGGATCGAACTTCTGGGAATAGACGGTATCCCCAAACGTGAAGCCGACCGGATCGTCCTCGGTGGCGTGTCCCCAGGCGCAGTCGGGGATCACGTTGTACAGGACCTCTTCGGCCTTGGTTTCCGGTTCGGTCTCGTCGATGCTGTGCGGAGCGGGCAGCGTTTCCGTGGCCTTTGGAACGGTCTCGGGTTCGGTCGCGGGTTCGGTCTCAGCCGGCTTGTCGGTTACGGCCTCGGTGTCGGTCCCGGCCGGTTTTTCGGGCGGCGTCTCCCCGCAGGAGACGAGTGCGGCCGCCAGCAGAGCCGCACAGAGAAGCAGTGCAAACAGCCAAAGGATCCGGATATGTTTCTTTCCCATGAGTGTAGCCTCCGTATGTTGGACAGATTGGATGATTCCCGGTTTTTTTGTCCGGGTCTCTTTCATTCTATCATACCGGAGCGCATTTTACAACAGGCATCCGGAGCGTGCAAATCCCCGGAACGCTTGACAAATTTCAAATAAAGAGATAAACTTTATGTTGGATAATTATTTTTCGGAGGTGCGTATGAAACACTTTCTTACGTTTGTCCTTCTGCTGCTCCTGACCGGGGCGATGCTCGTCGCCTGCATAGGATGCGGCAAATCGTCGGATCCGACCCCCGCCGAAACGGAGGCCGGTTCCGAGACCGTCCCGTCCGCCCCCCTGATCGAGGACGGGATCTTCAAGTATACCGTCATCCGCAACGACATGCTGAGTTCCGAATCCGCGGAAATCAAGGCTGCCGTGAAGCTCCGCACCGCGCTGGGCAGGATCACGGGCGCGGACGTCAAGATCAAGACCGACTTCGACCCCGCGGGCGACGACGTCTTCGAGATCCTGGTGGGGACCACCAAGCGGGACGCCACAAGGAAATATCTCGAGGGCCTGACCGCGGACGACTTCGTCCTGGCCAACGACGGTCACAAGATCGTCATCACAGGCGGTTCCGAGAAGGCCATCTCCTACGCGGTCGATCTGTTCCTGACCCTGTACTGCGGTTATGTCTCCGAAACGAATTTCACCCCGAATCCCAATCTTTCCATTCCGGAGGACCTGTATATGAAAGACGCTCTTGATTTCTCCACGGCCATTGCGCTCTGGTCCATGGACGGAACGGCGCCGTATATGGCGGACCTCACCACCGCTCTCAAGCAGCAGTTCCCCGGCCTGCAGGAGTTCAGCGGGAAAGACGGCCTTGCCAGTGCCCTGGACGCCAATTCCGTCCGGCTTGCGGTCCTGGGCGACATCGCCCGCGTACCGGCCGGCAGCATGACCGATATCCAGCGCTATCTGGAATCCGGAGGCCGGCTCCTGCTCCTCGGCGGGCCGGCGTTCGGCACGGAACTGTATGAACTGAACGGAAACTGGGTCACCCAGAGCGAGTACATGCTGGCCCAGATCAACGATCTGGATCCCGATGAGAAGCAACTGATCTACTCCACCGAGGATCCGACCATTGTAAACAAGTTCCAGCGCTCCACCAACACGTCCCAGAACAAGGTGACGCTCACCGTCGACGACTACGGCCTGACCGGCTCGGACGCGCAGCTCTGTATCGACATGGCGCACCTGGACGGCTGGGAGGTCCTCAACTATGACTTCCGGGATACCCTGGAAGACGCGGCCGCGATCGGGTTCTTCGGACGCGGGGACGCGGCGACCAGCACCTCCATCGTGTACGTCGAGATCTCCGAGACAGACGGGACCCGCTGGTACTCGGTACCCGCCCTCTCGGACGACTGGTCCTTCATCGTGCTCTCTCCCCGGGACTTCACCTGGTGGGACGGCGTAACCACGAAGAAGGGCGGCACCCCGGATCTTTCTGAGATCCGCCGGATCGGTTTCGGACTGGCGCAGAGCGGCGCGGCAACTGCCGTCGGCCCTCACGTCATGTACATCTCGGATCCCACCCTGCTCACCCTGGATCCCTCTCTCGTGTCCACGGCGCCTCCGGCCATTGACGGCGTCAGCCCGGAATACGAGGTCTTCCCCGTGACCAACGCCGCAAACCTCAAGGCTGCGGACAACCAGATCTTCGTCAGCGCCCGGAACTATACCGTTCCCTCCTCCGTGATCTCCTGCCATCCCGGCCGTCAGGGCCTGGGCTACGGCATGAACCGGGTCTCCCGTTTCATCCCGCTCATCGAGATCTTCAACGCAAAAGGCCTGCACTCCGGCTACGCGGCCTGGATCGACCTGTTCTCCGGGCAGACCGCCTACAACAAGACCATCGAGAACAGCGCGGTCGGGTGCTTCACCGCCACGAGCGCGGACTTCTATGACGCGAACGGCCTCGCCGCCGTATGCGAAGCGGCAAAGGCACTCTGCGAGACCACCCTCCTCGTGGAAGGCGGCAGCGACGAGCACATCTACGTGGCCAGCGACACGGACGCCGTGAACTACGGCGCGTCCCTGGTCTCCGTGAAGGGTATGGTGGATACCGACCCGAACCTCTCCCTTTCGGTCACCCTGTACTCCGGCGAAGAGAAACTCGATTCGCTTACGTCCGCCCCGGAAGGATTCAAGGCGCTCAAGAACAACGTCCGCACGATCAGCGGAAACTACAAGATATCCGGGAAGCAGCCTGACCGCGCGGTCACCGAACTGACGAGGGGCGGCAAGGTCATCGACCGGATCGAGCAGTCCATCCGCTTCTGGTCGCCGCGTCCGGAAAGCGAACGCAAGTACATCTACTCCGAGGACGGCTACTTCAAGCGCGACGGCAAGATCCTTTCGTTCTTCGGCGTCAACTACATGCCCTCCTCGGGCATCGCCGAACCGGTCGGCTCCATCTTTGAACACTACGTCAGCCGCGAGGCCTACGATCCGGACGTCATCGAGAAGGACCTGGACCACCTGGTCGACGTGGGCTTCAACGCCGTCTCCATCTTCGTCTACGTGAACGCCATCGAGACGTCCAACAACATCCTGGACCTGATCGAGAAATGCGCGGACCGCGGCATCTACGTGGACCTGTCCATCCGTCCGTACTGCTACCCCGTCAAGGGATACAACGCCGGATCGGTCAAGACCCTGATGACCAAGCTGCATTTTAAGGACAACGAGAACATCATCGCCTATGACATCGCCTGGGAGCCCCAGCTCGGCAACTACACCGACGGTTCGGTCCGCAAGGCCTGGGATACCGACTGGACCGAATGGCTCAAGGTCCAGTACGGTTCGCTCGAGCAGGCCGACGCCGCCCTCGGCGTCAAGCTGACCCGAACTTCCGTGGGCACCGTTCTGGCCCCGTCGGATACCCAGCTGGACAGCAACAGCCCGACCTACAAGGAACTCAACAATGCCTACTCCCGCTTCATCGACGACCAGGTCGGGCAGATCTTCCTGCCCCGCATCAACGAAATGCGGGAACACGATCCCAACCACCTCATCTCCTTCCGTATGGCCAACGCGGGCAGCGCATTCGTCGCCCCGTCCCACTACGCCTACGACTTCCAGAGCCTGAAGGCCGCCGTGGACATCCTGGAGCCCGAGGGATACGCCCTGTCCGCGGACACGACGCGCATCCTGCAGGTGGACTTCGCGTCCGCCTATGCCCGGTACACCAATCCGGACAAGCCTCTCGTGTGGAAAGAATACGGCCGCCACATCTGGTCCGGTTCGAATTTCAACCCGAGCGAAGGTCTGGAGGAAGGCCAGTACGACTACTATGAAGCCGTCCTCTCGCACGCGCTCAACAACAGCCCCTGCGGCATGTACTGCTGGTACTACGCCGGCGGATTCCGCATCGGAGAGAATTCGGACTACGGCATCCTCAATCCGGACGGTTCGGACCGTCTGGTCACCGTCCTGCTCCGCGAGTACGCACCCAAGTTCATCGGACAGGGCGAACGGAACGCCAACGTCTCGGTCATCACTGTGGAACGTGACGACTACACCAACCACCTGACCGGCATGATCGATGCCATCACCAACAAGCTGTCCACCGCGTACCTGGCCGGCAAGCGGCCGGTGTTCGTCACCAAGCAGCAGACCGATCCCGGACAGGTGTTCTACGCGGATACCGTGGCCTCCGTCCCGACCGGGGCCAAGGCCGGCACGGAAGGAGACTTCCCGCTCCGCTACGTCAACGGCATCATCTGCAAGACCGAATATGTCGGATCCGGCGCGCAGACCGTTCTCCGCGTGACCCTGACCAATACGCATTTCGCCGCCTGGCGCAAGGATACGGTCTCCATCGTGTCCGTGGCCGGCCCGGCGCTCGAGTATACCATCGGGCAGGACGTGCTTTCCGGCCAGACCGTGACCGTGGACATCCCGGTATCCGGACCTGCGGGTTACCAACTCAGGTTCTCAGTCGGAGGACATAAGTTCGGCCCGGTCTACGGACTTGGCGCCACGGAGGTCACCGACGATGCCTCCTCCCTGCTCACCTCGTACATCAAGGGCGTCCAGATGACGGCCGGAGAGGACCTGATCTCCCCGCACTACTTCGATCCGTTCGACGCCAGCAAATACTCCAAACTGATCCTGAAGTTCCATTGCGACAAGCAGGTGGACCTGTCCACGGCGATCACCGGGGGCGGTCAGTTCGAACTCTCCTCGGATCCGATCGGCGACACCCGCGAGACCCACTGGGGTTCCGCGGATCTGCTGAAGACCATGACCCTGGATGAGAACGGGAACGGCCAGATCGAGCTGGTCTTCTCGGAAGGCTCCTACAAGAGCAATCTGGACGAGGCCGGAGGACTGGGCTGCGATTTCGGAGCCGTCCTGTACTTCCGCTGGTACCTCATCAACCAGACCAAACCGTCCACGCCATTCACCCTGACCCTGACCGAGGCCAGATTCGAATGATCGTCCGGCCGAAGCGGCCGGAACAAGGAGTCATCCGTGACTGATTTCTACTACCCCAATCTGGCGGCCATGATCATCGGAGGCCTGCTCCTGGTCATCCGCCTGTGCATCCCCGGGTATCCCACCCGGGGACGCCGCATCCTGACCTGGCTGGTCTGCACCACCATTGCGGCCGCCGCCCTGGACTACCTGAGCAAGGATCTGCTCTCCCGCACCGCCACGGTGCCCCTGTTCTGGTTCTATCTCTGCAAGATCGGCTTCTATATCCTGACCAATTACACCGTGCAGTTCTTCTACCTGTACATCCTGAGCGTGGCCGGGGACGGTTCCTACCGCAGGATGTCGGCCAGGGCCAACCGGCTCATCGCCTATATCCTGATGGGTGCCCTGGCGCTGTTCATCGCCACCACCCCCTTCACCCGTCTGATCTTCTACGTCAAGGACGGAGTCTATCTGCACGGGCCGCTGTCCATCGTCCTCTATCTCGTAGAGGCCCTGCTCATGGTCTACTGCATCGCCATCATGATCCATGCCCGCAGGCAGCTCAACTCCCAGCGCGTCATCCCCCTGATCGTATTCCTGGTCGTGGTGATCCTGGCCCTGGGCATCGAGATTCTCAACAACGGTCTCAGGCTGAACATGTTCGCCTGCGCGGTGGGAACCATGCTGATCTTCCTGTCCCTGGACCATCCCGGATTCTACGTCTACCGGAACACCGGATGCTACAACGCCAACGCGTTTTACGAATACGTCAAGGACCACGAAGGCGAGACCTACTGTGCGGTCCTGCTCGAACCCGGCAACGCGGACTACCTGTCCCGCACCCTGGGCGACGAGGCCTGGGACCGCATCCTCTCGGACATGGCCGCCGGCCTGCACTCCGTTTTCGGCAAGAAACGCGTGTTCCTGATCGAGGGCATGTGCTTCGCGGTGGTGACCCGGGAGGATCCGATGACCGACGTGGTGGACCGTCCGTTTCCGGGCGGCGGAGAGGATCCTTCCTCCTTCCGTTACTGCATCCTTCCCTTCCCGCAGGCTCAGAAGAGCGCCGGAACGCTCCGCGAGATCCTGTCGGACGTCAGCCGGAACCTTCCGTCCTCCGCTGAACACGTGTTCCGGATCACCGAAGCCGAGGCCGCCCGTCTGGACCGCCGCATCCTGGTCCTCAACGCCGTACGCCGGGCCCTCCGTGAGGAGACTCTCGACGTATACTACCAGCCCATCTGCGAGTCCAACGGCATCCGTTTCCGGTCCGCCGAAGCCCTGGTGCGCATGTACGACGAGGAGTTGGGCGGATTCGTCTCCCCCGAAGAGTTCATCCCGATCGCCGAGCAGAACGGTCTGATCGTCGCGCTGGGCGAATACGTCTTCGAACGCGTGTGCCGGTTCTACAAATCCGCCGGACTGGACGGGCTGGGTGTGGATTACATCGAGATCAACCTGTCCACGCTGCAGTGCATGCAGCCGGATCTGGCCGCCCGCCTGCGCACCATCCTGGAACGCAACGGCATCGACCCGTCCCGCGTCAACATGGAGATCACCGAGACCGCGCAGGCCGAAAACCAGAAGATCATCCTGGGCAACATGCATGCCCTGATCGAGTCCGGCGTCACGTTCTCCCTGGACGACTACGGCTCGGGCTACTCCAGCATCGACTACCTCGCCACCCTTCCGGTGGAATTGGTCAAGATCGACAAGAACATCGTCTGGAAGGCGATGGAGGACGAACCCTCCCGGGTCATCCTGTCCCACACCTTCTCCATGCTGCACGCCCTGGGGCTGAAGACCCTGGCCGAAGGCGTGGAAACCGAAGCCATGGCGGACTATCTGCGCAGCGTGGGCTGCGACTATTTCCAGGGTTTCCTGTACGCAAAGCCCCTGCCCGAAGCGGATTACCTGGCCTTCATGCAGGCCCGCGCCGGAGATCCCGCGTCTTGACATCCCCCTTCTTTTGCGCTATACTCTAACAATCTTACAAATCTACTCTTTCACCTATCGGAGGTACAGGCCATGCCCGCACGTCCCTCTGCGCGAGTCCGCAAGAGCCCCGCTCAACCGGCCGCGCCCAAACTCAAGATACACGTCCTGCGCTGCGGGAAGACCGGTGTGGATCCGGCCGTCCTGGACCGCGACATCAGCCGCAATCCGCTGGCCTATACCGGCCTGTTCCGGCCCATGTCCAACCGCATCTGGCTCCCGGTCCGCGCCTATCTGATCGAGCACCCGAAAGGGCGCGTCCTGATCAACACCGGCTGGAATCCGGAAGTCCGCAACCGCCCGCTCTATACGCTCGGCCCGATGCTCTACTGCGCCACCCCGTACCTACCGGTGGGCGAAAGCATCCGTGAACGGCTCCGTGCCCTGGACCTGAGTCCGGACATGCTGGATCTCGTGCTCCTGACCCATCTGGAGTCCGACGCGGCCGGAGGCCTGTGCGAGGTCCGCAAGGCCAAGAAGATCGCGGTGCACCGGGACGAATGGATCGCGGCCAACGCTCTCATTCCCCGCTACAACGTCAACTCCAACAACTGGCAGGGCATCCGCGTCCGGACCTTCACGTTCCCGGAGCCGGCCCTGGGTGGACAGCCGGAGACACCGTACCGGGACGTCTTCGGGGACGGATCGGTCTGTGTGGTCCCTCTGGCCGGCCGCACGCCGGGTATGGTCGGGGTCCGCGTGACCTGGGGCGGAAAGTTCGTCCTCATCGTGGGCGACGCCGCCTATTTCGAGGACAACTGGAACCTGCTCACACTGCCCGGACCGTCCTTCGACGTCCTGGACAGCGCGCTAACCCTGGACTATATCCGCACCCAGTCCAAAGACCCGAACTGCCTGTGTATCCTGGCCTCTCACGACCCGGCCGTCCAGCCGGACCTCATCGAGCTCGGCCTGCGGGCCAATTTCTTCTACAGCGGGAACCGGACGAACCGGGTCGATCCCGCGGACAAGGAGTGAACCATGCCATACGGACTTCAGATGTACAGCGTCCGGGATATCACCGGACAGGACCTCCGCCGCGCTCTTGTCGAGGTCGGCGCGATGGGCTATTCGTTTGCAGAATTCGCGGGCTTCTTCGGACACACCGCGGATGAGATCTGTTCCTTCCTAAGCGAGGCTTCCCTGACCGTTTCGGGCACGCACACCGGATGGCAGGAACTGACCCCTGACCGTATCCGGGACACGATCGCCTACCACAAGGCCATCGGCAACCGAAACATCATCGTTCCGGGCGCGGATCTGTCTGACGAAGGCAAGCTGAACGCCTTCATCGACCTGCTCAACGAGGCACAGCCCGTGCTGGCCCGTGAGGGCATCGCGCTCGGCTACCACAACCACGCCCATGAATTCCAGAAGACTTCGTATGGGGCCTACATCCATAAGGAACTGGAAAAACGTACCCGCGTGGAGTTCGAGATCGACACCTACTGGGCATACGTAGCCGGGGAGGACCCGGTCGCCCTGTTGCGCCGTCTCTCCTCCCGCATGCAGGTCATCCACCTCAAGGACGGAGACAGAGCCGGTCACGGACAGGCCCTGGGCGAAGGGACCGCTCCGGTCGCCGAAGTCCGGAAGACCGCTCTGGAACTGGGCCTTTCCATCGTTGTGGAATCCGAGACCATGCAGCCGGACGGACTGTCCGAAGTCCGCAGATGCATCCGCTATCTGCAGAAAAAAGACGCGGAAGACCGCGCCTAGCCTTTTTCATAACGACATTTCCGAACCGAGGCTTCACGGCCCCGGTTCGTTTTAAGGACCTTCTATGATCGTACTCAGCGTCAACGACCTGTCCCTTTCGTTCGGGGACAAGACCATACTTCAGAATATCTCCTTTTCTCTGGACAGCCGGGACAAGCTGGGCATCATCGGGGTCAACGGCAGCGGCAAGACTTCCCTGTTCCGTATGATCACAGGCGATCTGGACCCCTCGTCCGGCTCGGTGATCCGCGCCAAGGAAAAGTCCCTGGCCGTCCTGACCCAGGATACGGCCTTCACGGACGCCGACGAGGAGATCACGCCGCTTGCCCGCATGTATACCGTCTTTTCGGACCTGATCCGTATGGAGGAACGCATGAAGTCCCTCGTGGACGACATGGAGCGCAGCCCGGACAGCCAGCTGCTCAACACCCAGCGCGCGACCGAGTATACCAATCTCGAGCGGGCCTATACGACCGGGGGCGGGCATGAGTTCCGCGGACGCTGCGCGTCCATGCTGAAGAACCTCGGCTTTACCGAGACCATGATGAACGCTCCTATCCGCCTTCTGTCCGGCGGGGAGAAGACCCGGCTGAGCCTGGCCGTGCAGATGGCCCGTGAGCCGGACATCCTGCTTCTGGACGAACCGACGAACCATCTGGATATCGAGACCTGCACCTGGCTCGAGAACTATCTCAGCCAGTCGGACAAATGCGTGCTGGTCATCTCCCATGACCGGTATTTTCTGGACCGCGTCACCAACAAGACCCTGCAGATCCGCAGAGGACGGGCCAGGCTGTATAACGGAAACTATACCGCCTCGATGGCCAAGAGAAAGGCGGACGACGAGATCGCGGAGCACCACTACCGGGTGCAGCAGAAGGAGATCGCCCGCCAGGAGGCCTACATCGCCCAGCAGCGGGCCTGGAACCGGGAACGCAACATCGTGGCGGCGGAGAGCCGCCAGAAGATGCTGGACAAGATGGTCCGGCTGGAAAAGCCGGACACGGATCCGGGCCCTGTCCGCATGGCCTTCACCTGCGGCCTGGAAAGCGGCAACGACGTCCTGAACGTACGCGGCCTGTCCATGTCCTTCGGAGACCGCTGCCTGTACCGGGACCTGAACTTCGAGATCAAGAAGCGGGACCGCGTCCTCATCATCGGGCCGAACGGGTGCGGCAAATCCACATTGATGAAAGTGATCATGGGTCTGGTCCGCCCGACGGCCGGCGCCGTAGACCGCGGAGTGGGCGTGGAGATCGGGTATTACGATCAGGAAAACCAGAACCTCAAGCCCGGGAATACCGTTCTGGATGAATTGTGGGACCGCTACCCGGGCATGACCGAAACGGCTGTCCGCTCAGCGCTGGCCGCCTTCCGGTTCCGCGGAGACGACGTATTCAAGACGGTATCCGTCCTGTCGGGCGGCGAACGGGCCCGCCTGACGCTCGTCAAGCTGATGCTTTCCCATTTCAATTTCCTGGTTCTGGACGAACCGACCAACAATCTGGACATCGATTCCAGGGAGGCGCTGGAAAGCGCTCTGGAGGACTACACAGGGACGCTCCTCGCCGTGTCCCACGACCGGTATTTCGTGGAAAAGACCGCCACCCGTATCCTGGACCTCATTCCGGATGCGTCCGGGCAGGTGGTTCTGGAAGACTACAGGGTCGAGCACCCCAAACAGGCCTATACCGAGTACCAGCTCTGGAGATCCGCGCACCCGATGTCTTCGCCTGTCTCTTCCCTTCCGGTACCTGCCCAAGAGGAAACCGAACCGGCTGCCCAGGACCACAAGACGCAATACCTGAACCAGAAGAAAGCCGCGTCGGAAGCGCGCAAGCGTGCCACCCAGATCGAGCGGCTGACCGCAGAGAGCCGGTCCCTGGAGGCCCGGATCGAAGAGATCGATCTGGAGATGAACGGAGAGGCTGCCACGGACTATCTCCGGGTAGCGGAACTGGACAAGGAAAAGTCCGGCTTGGAGGAAAGGCTCCTGGAGATCTATGAAGCCCTGGAGGATCTGGGCAAGGATATGTGAATTGAGGACCCGGAGGTTCGTCTTCCGGGTCCCTTTTTTCTATAGGATCAGACCGAAAGGAGGATCGTCTTCCTTTTTATATGTGGTGGGAGAGTTCACGAACATTAAGGTAGCAGATACGGATGCCAAGGTCATCTATTGCCGCAAGAAAGAACACCTGGACCCGGATTCTACGGACAGTCGTCCGTCTTTTGCGATGCGATGCACCCGTCTTCCGCCGGATCTCCGAAGAAGAACAGATAGACGTCTTCCAGAGTCGGAGTCTCCGGTCGCGCATCCGGACTGGGACGGTCTTTGGAGATCACCCGCACGCAAAAGCCGTTTCCGCTCTCTTCGGGAAGCAGACTAACGATTCGCGCGGCCGGTCCGGCCGCTTTTCCTGGTTTTCCATCCGTCCGGACCGTCCAGACCCATCCGTCCAGCTTCTTCATCAGTTCCCCGGGCGTACCCTGTTCGATCAGATTTCCCTTGTGCAGAAGCAGCGCCCGGTTTGCCACCGAGGCCACGTCGGAAACGAGATGCGTAGCCAGGATGACGATCCGGTTCGCCGCCATCCGTCCCACGATATTGCGGACGAGGATCCTTTGCTTGGGGTCCAGTCCCGCGGTCGGTTCGTCCAGGATCAGAATATCCGGTCCGCCCAGCAGCGCCTGAGCCAACATCACCCGCTGCCGCATCCCGCCGGACAAGGTGCGGATCCGGCTGTCCGCATAGTCCGTCAGTTCCAGTTCGGCCAGCAACTCGTCGATCTCCCGCCCGGTCCGCGTCCGGGCCTCCTTCTTGGGCTGTCCCTCATTCAGCCCCTTCAGTTCCGCCATATAGCCGAGAAACCGGCGCACCGTGAACTGGGGGATCATTCCCGAATACTGGGGCATATAACCGATATGCCCGAAATAGGCGTTCTTTAGTGCGGCGACCGGCGTGCCGTTCCAAAGGATCTCTCCCGAGTCCGGCTGCAGATTCCGGATGAGCAGATTCATAAACGTGGTCTTTCCGCTGCCGTTAGGTCCGAGAAGCGCGTAGGCGCCGGGCGTGAAGCGGAACGTAAGATCGTTCAGCGCCAGTATCCGACCGTAGGATTTGCTCAAATGCAGACAGTTCAGTTCCATCCTTTTTTCACCTTCTTTCCGAAGATTCCGCAATACGACAGGATCGGGGCCAGGACCGCCGCCAGTCCCCACAGTCCAAGATAGAGTAGGCAGACCCGCTGGGCGGATTCGTCCGTGATGTCCTGAAAGAATCGGGCCGGGCTGATGAACGAAAGTGCACTGACCCAGGGCGACCGGCTGAAGGCGACCCGGTACAGGACCTCGGGCAGGCACAGCGCGATCAGCACGATGCCCCCGGTGATCCAAACGGACCGAATCCATACGGCCAGACGGGAGGCCGCGAAGCAGAACAGCGCTCCGCCCGTCAGGCTCAGCGCCAGGTCAGCCGCGATGCATCCGGCCAGCGGGAGAGACGTCTGCAGTTGTCCGAACAAAGGGATCGTCCATGCCGGCTGCGCGGCATCCTCCATTGGAACCGCGCTCAGAACGGATCCGAGGCGGACGCACCGGAGCATCAGCGAGCCCATGCCGCCCATTCCGGCGCACAGCGCCATCCGGACCAGCTCCGCACGGCGCCTTCCCTTCCGGGTGGCCCGGATCACCGGAGTCAGCCCTCCTCCGGGCGCATACCGATCATTTCCCGTATCGCAGAACAGCACGATCAGAAGCCAGAGCAGCGCGGCCGCGAAGTCCGTACCGGCTACCCAGTACGCATCGTATCCGGAGGAGTACACGGCGCGTGCCGTCTGTCCGCGCCGCGACTGCTGCCCCTGCAGGTACCGTATGTACTCCTCCACCCGTGAAAACACGGCCTGCTCGCCGTATGCCTTACGCCATTCGACGATATACTCCCGATAGGTTTCGGCCGGGACTGTTCCGTTTTCGAACTCCCTGTCCATGTCCTCCTTCCGGTTCAGGATCCCGTCGAACCGCTCCCTTTCGTCCAGAAGGAACGTCTGTCGGGACGTTTCGTCCGGGCAGGCGTTGTAGCTTTGTATGTACCGATAGTATACCGCCTCCGGGTACGTCTGCATGCGGGCGCTTCCGGACGCCGTCAGAACCCATTGGATTCCCAGCAGACAGACCAGTGCGGCCGCAAGGACGGGCATGCGAATCCGGCAGGCTTCGTACCGCCACAGGGAGGACCAGACCCCGCCTTTGCGTCTGGAGGTGCGGATTCCGGCGATCCTCCCGATAAGGCCGATTCGTCTTTCGTCCCTCCCCGGGACGCGGCGCAGAGGTCCGGACGGAACGAGGATGCCGGAAAGGGCCAGGAGGCCGCAAAATCCGACCAGAAGCAGGACTGCGGCCGGCACGGAGAGAGGCCGTCCGAAAACATTGACGGTCCGAAAGAACGATAGGAGTCGAGTGCTGTCCGCAGCCGCGGCCAGATTCATCAGCCCACCGGACGGACCGGTTTCGGTCAGGAAAAGCCATTCCTGTACCCCGAAGAAACCCGCGCCGCACAGCAGCGTGACGGCATAGGACCCGGAGAGGCTGGCCGCGCATCCGGCAGCCATCGTGAGCACGCCGATCCCGAAGACCCGCTCGGCCGTGTGAAGGAACAGATATCCGAGTATCGTGACCGGATACGGAACTCCGGCGCAGCCTCCGACCGCCTGGATCGGATCCAGACAGGAGGAGTACCCGCAGAACACGCCAACCGAAAGCCCGGCGCAGGCGCAGAACAAAAGTCCCGCAGCCGAGGCGCTAATCGCGAGTGCGGCCGCACGTGTGGCCGAAGCGGCGCGTCTTCCCTTCCGGGTGGCCAGCAGTACCGGCCCGAGCCCGCCGGCCCGGTCGGATACGAACAGATACGCCGCCGCGAACAACCCGAACGCGATCGTATAGATCGGCACCGCCTGCTCGCCCAGGTAACGGTCGTAACCGAACGAAAGCCGGTGGGTATCCACCGGCTGATTCCTTACGGATTCATATGTCGACTTATGCATTTCCATCGCCCGGACGGCATAACTGCCCGGACCGAACCCGAAATACTCCAGTTCGGCCAGGCGCTCTTCCGCATATGCGATCTGACGGTCCGGCTCCCGGGCCTGCGTCCGGATGCGTTCCTGTTCCTGCAGGACCGCGTTCAATAGTGTCAAGTCGTCGGTCTCACCGCTCGGGGCCAGCACGGCGGGGATTCGGTAATCTTCCTCGTTCCGGTGCTCCGTCCATTCCGCAAGACAGGCCTGCCGGTAGTCCTCCGCCTCCTGCGGGTGCTCCAGCGTCCAATCGTAGACGGCCCGCACGTCACGGTCCCGGACCGATACGGCGGAACGGATTCCGGTCACGAGAAAGCATACGGCCAGCAAAGCGGCCAGAACGATCCAAAGGACCCGGGAGGATATGCACTTGTACAGTTCCTTCCGCAGCAGTCCCATCCAATCGTCCTTTCTTCCGGCTTACGGATCCGTGCCGGCCTCCGTGAATTCGATGATGTTCCCGGTCTTCAGATTGATCTGGACGAACCGGGTGTTCTGGTTGAAGGCGTGGGTGCGGTCGTTCAGTTCGGAGATTACTCCGTACATCTGTCCGTCCACGACCGCGAAGCAGTACGGGTCCGCAAACCGGATCGTGTCGTTCGAATAGACTTCCGATGCATTCTTTCCGTCCGTATCGCAGTGGTACAGTTTTCCGGAAAACGAGGTCGTGACGATGTCCTTGTCCGGATCGTTCACGACTTCCGGCACGTACAGATACCGGATCTCCACCGGCACGTAATACAGGCCGTCCGCGGCCAGGTACATGGAATAGACCTGGGTGTTGCTCAGTTTGGAATACTTCCCCGTCTGCAGATCCAGAGACATCATGTAGTCCCCGGTGACCGAATAGCCGGGCTTGAGTTCAGACGTGGCCGCAGGCGTGCCCGCAGACACCCGGAAAAGGAACATCCCGTCACGGTATGCGCAGGAGTGGACGCCCGACATGCCCGTGATATCCCATTCGGTGCGCTGAGCTTCCGTGATCGCATAGTCCTTCCGCGCACCCGTTGCGGGATCGACCAGGGATACCCCTTGTGATGTCAGAAGGATCATTCCCTCCTTCACCACGTACCGCAGTCCTTCATCCGCTCCAAGTCTGTATACGACCGTTTCCCGGCCTTCCCGTACGGGACGGCTGACGATGACCGGCTCGTAGTCTTCCGGATTCGTCCGGTCTCCGCCCTCCTTGAGCAACTTGCGCATATAGTAAAGCGTACCATCATAGACCTGCACGTCCGACCGGGGCAGCTGCTCGGCGCTGCTCAGGGTCGTGATCTCCGTAAGCTCGCCGGTCCGGATGTCCTGCGCGATCAGATGGATGGTATCGCCGTCCCCCTGCAGAAGAGGTATGACGCCGTAATACTGCATATCGTCTGCAGACATATAGGTCACGATGATGTTGAACTTGTCCAGCAGTCCCTTCCCGTCGCAATCCGCATCCGGGCACGCGCGGCTGACGCGGTGCGTGACCGTGTTATACTTTCGGACCGACGTATCCGATCCGTCCCCGGGCACATAGAAGAACGGTCCCGCAGCGCCGATCCTCGAATCCTGAATCACGCCGTTTGTCATGTCCGACTCACCCTTCGTGCCGGCCGGCTGCTCCGCGCCGCATCCAGTCAGGATGCCGAGCAGAAGTGCCGCAAGGCATACAAAGATCCAGATACCACACTTTTTTCTCATACTTGTCACCTCAATAGCTGGTTCGGCGCAGGCGGCAGCCCCAGCCTGCGCCGATTCCGGTCAGTTCGCAGCCCAACCGTCCTCTTCATTCAGCCAGTAATGTCTGTAGACCACATCCCAGTTGCTGTCCGAACCATGGCTGGTCTCAATGGCATAGCCGAGCGATCCGTCCAAATCCGCAGACGGATGATTGATTACTGCCAGAAGATAGCTGGAGTTCTCATCCGTCGAATTGAGCTGGATGTCCTCGTTGATGCCGTACTGGCCTGTCAGATTGTTGTATATACGGACTCTCAGGGTCGTGTAATTGTTGCTTTTGTTGCCACCCTTGCATTCTCCCCGGAGAATCATGTTGTTGGACGACGACCCCGGAGAATAGTAATTGCCCACGAAATTGGCGGAAGAATACTGTCCTCCTCCATAGCTGTCGGTCTCATAGAACCTCCCGTTCACCGCACCGGCAAACGACGGAACGAAAAGCGCTCCCACGAGTACCAGAACCATGCCTATCAAGCAAGCCGTCTTAACGATCTTTTTTGCATTCATAATCATTTCCTCCTTTGGAAACAGTGCGCCCCTTTTTGGGGCTCGTCGAAACTATGACACACTCGCTTCCGAAAGGCAAGGAACAAATCGTTTGTCGCTTTCCTTATTGAATACTTAAGGAACAAAGGCAGCAAGGTTTTCCTTCATTCCAAGCCGTCGTTGATCCACCGTTCTATAAACGGGATCTCTGAATAGGCCTTTTGGGCAAGTTCGCGGCTGTCCTCATGCGGCGTTCCGGACTGGATCCTTTTCTCCAGCCAGACCCGGGCCGTTTCGGTCACGCCGCCCAGAAAGAACAGGCACCGCTCCTTTCTGTATCGGTCGACGTCGTCAGCGGACAGAAATGTCGAAAAAGGCTTTCTTTTGGCATACAAATCCAGTTTCAGAAATTTCAGCGAAAGCATGGGAAACTGGTTCAGAAACGCCATATAGCATTCCAGTTCGGCCTGTTTCGCAACTAACCGGATCCGTCCGTCCTCCAGGGTCATGAAAGAATCGAGCCACTCTTCAATTTTGTGCAGAATGGAACTGACCACTCCTTCCTTGCCGCCATATACCTCATACAGGGTATCTTTCGAGCATCGAGCGCCTTGCACTAGAGTGCGGACTGTGACCGCTCCTGTCTCGCCTTTCCGATAACTGTTTTCAATAAACGCCATCGCACGGATTTCCAGTCGGGTCAGACCGATTTGTTTCTTCAGACTGTTTTGCACATCTTCCGCAATCTCGCAGCAGTTCTCGTCCATCTCTGTCTCCCGTAATCATATCTTCTCTATATTCATTATACCTGAATTATTCATGGAATTCAAGTAGGGCAGCAAAAATGGTGAACATCTTACCATCCTGAGCCTGAAGTCCAATTTTGCATCCTCAACAGCCAAAAAATCTTGTCTGTTCTCCTCTAAAAGGGTATAGTACCCCTATCAAAAAACGAGCATGGTTTTTGGATTGTCAAAGAACATGTCGCTGTTGTCTATTCCAACTGAACATTCAGTGCATGAATGTTGGTTAGCACCTTCATAAACTCTGCCTTGTACGCACAAGCACTGCACAGTTTGAAATAGATATATCTTCCAGTTGAAACAATTCTCGAAGCAATTTTGAAAAGCTTCAGACGAACTGTATCGATTCTGTCCTGCTTCATGTTTTCCGGAAGTGTCAGTCTGCGCATCCAGTTGAAGATGTTATAGGCAAAGGCATGAATCAGCATACGGTTTGCATTGACAGACATGCTTGAACTGCTGACACTTGCCATGTCGAATCCGGACTTGCATTCCTTGATCATGTTCTCCATGACTCCGCGCTTGCAATAATACTGGATCAGGAGCTCAGGAGCATAGAACTCCATATTTGTAACAACGAATGTGTAAAGCGGTGCGATTTGTCCTTGAGGTTTTTCCACTTTACATACGACACGGCGTTTATGATCCCAGGAATTGGCCTGATACTGAAATTCTCCGTATGCAACATCATAAGAGACGGTGTCTCCTTTTGCAATCATCCGGTCAAACAGTGCCTTTTCAATGGGAGCAGCTTTCTGTCTCAGCGGAGCGCTTTCTTTCAAGCGGATGGCATACTTGGCATCATATTCTTCACATACGCTGTACAACTCATCGGTAGCAAAGCCGCTGTCTCCGCGGACAAAAAGAGCGATTTCCGGATACTCTGTCCTATACTCTTCAAATATGGGTTCCATGAACCCGCGAATGTCTTTACAGCAGTACTCCGAGCCGGGCCGCAATTCCGCAGCG
>JAFYHA010000108.1 GCA_017539425.1 Clostridia bacterium
CCCGATCCGACGCCCGATCCGCCCCCGCCGCCCGAGCCTGACCCGACGCCGGATCCTGACCCGCCGCCCGATCCTGACCCGACGCACGATCCGACGCCCGATCCGACGCCCGATCCGACCCCGACGCCCGATCCGACGCCGTCCGAGGATATCGGTGAGGAAGACCAGTTCCCCTATGTGGACACCTTTGACCAGACCCCGAGCGGCCGCGTCCACGCCTTCGTGGCCCGGATGTACGCCTTCATCCTGAACCGGGCACCGGAAGAGGAGGGCATCGAGTTCTGGTCCGACCTCATCCTGAATCATGGCATGCCCGCATCGGAGTGCGCAAAGTTCTTCGTGCTGGAGTCCGATGAGTTTTTGAAGGCCAATGTGAACAACGACGTGTTCCTGAGCCGGATGTATAAGACCTTCTTCGGAGAGGGGAGAAACCGGACTAACGATCCGGAGGGCTTTGCCTTCTGGAAGACCACCCTGGAGCAGGGCTACAGCCGCAAGTGGGTCCTGGCAGGCTTCGTAAGCTCCGGGGAATTCTCCGGGATCTGTGAGTCCTACGGCATCACCCGTGGTGAGATCACTCTGACGGAAGCGGACAATCAGCCCAGTGACGCGAACCTGTATGTGGATGAGGCAAAGGTGAATGCCTACGTGGAGCGCCTTTACAACACGATCCTGAGCAGACCCGCAGAGGCAGACGGAAAGGGCTTCTGGGCCGGCCTCATCAGCAGACATGAGATGACGGCGCAGCGTGTGGCGGTGGAAGGGTTCTTCTTCTCGGATGAGTACCTGGCAAAGAACACCTCTAACACGGAGTTCGTAAACACCCTGTATCTGTCCCTCTTAAACCGCGATCCGGCAGCAGATCCGGAAGGATTTGCCTTCTGGGTCAGTGCCCTGGATAATGGGATGGACCGCATGACGGCCATCGAGCAGGGCTTCGGAGACTCGCCTGAGTTCCGCGGCATCCTGCAGTCCTACGGCCTGTTAAGAAAGTAAGAAAATGAAGATGGGGGACGGTTCCTGGGTGTCAGGAACCGTCCCCGGTCTCTACGGATAGAATTTCCATAATATGTACTTTGGTATGTATGCAAGATAGATTTTCTTTGCTAAAATGGGACGCGTGGGTATAGGATCGTAACCGGTTTTTGGTGTGGTTACGACAGATCAGGAAAAAGAGGGGCTTGACAGGAATGACACGCGCAGGATACGCTTTCGGACTGGACTGGACTGGACTGCGTCGCTTTTTCGTAGTCAACTGTCTGAATTGGAACGGATAAACATCCGGACCAAGGGATTTTTCCTTTGGTGCGGGCGTTTGTGTGTTTGAACGGGAAACCGTTGGTTCTATTGGCAGATCAGAACGAGGAGGGTGAAAGATCATGAAAAGAAGACTGGAAAGCATCCTGCTGTGTATTGCGATGCTGATGACACTTGTTCCGGTGATGAGAGTGCATGCAGATAATGAAAATGCATCAAATCTCTATATCGCCGGAAATGAGAGTCAGTTCGAGTATTATGGCGATGTAGACGATCCAATGTATCGTTATGTCTTGTATAATGGCGGATCCACCGTGCTGAACGATGCAAATCCAAGGGTTTATAAAGATTATGGCTCAGCCCGAGAATCCGTCAACGATGGGCATGCCGAGTTTACCCGCGTGGCAAATTCCTCAAGCTTCAGCGTTCTCGCATTGGATGAATATGAGGCAAATGGTGGGGCGGGGTATCTGAATGATAATAAACTATATGGTCTCTTCTACGATGGTAATCTGGAGATAGATGTTAGAGGTTATTGTTCGTTGAACCACTATGTCACAGTGAATACGGCTTACGATAACATCTATGGCATTTACGTTACCGGCAATCTGACAATCACCGGAACCGGGACGGGAAATAACACTTTGGATGTCAAAATGTGTTTGCACGCAGACGGGACCGATACAACCGCGGAAAAACAGTCCATTGCCATCTATTGCGGCGGATGTCTGACGATAGGTCAGAACGTTGAGGTCAATGCCATTGCAGGTACCGTAACGGGAACGAACGGAGCAAAAAGTTTTGGAATTTATGCGGGAAACGGATATGAACAGACGAATGCTATCGTATGTGCCAAGGGAGGAAATCTGACTCACACGCCCCATGTAAACAGTGATTGGTCTGCAGGAATTCATGACGCTGCGGCATTTTCTATAAATGGAGGTAGTCTCGATGTTTCTGCCGGAGAAGGTTATGAAAGCCATGGATTAAGAACTTCCGCATGTACGATCACTTCCGCCACAGTCAGGGCAACCGCCGGCGATACACATTTCAGTTACGGGATAGAAAGCACCGGAACGTTTTATGTGACAAACGCTGACGTGATCGCTCGAGGGGGTGATGGAGACAACACAACTGGGATCGGCGTCAATTCTACAAATACTCTTGCGGCATCTCTTGTGGTTTATAGCGGCACTGTGACCGCTGAGTCGGGAATCGGATCCATCCGAAGCAAGGGAATTAGTACTGCCTTGGATGGATCAGTGACTGTTGAAAGCGGAATTGTGTCGGCAAGCAGTGGTGGTATTACGAGAAACGATGCTCAAAGTTCGAACTGCGGTATCGCCACTCATGTGCTCAATATACTCGGTGGAAGAACAGAAGCTGTGAGTTCTTCGGCGGTTGACGCTTCCGGGCAGGCATTATATCCAAGCAACGGTGTTTCTCTATACAATGGCGATATCTCCGTATTTGGAGGAAAACTGACGGTTAAGGGGATGAGCGATGCTATTTCGGCCGATGGCATCCATGCGCCGATCATTGAAGGAAGCAGTACTTATAGTGAGGAAAATCTTGAACTGAAGGAAAACTACATTTCCGGATGGCGATGCGCTGTCCTTGATGCCTCCCGCGTGATCGTGCAGCTTCCCGGCTGGGAATATGGACAAACACCCAATAATCCGTCTGTATATCATTTGGATCAATATGGAAATGGCGTGACCGCTTCTTTTGAATATCGTGCTCAGGGGACCGCAGATTTTAGCGCGACAAAGCCCGTGACCGCAGGAACTCACGCTGTGCGTGCAACGATTTCTTCCGGACAGTCCGGAACGACA
>JAFYHA010000109.1 GCA_017539425.1 Clostridia bacterium
ACAAAACGAAGAAAACGAGGAGTGTTTCGCAGAATTTTTACGTGAAACAGAAAAACAATCGCAAGCAAATTGCAGGATCGCGGTTTGGCAAATTGACAAATGGGGTTTGCGGTGCTATAATGGGGCAAACCAATCGGAAAGGCAGGTATCGGTTTTCCGCGGGATCCCGGATGACCGGATATGTGAGTATGCAAAGAATCAATGTCGGTGTGGTCGGCGCGACCGGAATGGTCGGTCAGCGGTTTTTGACACTCCTGGATCAGCACCCCTATTTCCATGTGGTCGCTCTGGCTGCAAGTGCCAGAAGCGCCGGACAAACTTACGCGGAGGCCGTGGAAGGACGTTGGAAGATGAAGACGCCGATCCCGGATGCTTTTCGCGGAATGAAGGTCATTGATGCCGAAGATACGGATACGATGGGCAAACTGTGCTCCTTTGTTTTCTGCGCGGTCAATATGAGCAAGGAAGAGACCAAGAAGCTCGAGGAGAAGTACGCGAAGAGTGAGATCCCCGTGGTTTCAAACAACAGTGCAAACCGCTGGACCCCGGATGTGCCTATGGTTGTCCCGGAAATCAATCCGGACCATTTGAAGGTGATCGAGGCGCAGAGAAAGAGACTGGGAACCCGTCGCGGCTTTATCGCCGTTAAGCCCAACTGCTCCATCCAATCCTATGTTCCGGCACTGACCCCGTTGCTGAAATACGGGATCAAAGAAGTGGTCGCCACGACATACCAGGCCATCTCCGGGGCGGGAAAGACATTCAAGGAATGGCCGGAGATGGTGGATAATGTGATCCCCTATATCGGCGGGGAAGAGGAAAAATCCGAAAAAGAGCCGCTCAGAGTATGGGGAACGGTGGAAAACGGACAGATCGTTCCGGCATCCGCCCCGCTCATCACCACGCAATGCATCCGCGTGCCCGTGACCGACGGACATACCGCGGCCGTGTTTGTCCGGTTTGAACACAAACCGACCAAAGAGCAGATCCTTGCGGAATGGAAATCCTTCAAAGGATTGCCTCAGGAGATGAAACTCCCGCACGCTCCCGAACAGTTCATCACGTATTTTGAAGAGGACAACCGCCCGCAGGCGGCACTGGACAGAGATCTGTACGGAGGTATGGGTGTCAGCGTAGGACGGTTGCGCGAGGATACACTGTTTGATTATAAATTCGTCGGTCTGTCCCACAACACGCTTCGCGGCGCGGCAGGCGGAGCGGTCCTGATTGCGGAACTGTTGTTCCGGCAGGGCTATTTCGATTGACAACTATCCCCTACAAAAAAGCAGGAATCCGTGTAATGGGGACTCCTGCTTTTTTCTGTTTTGCTCTAGAGTATGCCTTTAATCGTCAAAAGCATTCACATCGGCAGCCCGGGCCGGGAGCAGACGGAAAGACAGGGTGTATTCCGCATCGCGGAGCTGATAAGCTTCCGAAAGCTTTGGTCCGCAGGAATTGGAGCCTACCCCACTTTGTGCCTTGTCCACGCAAAGCCATGTTGTTTTGTCCGGAACGAGTTCATAGTCATGTGGCGTTTCCGTCAGGGCTTTCGGCGTGAAATGCGAACAGTTGAACGAGAACCGGTCACCCTTGCGGAAGACAAAAAGTCCGAACGCGTTCAGGTTGGTCAAAGACAGCCAGGACGTGTCGCAGTGAGCCATGTTTTCCTGGGGCCTGACGTAGTGCTCAAAGTGATCGCTGACCGTTGTGTGGAACAGGCCGGCTCTTGAAGCGTGCCTCTTGTCCACATAGCTTTCCGCGGGGCCGCGGCCAAAATAGGTCAGCAGCTCCAGTTCGGAAGACAGACCTGTGAGAATTCCGAAGCGGGGAAGGAAAGGCTTTGAGGGATCTCTCTGCCCGGTCATATCAATCTGGATTCCTCGCCCGCAGATGATCGAATAGGTCATCCGGAGTTCGAGCACAGGCCCTGCCTGCCCGTTCAGGTTCAGTTCGGAGAGGATCCGGATCTGCGAATCCGATACGGATTGAATTGTAACGGAGACCAGGTCGGTAGAGCAATCCCGGTATCCGGCGGTTTCCCAATCTTTGCGGATGTTCCGGTCGTTGTCCGTGGGCGCTCTCCAGACGTTCGGGGTCAAAGGAGAGCTCAGAAGAGAGTAGCCTTCAAACCGGATCCCGGAAAGCAGACCGGTTTGCTTGGAAACCGCATATTCCGTTTCTCCGTCCCGGATGCGGATCAAACTTTCCGTTTCCTCCATACGAAGCTGTCCAGGTCCGGGTATGATCTGCTGATGGGAATCCGGTTCGCGCAAAGCGACCTGATCAAACCCGATTTCGTCTCCGGCACGGGCAAAGGGGAGATTGTTTCCGTAGACGGCCTGAACGGTCAGGTAGACAAAGGCCTTGGGGTCATCTGGAATACGGGCCGGAACGGATACGGTTTCCTCAGACTGCGGGAGAGTGTTCAGAGCAAACGTACCGTTTTGGACGGCTTCGCCGTTGATCTCCAGCGCCCACAGAAAGCGGATTGAACTCAAATCGGAAAAATACTGACGGTTTTTGATGCGCAGCTGAATGCCTTCCGAAAGAACGGCCTCCAGTTCCAGCCCGTAAGGCTTGACGACCTGTTTGTATTCCTTGAGTCCGAAGTGAGGTCTGCGGTCCGGGAAGACCAGCCCGTCCACGCAGAAGTTTCCGTCGTTCGGATGATCGTTAAAATCTCCTCCGTAGGTATACCTTGGATTGTGAATGGGGTCCGGCCCCAGTGCGACCGAGTGATCGGTCCACTCCCACACGCATCCTCCGAAAAACTCGTCGTGTGCCCGGATGCAGTCCCAGTAGGCTTGAAGATCTCCGGGACCGTTGCCCATTGCGTGGGAATATTCGCAAAGGAAGATCGGATGGTCATAATCGTCGCGTCCGAAATAGTCGCGTTCCAACTCCTCCACCGAGGGATACATACGGCTGTCGACGTCCACGTAGGGGCAGTTCCAGTCCGCACGGGTGGCTTCAGGATCCCGGATGCGCTGATGAAAGCGTCTGGATTCATCTTCGGCATGGACCAGGGAGCCGGGCATACGGCGATGATAATACTCGGACATCAGGCGGTGGTTCAGACCGATCCCGCTCTCGTTTCCGACCGACCACAGGATCACGCAGGGATGGTTTTTGTCCCGTTCCATCAGCCGTTCAGCTCTGTCCAGATAGGATTCGGTCCATTCCGGGCTGTCTGTCTGGAGATCCCATTGCCCGACGATGGCCATGCCGTGCGTTTCGAGGTCCGCCTCGTCGCACAGGTAAATGCCCAGCATATCGCACAACCCCGGAAGACGGGGATCGGGAGGATAGTGGCTGGTACGGATCATGTTGCAGTTGTGGGCTTTGATCAGGAACAGGTCCTTGCGGATATGGTCAAGCGGAGTCGCGGAGCCCAGAATCGGGTGTGAGTCGTGATGATTGACACCCTTGACTTTTTCCTTCTGGCCGTTGATCCGGATGATCCGGTCCTTAACTTCAACCGAGCGGAAGCCGAAAGGAATGTGGATCTTTTCCTGACCGCAGCGGATTTCCACGGAATAGAGCACAGGCATCTCGTCACTCCAGGACTGTACGGAAGGGAAGGTAAGGCGGCAATCCTGTGCATTGAATCTGCCGTCGCACAAGGATTGACCTTCCGGTCCGTAAACGGTATAATCCGGCGTCAGGGCTTCGTCACCCCACCATCTGAGAAGCAGGGATCCGGTTCCTTTGTCGGAATCGAACGTGGGACGGATCTCCAGGTCTCGGATGAAGGAACGGTCCCTTAAGAGCAGATAGACATCCCGGAAGATACCGGACAGCCTGAACTTGTCCTGATCTTCCAGATAGGATCCTTCACACCATTTCAAAACCAGCACATGGATCGAGTTGGCCCCGACCTGCAGATAATCGGTCACATTGAACTCGGATGTGCAGTGACTGACCTGGCTGTATCCTGCGAACTGACCGTTGATCCAAAGATAAAAACAGGAGTCCACTCCCTCAAAATTCAGAAGGCCGGAACGGTTCGCCAGCTCGTCTTCACGCAGATAGAACGTGCGGTGGTACAGACCGCAGGGGTTTTCGGCAGGTATTTCGGGCGGATTGACAGGAAAAGGATAGACAACATTGGTATACTGCGGCTTGTCGTATTCCCGTTCCGTATAGGTCTGCCAGCTCCTTGGCACGTCAATCGTTTCAGTGAATGAGTACCTGTCGTTTAGAAAGTCAGGAACGGCTTCCGGACGGGGAAAGAAAGCAAAATCCCAGGATCCGGACAAGAGGCGGAATCTGGAGGAAGATTCTCTTGAAGTGTACATATCTTCCGGACGGACTCCGGTCTGGGACCGGTCAAAGGGAATAAAATAGGCTCTTGGCTTTTCACAGCCTGTATGCAGGGTTTTCAGGTCCTTATGGTAGGAAAGACCCATTTTTTCAAGAAGCATGGCGACTCCAATAATAAAAAGACTGGGAATGAGATCCCAAGAAAGATTGTAGCACAATCCGACCCCCGGTTGCAAGCCGAAAAGAGAGGTCAGCCTTGACTTTGTTATTATTTATAATTATAATAATATAGACGCTTGAATGAAGCGGACAAACCGAAAAGGAGTCAAGATGCACACCGTTGTGGCATCGTGTGGAGCAGAATGGTAGGTGTGGTTCAGAAGAACCTGGGATTCGGGTGCATGCGCTTGCCTATGCTGGGCGATCAGGTCGACCTGAAGCAGGTGTGTGTGATGGTGGATGCTTTTCTGGAAGCCGGCTTCAACTATTTTGATACTGCGCACGGCTATATCGGAGGACTCAGTGAAAAAGCACTCTGCGAGTGCCTGACCAAACGGTATCCCAGGGAAAAGTATATTCTTGCGGACAAGCTCTCAGAGAGTTATTTTAACACCGAGGAGGAGGTCCGTCCTTATGTCCGGACCATGCTGGATTGCTGCGGAGTATCCTACTTTGATTATTTTCTGATGCATGCCCAGAATCGGAACAACTATCCGAAGTTCAAAAAATGCCGGGCCTATGAAACCGCGTTCCAACTGAAAAAAGAAGGCGTGATCCGGCATTTCGGGATATCTTTCCACGATACGGCCGATGTTTTGGAAATGATCCTGCAGGAGCATCCGGAGATTGAATTCGTGCAGATCCAGATGAACTATCTGGACTGGGACGATCCGGGCGTGCAGAGCCGCAAATGCTACGAGATCTGTGAAAAATACGGCAAGCAGGTCATCATTATGGAACCGGTCAAGGGCGGCAAGCTTGCCGCGCTCCCCGCGGAAGGACATGAAGTATTTGCCGGACTCGGATCAGCCAGTGACGCCAGCTATGCCGTCCGGTTTGCCGCAAGCCATCCGAATGTGATGATGGTTCTTTCCGGTA
Organism: Clostridia bacterium; assembly: GCA_017539425.1. Classification (GTDB taxonomy): domain Bacteria; phylum Bacillota; class Clostridia; order Oscillospirales; family CAG-272; genus RUG14240. The sequence goes on from JAFYHA010000109.1 coordinate 5,362, forward strand.
TGAGTTCAACCGATCAGATGCGGGACAACATCTCCACGATGCAGGAGTTCGTGCCGTTGTCAGACTTCGAGTTGGAGGCTGTCTGGAAAGTCCGGGAGATCCTGAGAGGGGAGAACGTTATTCCCTGTACGAACTGCCGCTACTGCGTGGACGGATGTCCCAAACAGATTCCGATACCGGATCTGTTTTCCTGCCTGAATGCCCGTTCACTTCAGAAAGATGTGGATACACGCGCTCAATATCGGGCCTTTACCGAAGGACGCGGCCTGGCTTCGGACTGCATTAAATGCGGAAAATGCGAGCACAGTTGTCCCCAGCATCTGGAAATCCGGAAACTGCTGGAACGCGCGGCCCGCGCGTATGACCGATAGGAGGAAAATATATGCAGATTCGCACTGTTTATGCCAGCCGGTATTGCCGGCTGGATTCCAATGTCCATACGGGCGGCGGAACCGACGTGACCGAACCGATACAGGAACTGCTGAACCTTGCACGTTCCGAAGGCGGAGTCCATCTGATCATGGACGGTGCCGCATTGGTCAGCCATCTGCGCGTCTATGACAACACCACAATCGAATGTCTGTCCAAGGATTGCGGGTTCTATCAGAAAGATCATGCGGATGACAGTATCCTGACCAATGCGGTAGGCAGCAAGCAACAGATTGTGTCCCGGAACATTACGGTGCGGGGCGGAACGTATAACCAGAACTGCGCTGCACAGGTCCACCACAGGAGCATGACGCCAGAGGACCCGGAATGGCTGTCCAACCTCGGTGTAAAGCCCGTGTTTGCCATGGAATTTTACGGCGTGGAGAACCTGACGGTCCAGGATTGCACCATCTGTGATTTCCGGACTTATGCATTTATGCTGGCCTGTTTCCGGAACTGTCTGATCGAAAACGTCTGGCTGGATCTTCCGGGACGGATGCACGCCAACAATCAGGACGGATTCCATTTCTGGGGTCCGGGGCAGTTCCTGACCATCCGCAATGTGGGAGGCCGTGTGGGGGACGATTTCATGAATATCGGCCCTGACGAGGAAGACTGCCGGTCTTCCATCACGGACGTCCTGGTGGACGGCGTGTTCCTGGACGATGCCGACCAGGCCATCCGGATCCTGTCCCGCGGGACAGGCGCCGTGGACCGGGTCACCATTCGGAACATGAGCGGGACCTACCGAAGTTTCGGCTTCTATATCAACAGCTGGTTCCCGGGCGACACCTGCGGACAGTTCGGCGATCTGTTCTTTGAGAACATCGATCTGAGGCAGGTCAAACCGAATTATGACTACCGTCCGCCGATGCTGTTCAATGTCGGAGGAGAGGTCCGGTCCCTGATTTGCAAGAACATCCGCTCGGTGGATCCCTCGGATAACCGGACGCTGTTCGAACTCGGGCTTCCGTTCCACAGTACGACGCCGGCCACGATCGACGGATATCAATATACGGGCGTCTATCCGCACATCGACTATTTCGAGATCGACGGGCTGACCGTCCTGGAACGGGACGAGTCCGCGAAGAATACGTCGCTGGTCTCGGTATACGGGCTGGTGGATACGATGGTCCTGCGCAACGTCAGCGCGATCAAGAAGAACCAGACGGAGAAGAATTCGTGTCTGGTCGAACTGTTCAGAAGAGCCGAGGTCCGCACGATGCTCCTGAGAGACGTGTATCTGGAGGGATACGAGACCTGCGTTAAGAATACCGATAAGGTCGGCTGCAAATTCGAACATAACGTGACAGAAAGGTGAGGTCCAATATGACGATTCAAACCATCCGTGTCAGCGAAAGATGCAAACTGGATTCCAACGTCCGTACAGGCGGCGGAACCGACGTGACCGAACAGATCCAGAGCCTTCTGGATATTGCAAAGGAAGAGGGCGGCGTCCATCTGATTATGGACGGTGCGGCTCTGGTCCGGCATCTCAAAATCTATGACAACACCACAATCGAATGCCTGACCAAGGACTGCGGATTCTTTCAGAAAGACGGGTCGGACGACAGCATCGTGACCAACGGAAAAGCCAGCAAGGTCAGGCTGGTGTCCCGGAACATCACGCTCCGCGGCGGAACGTATAACCAGAATTGCGCACATCAGGCCCATCACCGTCCGGTCAGAACCGACGACTATGTGGAAGGTCCGTCCCTGGAAGAGGGCAGCGACATCAAATGGATTTTCGGAATGGAATTCTACGGTGTCGAGAACCTGACGATCGAGGACTGCGTCGTGCGGGATTTTTCCACGTTTGCGGTCACGGTCGGATGCTTCCGCAACTGCCGGATCAAAAACGTCTGGCTGGATCTTCCCGGTCGTATCCAGGCTCACAATCAGGATGGATTCCATTTCTGGGGTCCGGGGCAGTTTTTGACCGTGAAGAATGTCGGAGGCTGTGTGGGCGACGATTTCATGAATATCGGGCCGGATGAATGCGACTGCGTCTCTTCCATCACGGACGTCCTGGTGGACGGCGTGTTCCTGGACGATGCCGACCAGGCCATCCGGATCCTGTCCCGCGGGACAGGTGCCGTCGACCGGGTCACCATCCGGAACATGAGCGGGACCTACCGGAGTTTCGGCTTCTATATCAACAGCTGGTTCCCGGGCGACACCTGCGGACAGTTCGGCGATCTGTTCTTTGAGAACATCGATCTGAGGCAGGTCAAACCG
>JAFYHA010000110.1 GCA_017539425.1 Clostridia bacterium
CGTCCGCCATTTTCGCGATATTCTGGTTGTGCGTGACGATCACGATCGTCTTGCCGTAGTTTTTCGCCATATCGAGAAGCAGCTTTAACACCATAACGCCCGTCTCGGAATCAAGAGCGCCCGTCGGCTCGTCGCATAACAATATTTTCGGGTTTTTAGCGAGCGCCCGGGCGATCGAAATGCGCTGCTGCTCGCCGCCAGACAATTCCGACGGGAAGTTGCCCGAATGGTCGAGAAGTCCGACCTTTCCGATCATATCCTTGGCACCGAGCGCGTTTTTCGAGATCTCCGATACGAGCTTGACGTTTTCATAGACCGTCAGCGTCGGGATAAGGTTGTAAAACTGGAACACAAAACCGACCGTCGACGCGCGGTAGTCGGCGAGCTCGTTATCGGTCAGCTTTGAAATATCCGCTCCCGCGACGGTGATCGTCCCCTCGCTCGGGCTGTCGAGTCCACCGAGCAGGTTCAAAAGCGTGCTTTTGCCTGCGCCGGACGGACCGAGGATCACCACGAATTTTCCATCGTCAAGCGTAAAGCTGACGTGATCCAGCGCACGCAGCTCGTGATCGCCACTTGTATAAATCCTTGAAACGTTGTCAAATTGAACGATAGACATACTGTACCTCCAATGTATTATCCAAGCGCCACGTCGAGCGCCATCATTAACGTGAATCCGAGTGCGAACATCACCACGCCGATATTTGCATACCGTTCCTCCTGTCCGCGAGTTAGCAACGGCTAACCGCCTTTCAAAAAATAAAGAGCAAAACTCTTTTGATCAGTCCTATGGTGAATGATGGCTGTTAGCCGCTGCTAACTAATATATATATCAAAGTATAACGTTTGTCAATGGGGTCAGCGAAAAAACTCGCGCGATAAACTATGAGTTCGTATAGATCGCGTTCTGTTACCGTCCGATCACTGTCCGACCGCCTTCGCAAACGCGTCCTTGATCCAGGCAAAGTAGTCCGGATGACTGCTCTTGCCCACGATATAGGGACGGAGGATGCAGAGATAGGTATCCTTAGGAAGCTTCTGCAGCTCTTTGGACCTGTCGAACAGATGGGTCTGATCGAACCGGATACCGAATCCGTCCTCGGATTTCTCCTCTGCAGCGGCTGAGATCGCGGACAGGGGCAGAAGCCGGTCGTTGCTCCTCAGCTGTTCATAGAGATAACCGCTGAGAATGCAGATGGAGGCTTCCCCGGTCATCAGGTAATTGCTGTAGGAGGAAAACTGGGAGGCGCTGTATGAGGAAACGATGCTGCCTTCCGAGGATTCGATCTCCTCCTGGGAAGCCACCTGGTAGTTGACCAGCGCATACAGTGCGGCGCCGTCCCGGTTGATATCGTTCTCCAGCACGAAAGCCAGGTCGTTCTCGATATCCCGTTTCTCGTTGGCCGTGAACTGATAGGGTCCGGCATAGATCACCGCGGAATCATAGTCCCGGTTGGAGCACATCTGCACCGAGCAGACGATGACCACCACGAGAAAGAACAATACGATGACCGTCGGGATCTTGTAATGGTACCAGAAATTCTCGATCCAGGAGACCGGTCTGTCCTCCCCCATCCGAATCTCTTCGGCCTCCAGGGGTTCATCGGTCTGCGGATCCCGGCGATGTCCGCCGTCCATGGCTCCGTCCCCTGATCAGGAACGCTCGATCTTACGGATCTGGAAATGGCGTACCCCTGACGGAGTCTCGACCGAGACCTTGTCAAACTCATGCCTTCCGCAGATCGCGTTGCCGATCGGGGATTCCTCGGAAATCTTATGCTCCATCGGATTCACATCGTTCTTGGAGACGATGCTGTACTCGATCTCCTCGTTTTCATTGTCCAGATCCCAGAGTGTGACCCTGGTTCCGAGGCTGACCAGGCTGGTATCGATCAGGTTGTCGTCGATGACGACGGCATGGCTGATGATCTCCTCGATCTCGCGGATCCTGGCCTCGTTTGCGTCCTGCTCGTGGCGGGCGGCTTCATACTCGGAGTTCTCGGACAGGTCGCCGAAGGATTTCGCAACGCCGATGGCGTTCCGGATATCTTCCCTGACCTTGGTCTTGCGTTCCTTCAGTTCTTCCTTGAGTTCGTTGATCGCGTCCTCTGTAAACTTGATCTTGCCTTCATTAACGTCCATATCGTAAAGTCTCCTTATAATTATACTTGTAATGTTAAGTTATGCTTTGTTCGGTTTGCCGGCTTGGCTCGTGAATCCGGTCAGCCTTCCGCGGTGACCGCAAAGATCGCGGCCTGCAGCTGATCGTCCAGCTCTTCCGGGATCAGGGGTACGATGTACTGTTCCGCCTCTTCACTCAGGGCCACGGCGTATCCCTCGCTCGGACTGATCCCGATCCCGTCATAATCCTCGCCGGAGGGCGGAAGATAGTGATTGGTCGTCAGTCTCACGGCTCCGTTCATACCCATGGAATACAGCGGAAAGATCTTCTGCATGCTGCCTTTTCCGTATGTCTTGGCCCCGACGATCAGGCCCAGGCCGTAATCCCGGAAATTGGCCGTAAAGAGTTCGGCTGCCGATGCAGTCGATCCGTTGACCAGTACCGAAAACCGGTATTTCCGGTACATCCCGATCTCTTCAAAGCTGACCGAGCAGTCCTTGTACTCTCCGGCATACTTGCGTTCCAGGACCGTCTGTGTCTCCGCGTTTCCGGCCTTGTCCCGGACCGTGATGATCAGGTCGCCCCGGTTCAGGAAGAAAGACAGCGTGGCCACGATGCTGTTCAGGTCCCCGCCGGGGTTCCCCCGCAGGTCGAACACAAACCGTTCGACGCCCTGTGCGATCAGCCCGTCCATGGTCTCCTTCAGGTAACGCGGCGTGGACTTGTGAAACTCGGTGATCTGCACGATCCCTACGTCCGGGTCGGTTTCGGACCGTTTTCCGAACACGGAAGGATCGGTATAGTTGCAGCCGACCACAGTCGCATAAATGGTCTCGTATTCGGTTTTGGAGGAATACCGGTACAGAATCACCTCCAGGGAATCGCCTTCTTTTTCAAACCGCAGTGCGGATTTGAAATCCGCCATGGTCTCATATTCATAGATCATCTTGGGGTGATCCGCGTTCCCGGTCCCGACCAGACAGTCGCCGGGCTGGATACCCGCGTTCTGCGCGCCGGATCCTTCGAATACCCTGCCGATCTGCAGCGCGGGGATCAGAAGGTCTCCCGCCTGGACGGTTCTCTGTGTCACCGAGATTCCGAGTCCGAGGCTCCGCCCCTGACTGGCACTCTGTTCCTGTGCATATTCGTCCGGATTGTAATAGGTGGCAAACAGATCTCCGGTTGCCCGGCAATAGGCCTTGAGCACCGCGTCCATCTGCGCCTCTTCATCCAAATCCAGATAACTGTAGGCTTTGAAGAGCGAGGCCAGCGCCGTCAGCTCCGGATACTTGTCCGTTCCGTCCTGTTCATAGATCCCGGGACCCAGTGTGTAGGAACCCCTGACATTCTTGATCACCAACGCATAAGTCGTCAGGATCGAAATCAGGATCACAACGCAGATTGCAGCGACAAATGTCCCAAGTGAGACAGATGGCATCTTTTTTTGTGCCTTTTCCGGTTTGACCGTCTCCGGTTCGGCGAATCTTCCGGTTTCCTCCGGAGTTTCATCCGGGTCCAGGATCCGGGGCATTTCGGAGACCGGATATCCGCTTGCGGCCGCGGCCGCGACCAGGTTGTCCCGGACCTGAAACAAGTCCTGACTCTTTTCTACAAAAACGCAAAGTTCACCGGTCCCGGCATCAAAGGATGCCTCGTATCCGGTCGCGCTCTTGGCAAAGGCCAGTACTTTTTCCCTGTCCTCTTCGCCGGTCGGCTTGTCGAATTTGAAAACGAGTTTATTCATACAAATCTTGAAAAATCCAATTCAAAAAATCGAAAGAAAGGCACTTCGGCGTGCCTTCTTCGGATGTGTCAGTATTTGATCTCCTTGCTGCGCAGATACTTCTTGACCATCAGGGCCACCTTGAACGTGATGGCATGCTCGAATTCCCTTAAGTCCAAGCCCGTCAGTTTGCGGATCTTCTCCAGGCGGTAGACCAGGGTGTTCCTGTGCACGAACAGTTTGCGGGAGGTCTCGGAAACGTTGAGGTTGTTGTCGAAGAAAGCCTGGATGGTGACCAGTGTTTCGCGGTCTAGGGACTCGAAGGATTCCTTCTTGAAGACCTCCTCTAGGAACATCTCGCAAAGGGTCGTGGGCAGCTGGTAGATCAGCCGGCCGATACCCAGGTTGTCATAGGTCAGGATGTTCTTGTCGGATTCGAATACACGGCCGACTTCCAGGGCGACCTGCGCTTCCTTGTAGGCTCTCGCCAGATCCTTGAGATTGTCCACGACGGTCGAAATGCCGATGGCGACCTTGGTGTAGAATTCGGAAGACATCGTATCGGCGATGGTGGTCGCGAGGGATTCCAGTTCGGACGGGGTCGTGCCGGGCTTGACTTCCTTGACGATCACGATGTCCCGTTCCCCGACGCTGATCACGAAATCCTTGATCTTCTCCGGGAACATGTTCTGCAGCATCTCGAACGGAACGACCTCGGTCTTGCCGAAGAATTTGATGAGCAGAACGGCACGGGAATCATCCGTGCTGAAATGCAGTTCCTTGGATTTGATATAGATGTCGCTCGGCAGAATGTTGTCCATGATAATGTTCTTTATGAAAAAGGACTTATCATATTTCTCATCATAGAGATTCTTAATGTTGTTCAAGGAAACGGCCAGCATCTGGGAATACCCAGCCGCGATCTTGTCTTCCCCTTCGACCATGACCACATAGGACGTCTGGTAGTTGGGTCCGATGGGACGATAGGTAAAGCCGTCTCTGGTGATGATCTCATCCGCATAGAGGAGTTCCTCACGGACGGACTGCTGGACTTCACCGATCTTGCCGAGTTCGGAACAGGCAATGATGCTTCCGCTCTCGTCGATCACGCCCAGGATCCGGTCTGTGGCATCCTTCATCTGATGGATCATACTCTGAAACAATCTATTCGACATACGTTGATTACCCCCTTGAGAAAAACGACGGACCTCCGGAACGGGTTGGTCAATGTGAATAATAGTATAACATCTTTTTTAGGCAATTTCAATAGCGATTTGCAAAAAACAACAATTATCGAATCTCAGATTTGGGTACTTTTTGTATTTTGCACACAAACGTGAGCCTTTCACTCAACGCGCAAGTTCAAAGGCATAGGATAAATGCGCCAGGGCAACCGGGGCCGCCGTCTCGGTCCGTAAGATCCTGGGGCCCAGGGTCACGGACTGTCCGCCCGCTTCCCCGATCCGTTCCGCCTCCTCCGGATCGAAACCTCCCTCCGGTCCTATGACCAGCCCGATCTTTCCGGGGACCTTTGTCAGGGACTCCAGGCGCTGCCGGATGGAGGATCCGGTCTCTCCCTCATAGCAGAACAGGACCAGGTCGAGTCCGGACAGTTCGGCCAGCATCTCCGTGAAGCCGACCGGGGTGAGCACCTCCGGGCAGACCGAACGTCCGCACTGCTTGGCGGCTTCCTGTGCGATCCTCTGCCAGCGGGATGTTTTCTTTTCCGTGTCCGCGTTCTTCAGACGGACAATGCAGTTCCGGCTTTCAAACGGCCGGATCCGGGCGCATCCGCATTCCACGGCCTTCTGGACGATGCTGTCCATCTTGTCCGATTTGGGCAGGCCCTGGAACAGGGTCACGGCATAGGGCGCTTCCCCGCTGTTCGCAAGTTCTTCTATGGTATGGGCCAGCACGCTGTCCGGGGTGATGGCATCGATCACAGCCGTATAGGCCTTGGCCGCGGACAGATCGCAGACCGTGATCCGTTCCCCTGCGGCCATACGCAGGGAGAACCCGATATGATGAGCGTCCGGACCCGTAATGGTCAGCCGTCCGTCCTTTTCTATACCGGACAAAAAGAATCTGGGCATGACAGTTTCCTCACTGGAATGATTGCGGATACCGAAAAAATCCGGCATTCCGTTCTTGCAATTCTTGTGCTTTTTATGTTATCATTTTTTATAGTTGGTTACAAGATAATTTTTCACGGAACCATTAAAAAGGGGGCTTATCCAATGCTCAAAACCTGTATTCGAATTCTCTGCATGCTGCTTCTGTGCAGTTTTCCGGCCGCCAGTCTGCTTTCCTGCGGAGCCGGAGTCGCGCCCGGACCGGACACACCGGAAACCAAAGGCCAACCGGAAACCGGAACGGAATCCGCAAAAGAAACCGAAACATCCTCCAGATCCGAAACCGAGACCGGCCCTTCCCAGGATCCGGTGGAATCCGGAAAGCCGGACCTCTTAAAGCTCAACCTCCTGAAGCAGGCGTGGAACGTACCGGCAAAAGGATTGCGGTTTTTCTGGCGTGTACCCGAACTGGAGAAAAACACGGTCCAGCAGGCCTACCGCATCGTGGTCGGTGAAAACCCGGATGCGCTGGCCGGAGGTTCCTACGTTTACGATTCCGGATGGGTGGAAAGCCCGGAGAGCTCCGGGGTGACCCCGGCCGGACTGGATGCCGTCCTGCAGGACGGCCATGCCTACGTCTGGTCCGTCGCGGTCCGAACTCCCTCGGGAAAACAGTCCAGTTTCGCGGATCCCTATCCGTTCGTCACGGCGAAGCCCCGTTCCGAATATCCGACCGTATGGGCTTCCAGGTCAATTCAGGACGGCACCGTGCTCGTGAATTCCGAAAAGCTGACCGATATCACCCTGGAGGCGGAATTCTCCATCACGTCCTCCGCCCTCGGTTTCCTGTTCCGTTCCCCGGACGACAACCATTTCTATATGTGGCAATTCATGGTCACAAACGGAGTGGCCATGTTCAATCCGCACGTGTTCCGGGACGGACAATACGTCGGCAACGCCCCGATCGACCGGGTGACCGTCCCGTCCGAGGTGTCTTTCGATATCGGGGATACCATCCACGTCAAGATCGAAGTCTACGGCCAGACCGTCACGACGTTCCTGACGGATGAACATGACGATTACGTGCAGATCGACTCCAGGGACATGAGCGACTACGGATTCGGCTGCGGTACGTTCGGATTCCGGACGGGCGGTTCGGAATCCGGGACCATCCATTCGATAGAGGTCTATTCCCCTGTTCCGGGCAAGGGCGAATGCCTGGTCTACTCCTCCGACTTTTCCGACGGCGTTTCCCGCTTTCCGGGATGCAAGGCCTCCGAGAGCGGTCTCACCGTGCCCAGAGCCCTTTCCAAGGGTTCCCGGCTGACCGGAGAACTGAACCTTGGACCTGAGGAGGAGACCGGCGTCTCCCTCGGCCTGTCCCCGGACAGCCATGCCTTTTTCCGCCGCGAGTTCTCCGTCACCCGGGATGAACTGTCGGGGCTCCGTGCCGCCGTCTTAGAGATCACGGCCTCCTCTCCTGAAAGCGCACGCCAGCATGTGTACCAGGTCTACTGCAACGGAACCTGCCTGGGTGTCGGCCCCGCAAGAGAAGGCAAGGATCCGGACGGAAACGCCGTTCTCTACCTGGACGCTTTCGATCTTAAGCCCTGTCTGACGGCCGGAACGAATGTGGTCTCGGTCCTGTGCTGCGCGCCTTTCGGGCAGCAGCTGTATGCTTCCTTAACCCTGTATGACGCATCCGGAACCGGGACCGAACGGTTCTCAAGCGCGGATGCGGACGGCTGGCAGACCCTGGCCGCGGATCCGGTCTTCCGCCCCTCCCAGTCGATCGGGACCGGTTATTACCGGGCCATGGCCCAGAATCTGGACGCGACGGTCTATCCGTTCGGCTTCAGCGAGGCCGGTTTTTCCGGAGAGGGCTGGCTTGCCGCCTCCCCGGCCGGAGACCTGCTGAAGAAGGCCTATACCCTCCTGCCCTGCACGACCTCCCCGGTCCAACGGCTGGAACAGCCTTCTGATTCCGTGACCGTGACACGGGTCGGAAGCGATTACGTCATCGATCTCGGACAGGAGATCATAGGGAGTTTCGGGCTGTCCGTATCGGTCCCGGAAAGCTGCGAGATCAGCCTGTATTTTGGAGAACGTCTCAATGCGGACGGAACCGTCATGTACCGGATGAACACGGGCAACGTCTATACCGAGAACTGGAAACTGAAGGCCGGTCAGCAGGATCTGGAGAACTTCGATCTCCTGTGCTACCGGTACGTCCAGATCTCCGGATGCCCGGTCGCCGTCACCAAGGACATGGTCCGGGGGATCGCGATCCGGAGCGCCTTCGAGGATGAGGCGTCCTCGCTCTCCTCGGACAGCACCCTGCTCCTGAAGCTGTGGGACCTGGGCAAGGCCACGGCCAAATACACGACCCAGAACCTGTTTGTGGATTCCCAGACCCGGGAACGGACCGCCTACGAGGGCGATGCCCTCATCAACCAGCTGGTCAACGCGGCTTACTCGGACGATTTCACGGTCGCCCGCTTCAGTCTGGAATATCTGCTGGATCACCGGACCTGGCCTGCAGAATACGTTCTGTTCATGCCCATCATCGCCAATGATCTCTATATGCGTACCGGAGACCTCGCTGCCATCCGCGATCTGTACCCGGCCCTTGCGGCCCGTCAGTTCACAGACCGGTTCGACCCCGCTTACAATCTGATCCGTATGGCCGTCAAGCCTTCCAGTTCCACCGACTCGATCCTTGTGGACTGGCCTGCGGCCGAACGGTTCGGATACGATATGGACGTGGCTTACAATACCGCGTTCAATGCCCTCGCCGTGGCCTCCTACCGGGCTCTTTCCTCCCTGGCGGAAGCCTTGGGCATGACCCGGGAGAGCATAGACTATTCCGACCTGGTCAACGCGCTGAAGGAAGGCCTGATCGACCGTCTGTACGACGAAACGTCCGGTGTGTTCTAAGACGGACTGAAAGCGGACGGCACCCGTTCCGAACATGCCGGCCAGCACGCGACCTCCTTTGCGCTGTATGCCGGCGTGTACAGGGACGCCGCCATGCGGGACGCGATGGCCGCGTCCATAGCCGGGACGGGCCGGATCCAGGGCTCGGTATATGGAGCTTTCTTCCTTCTGGAAGGTCTGTACAAGTCCGGACACGGAGACGTGGCAGACCGGCTCCTGCTTTCGGAGGATCCTTCCGACACGCACACCTGGGCCTATATGCTCTCCCGTCTCGGGGTCACCCTGTCCGCGGAGGCCTGGTCCGACTCGGCCAAATCCAACCTCTCCCTGTCCCATCCGTGGGGCGCGACGCCGGCGGTCGCGATCGTCAACGGGATCTTCGGGATCCGGCCCACGGCTCCCGGATTCGCCTCGGCCGAGATCCGTCTCCAGCCCGGGGACCTGACGCAGGGTCAACTGGTCTCACCGACCATCCGCGGTCCGATCGGCCTGAACTTCACGGTCCAGGATTCGGCATGGACCGTGTCCGCAAGCATTCCGTCCAATATGAAAACGGTCCTCATGATCCCGTGGAGTGCTGAAGCGCCCCGGGTCATTCTGGACGGGACACCGGTCAGCGCGGAGGTCCGGGACGGATTCCTCTGTCTGGATCTGCCCTGCGGCTTCCACACCGTGGTCTGCCCGGCTCCGCAACCGTAAAGAATCCCCCGTGTGAATTGCAAAAGTAGGTGCAAGTAAGGTAGATGCAAGTTTTTCAAGGGCTTTTTTCGTTGCAAGACTTGATGCAAGTTGTTCAAATAGCAGTTCGAATTCTGGTGATGAGAAAAAATGATCCCAAAAAGCAGTCTCCTGGATGCTTCTTGCAAGACTAGGTGCAAGTAAGAAATCAGTACCGCCATCGATACTCAGAACTGTCACCATTATGGTGCTTCAATCACCACGAAGATTGGTGCAGCGATGGGGGTGACATGAGCAACGCAGTGATTATTTCAAAAAGGATTTGCAAACAAGCAAATCCTCTGGGAAGCCAACAATTCGATAAACCCTGGGCGAAGCCCACTCCTCGGTGCGGTAACTTGTCACGAAATATGATTAGCGCTCTTCTCCGAAATGAAGTGCAACTTGCATTTGCTTTTTCCATTCAGGATGGTTCTTTGATTTGACAACCGTGTCACCTCCAGCGTATGATTTTGGTGACTCAATTATCGCCATTTGAAAAAAGATTGCAAGACTAGATGCAAGTAACTTGCATCTACCTCTCTCCAACTTGCACCAAGTCTTACAATTGACAAAAGAATCCCCCGGAACACAGCCTTCCAAAAAAAGAAAATTTATGTATTGTTTTTTTTCGGAAACTGTGCTATAATGCCGTTGTTGTGAATTAAAATGTTCCATGTATATACACAGGAGGTGTTCATATGGCAGTTTGCAGTATCTGCGGAAAGGGTGTCGTGTACGGCAACAACGTATCGCATTCCAACAGAAAAACGAGCAGAACCTGGAAGCCCAATATCCGTAAAGTCAAATTTACAGTCAACGGCACGACCAAGGTTATTCCCGTTTGCTCCCGTTGCCTTCGCACACTGAAAAAGGGCTAATGGCAACCTGGAATCCGGCAGTTCAAGCTGCCGGTTTTTCATTTTTCAATTATGCGTTATCTGATTTGTGATGCCAGAGCGCCCGGATGGTTTTGGGACGCGGCCCGTGAACACGGCCTGACTCCGCTCCCCCTTCCGGCCTTTTCCAGACTGGGTCCGGCGGTCTGCGGACATATGGACACCCTGTTCTGCGTGCTGGCGGGCCGTCTGTTCTGCCACCGGGACTATTACGCGATACCGTCCGCAAAAAAGGCTCTGGACCTCTTTGCCGCAGCCTGCGGTCTTACGGTGGAGACCACGGTGCAGCCCATCGGTCCGGACTATCCGGACGACATTCTGTTCAACGTGTTGTGCATGGAACACGATCTCTTCGGATTTCTGCCGAATGTTTCGAAAAAGGTCGTCGAGGCGGCGCGCCGGTCCGGATACCGCCTTCACAATATCCGTCAGGGCTATGCCAGGTGCTCGGCCTGCACGGTCGGACCCACGGCTCTGATCACGGCAGATTCCGGTCTTGCCGACGCGTGCCGTCAAGCCGGAACAGACGTCCTGCTCATCCGGCCCGGATTTATCGAGCTGCCCGGACTGAGCCAGGGGTTCATCGGAGGCTGTTCCGGTTCTGTCGGGGATGATCTCGTTTTCTGCGGAAACCTGGACCTCCATCCGGACGCCGAGAGGATCCGCGAGTTCGCCCTACATCACGGCAGAACCTGCCGGAGTCTAGGGAGCGGCCCGCTTACGGACATCGGCGGCTTTGCCGTCTTCACAGCAAAAAACAGGTAGGAGTTCGCCCAAGCACTGGGTGAACGCCTGCCTGCTTTTTTGGTTTTCGTGCGCTTTTTCCGGTTTCGAACCATTTCTGAAAGTGCGCTTTATCCGGTTTTTCCGGATTTCTAAACATGCGTTTTGTCCCTGTTTTTTGCATTTTTATCTTGCGCTTTATCCGAAAATGCGCTATATCAACGACCTTGATACTTTCTTCATGATCCTGCAGACCGAATACAATGTGACTCTGTACCCTGGTGAGTCGCTGGTGATTTTCGACGAGGTTCAGCTTTACCCGAAAGCAAGGCAGTCCAAAAAAAGACTGGTCAAAGACGGAAGATATGATTACATAGAGACAAGATCCCTGATATCGATCAAGGAGAATGTGAAGGACATCCTGATACCGTCGGAAGAACGGACAATCAAGATGTATCCCATGGATTTCGAAGAATTCTGCATAGCTCTGGGTGAAATCAAAATACTGGAATACATTCGCGCCTGTTTTGAAAAGCTTGTTCCGCTGGAAGAGAAACTGCACCACAAGGCCATGCTGCTCTTCAAGCAGTACATGCTGGTGGGAGGAATGCCGAAAAGCGTTGCAAATTATTTGGAAAACAACCGGACATTTCTGGAACCCGATGCCGAAAAGCGCGACATCCTTACACTTTACAGAAATGATATCAGTGAACTACCCGCCACCTGCTTGCGCTGAGGTGGGGGCTTCATAAGACACGGTAGATTCAAAGCGCTTTGAATCTATCTTTGACCGTTTTCTTTTGGAAAACGCTCAATCTCACGGGCGTGTTCACGGCGCCCTTACCGTATAGGACCGTCAGGTCCACAACGTTACTTTTCCGCAGTATGTTCAACGCTCCGTTGACATCCGCGTTCAACAGTTTTCCTTCCCTCGTCCGGTACATCCCTCTGTGGATCCGCTTTCCGCTGAACTCATGGGTTTCTTCCTGACCGGGCTGATAGA
>JAFYHA010000111.1 GCA_017539425.1 Clostridia bacterium
AAAAGGAGCCGTGCGGCGACCCGCCGGCACGGCTCCTAAAAGGATTTCAGAATGTGACTCAGAACTGATCCGTCTCGTCGGCTTTGTCCTCAGCCGGCAGAGGCGTTTCCTCGGTATCCTTGGATTTCTTGATGGAAACCAGCAGATGGACCAGGATGCCCAGGATCAGGGCGCAGGCCACGTCGGTCAGGACGACTTCGCTGATCTTGAGAGCGAATCCGCCGATGCCGGCGATCAGGATGACCGAAACGGTGAACAGGTTGCGGTTGTCGCCCAGATCGACGCCCTGCAGCATCTTGAGACCGGAGACGGCGATGAAACCGTACAGGGTGATGCACACACCGCCCATCACACAGTTCGGGATGGTGGCTAAGAAGGTGACGAAAGGAGCCACGAAGGAGGCCACGAGGCACATGAGGGCGGTCACGACGATGGTGATGACCGAGGCGTTGCCGGTAATGGCCACGCATCCGACGGATTCACCGTAGGTGGTGTTCGGGCAGCCTCCGAAGAACGCGCCGGCGATGGAGCCGACACCGTCGCCCAGCAGGGTGCGATGGAGTCCGGGATCCTCAAGAAGCTCGGAACCGATAACGGAAGAGAGGTTCTTGTGGTCGGCGATGTGCTCCGCAAAGACCACGAAGGCCACAGGCACGTACGCCACGATGATGGAAACGATATAGGTTCCGTTCAGATCCTTGAATCCCTTGAAGGCTTTCAGGAACGTGAAATCCGGGAGCCACTGCATGGTCTTGAACAGATCGAAATTGATGATCTTAAGCGCGTCGTTGCCGCTGGCAATGCCGATCAGGGTGAAGATGGCGGCTACCGCATAACCGGCGAGGATACCGATGATGAACGGGATGAGCTTCAGGGTCTTCTTGCCGAACACCGAGCAGACGATGACGACCGCAACGGTGATCAGTCCGCAGACCAGTCCGATCCAGGCGGACGGGGTGTTCATCAGGTAGGCGCCCGCACCGGCGTCGTAAACGGATTGCTTCAGAACGTCACCGACGGCATTCCCGGCCAGGGAGAGTCCGATGATGGCCACGGTCGGTCCGATGACGACCGGAGGCATGATCTTGTTGATCCACTTGACGCCTGCGAACTTGACGATGAGGGCAATGATCACATAGACAAGTCCGGCGCAGACGGCACCGATCAGCAGTCCGGCATAGCCGGCTTCCACGGAAAGGGCGCCCGCGAAGGCGGCAAACATGGAACCCAGGAAGGCGAACGAGGAGCCCAGGAACACAGGGCTGCGGAATTTGGTGAAGAGCAGGTAGACGAGAGTGCCCACGCCGGCGCCGAAGAGGGCGGCGGACTGGGACATGCCGTTGCCTACGATGGCCGGAACGGCAATAGTCGCGGCCAGGATCGCAAGCAGCTGCTGGAAGGCGAACACGATCGTCTTTCCAACGGTTGGCCTGTCGTTCACTTTGTACACGAGATTCATAGAGAAAACCTCCTAAATTCACCTGGCAGTTCTCCGGAACTTCGGCTGTCATCCTCTTTTATTGCCGAAAAAAGGGACACCGCTCCGCAGAAACTGCATATACGGCATCCGTCAAAATGAGCCTTTCGCTCCTCATATGTTTAATTTGTGATCGGCTCACATGACGCAACGCCGCTTCGGTGTTTGTCAAGTCATTATAGCATGTGAAAAAAATCGTGTAAAGAGTTTTATGAAACTTTTCGGGTGAATTTTTGTCCCGGAAAGGCATGATACTTTTTCTTCATATATATATTAGATCGAAAGCGGCAGGAAAGCCGCGTGATGCCGCCGAAAAAATCCCGGAAGGGTGACCTGAGGCCGCTTCTTGACCCCGCGCGGGATACGGACGGGTTTGTAAAAGAGCGCAGGAACGGATGAAATCGGCTGAAATTGACCGAAATCGACGGAAAATTTGACTTTTTCCAATAAATGGGCTATACTGGAAGGGCAAGTACACCGATATGCGGAGACTGGTCATGAGAATCGATCTGATTACCGAAATTGAGAACCGGCGGAACGAAATGTCCCGCGGACAGAAGCGGATAGCGGATTTCATCCTGGAGAACTATCAGCAGGCCGCCTATATGACGACCGTTCAGCTGGGCGTAGCCGCGGATGTTTCCGAGTCCACGGTCGTGCGGTTCGCGCACGCCATGGGCTATCAGGGCTATCCGGAATTCCAGCAGGCCTTTCTGGAGGTCGTCAAGAACAAACTGACCGCCGTGCAGCGCATGGAGGTCACCAACCGTCTCATCGGGGACGGGGACGTGCTGAGCAAGGTGCTGACCTCGGATGTCCAGAAGATCAAGCGGACTCTGGAGGAGACCAAGCGTGAATCCTTCAACCGCGTTGTGGACATGCTCATCCGGGCCAAGAAGGTCTACATCATCGGCGTGCGTTCCTCCAATATGCTGGCCCAGTTCCTGTCGCTGAACCTGCGGATGATCCTGGATTCCGTCCATCCCATCGATGCCTCCTCCAGCGGGGAACTGTTCGAGCAGATCATGGATATGGGACGGGACGACGTGCTGTTTGCCATCAGCTTTCCGCGTTATTCCGCCCGCGTGGTGCGCGCCGTGAAATTCGCGCAGCGTTCGGGTGCCACGGTCATCTCCCTCACCGACAATCCGTCCTCTCCCATCGCCCGGGGCGCGGACGAGGTCCTCTATGCCTACAGCGATATGGCTTCCTATGTGGATTCCCTGGTCGCCCCGCTGAGCCTTTTGGACGCCATTTTGGTGGCCATCACCAAGAAATGCCCGGAGCAGGCCGCGCAGCACCTCAACCGCCTGGAGCAGCTCTGGGACGAGTATGAAGTCTATGACAAGAACAAATCCTAACGTTTCTGACGTACTTGTCGTCGGGGCGGGACCGGCCGGTATGATGGCCGGACTGTCCGCCGCGTCCGCAGGTGCGTCAGTTTGTCTTGTGGAGCGCAATGACAGGCCCGGCCGCAAGCTGGGCATTACGGGCAAGGGAAGGTGCAACATCACCAACGACTGCCCAAGGGACGAATTCATGGGAAACGTTCCCCGGAATCCGAAATTCCTGTATTCCGCGCTTTCCTCCTTTTCACCGGAGAATACGAAAGCCTTCTTCGAGGCAAACGGCGTTCCGCTCAAGACCGAGAGGGGACGGCGCGTGTTCCCGGTTTCGGACCGGGCCGCAGATATCGTGGACGCGATGGTCCGGGTCTGCCGGGAAACGGGAGTACGGTTCATGACCGGGCGTGTCCGGGATGCAAAAAAGGATGAGGACGGGCTCTTTACCGTACGTCTCTCGGACGGGACGGCGCTCCGGTCCCGCAGGCTGATCCTGTGCACGGGCGGCCTTTCCTATCCCCGCACGGGATCTACCGGCGACGGATACCGCCTGGCCGGCCTGTTCGGGCATGGCGTGACGGAGATTTCGCCCTCGCTGGTCCCGTTGTGCGAAAGCGGGCACGACTGTGCCCGGATGCAGGGACTGTCCTTGAAAAACGTCCGTGTGACCCTGACCGATACCCGGACGGGGAAGAGCGTGTTCACGGATTTCGGAGAGATGCTCTTTACCCATTTCGGGGTCTCCGGCCCCCTGATCCTGTCCGCTTCCGCGCATCTTGCGGATATGAAGAAGGACGCATATGTGTGTTCGGTCGATCTCAAGCCGGCGCTGGATCCGGAAACGCTGGACGCAAGGCTGGTCTCGGACTTCCGCAGATACGCCAACCGGGATTTCATCCATGCGCTGGACGACCTTCTTCCGGCCAAGATGATCCCGGTCGTCGTGGAGCGTTCCGGCATACCGGAACGGATGAAGACGAACGGCATCACAAAGGAGATGCGCCGGACGCTCGTGCGCATTCTCAAGGGGTTCGAGATCCGGATCTCCGGCTTCCGTCCCATCGAGGAAGCCGTGGTCACTCGGGGCGGCGTGGACGTGCGGGACATCGACCCGCGCTCGATGGAATCCAGACTGTGCCCGGGACTGTATCTGGCCGGCGAACTACTGGATGTGGACGCCTACACGGGCGGATTCAATCTGCAGATCGCCCTGTCCACGGGACGTCTGGCCGGCCTTCAGGCCGCCCGGGATCCCGGAACGGGGAAGTAACTTTTTTTCGAGGTTCAGACTATGTATCAAATCGCAATCGACGGCCCGAGCGGGGCCGGCAAGAGTACGGTGGCTAAACAGGTGGCCGCAAGGCTGGGCATCGTCTATGTGGATACCGGCGCACTGTACCGGACCGTAGGCTACTATGTCCGGGAAAAAGGCGTGGACAAGCACGACGCGGAAGGCGTAACGGCCCTGCTTCCCGGGATCCGGATCGGGATCCGCTATGTGGACGGCGTGCAGCACGTGTTCCTGAACGGGACCGATCTGAAGGACGCCATACGGGAGCCCGAGATCTCCATGTACGCTTCCGCGGTCTCCGCGATCCCCGCGGTCAGAGCCTTTCTTCTGGATACCCAGAGGGATATCGCCAGATCGAACAGCGTGGTCATGGACGGACGGGACATCGGAACGGTCATCCTTCCGGACGCCGACGTCAAGATCTTCCTGTCCGCATCCTCGGAAGCAAGGGCCAGACGCCGGTATCTGGAACTGAAGGAAAAGGGTGTGGACACCACCTTTGAGGACGTGCTGGAAGATATGGAAAAACGGGACCGCGCGGACCGCGAACGCGACGTCGCCCCGGCGGTGGCGGCACCGGATGCCGTCTTGCTGGACAATTCGGACCTGTCGCCCGAAGAGAGCCTGGAAGCGGTCCTGCGCCTGATCCGGGAACGGGTCCCGGAAGCCGCGAAATGAGCCTGATCTACCGGATCATGTATATCCTGTTCAAGTGGCCGGTCAAATGGTTCTGCAGGATCCATGTGCACGGGAAGCGCAACGAACCGGGGCGCCGGGACGGCGCGTTCCTTCTGTGCTCCAACCATGTGTCCAACCTGGATCCGCTGATCCTGTGCGACGTGCTGCGCCACTGGCAGCCCTATTACATGACCAAGTCCGAACTGTTCAAAAATCCCGTCCTGGGCGGATTCCTCAGGACGTTCGGGGCGTTTCCCATCCACAGGGGCGGTGCGGACACGGCCGCGATGAAGACCGCGGTCGCGCTTCTGAAGAAGCCCCGGGTGGTGGCGATGTTCCCGCAGGGACACCGGAACCCCGGCGTCCCGCCCGAGCAGACGAGGATCATGCCCGGAGCCGGATGGCTGGCGGAAAAGGCCGGCGTTCCCATTCTCCCGGTGCTGATCAAGCCCAGGGATTTTAAGCAGAAACTGTTCCGCCGCGTGGACGTATACGTCGGAAAACCCATCTATCCCGAAGACCTGGCCCACATACCGGCCGGTCCGCACCGGAGCATGGAAATCACGAAATATGCGTTCGAGCGGATCTGCAACGCCGACCGGGAGGTGAATGACGCATGAGCGAAATCCTGGTGGCGAAGGAGGCCGGATTCTGTTTCGGTGTCCGCCGCGCGACCGATCTCCTGGAGGAACGGATCGCGAACCGCCGTGACGGGGAGAGGATCCTGACGCTGGGCCATATCATCCATAACGAGACCTATCTGGAATCCCTGTCGGCCCGGGGCGTGGAAACCATCGGGGACGGGGATCTGGAAGCCGCGGCCGCCTCGGCCGGACCGGATTCGCCCGTGACCGTCTTTCTCCGGGCGCACGGGGTGCAGAAGGGAACGGCCGACCGGCTGGAAACACTCTCGACCGGCAATCCCTGGTTCTCCTATGTGGACTGTACCTGTCCGTTCGTGGAAAAGATCCGCCGGATCGCGAGGGAGACGGATCCGGAAAAGGAGGTCCTGATCGTCTTCGGAAGGGAGGACCATCCGGAGGTCCAGGGCATTTTGAGCTGCTTTTCGGGTGAAAAAAGGACGTTCGGGAGTCTGGAGAGTTTCAAAAAGGATCTGGAAAGCGGATTTTTGTCCGGATCCGGCTCCAAAACGCCCGTGATCGCGGTCCAGACGACGTTTTCACTGTCCGAATGGACCGAAATTCAAAATTTTTGTAAAAAAGTCTTTACAGATTTAAAACTCTTTGATACAATATGCAATGTGACTGAAAATAGGCAAAGGGAAGCGGAAGCGCTAGCGCGGTCCTGCGACCGGATGATCGTCATAGGCGGACAGGAGAGTTCCAACACGGAAAAACTCTACCGTCTGTGTCTCCGGTATTGCGGGAACACGATCCGGATTGGCTCTGCCGCCGATCTTCCTGCCGGTTTTGGGTCATCCCAACAACGCATTGGGATCGTTGCGGGCGCATCGACGCCCCGCAGCTCAATTGAGGAGGTTTACCAAAGAATGAGCGAAATTTCAACAGAAAATTTCGGCGAACTGCTTGATTCGGAATCTTCCTGTAAGACTGTTAAGCAAGGAGAGATTGTCAAGGGTACAGTGACTTTTGTTTCGGACAAAGAACTGCAAGTCGATCTGGGCACCAGTGTCACCGGCATTATCAAGGCCGAGAACGTCGTAGACGATCCTTCGGCTAAGCTTACGGAAATGTTCAATATCGGCGATGAAGTCGAAGCAAAAGTGATGCGTGTCAGTGACATCGAAGGGATCGCGGAACTGTCCAAGAAGGCCGCCGAAGTCGGTTTGAACTGGAAAGTGCTGGTCGATGCCTGCGAGTCCAAGGCAACCCTTACGGGTAAAGTGGTCGATGTGGTCAACAGTGGGGTAATCGTCCTCGTTGCGTCCAATCGCGTGTTTGTTCCCGCTTCGCTGTCCGGCGTTCCGAGGAACGGAGATCTGAACGAACTGAAAGATCAGACCGTTGAACTCAAGATCATCGAGATCAAGGAGGGTCGTCCGAGAAAGGCCGTAGGCTCCGTTCGCGAAGTGATCCGCGAGAAGGCCAAGGCCGAGAGAAAGGCCCGCGAGGCTGAATTCTGGGACAAGATCGAAGTCGGCCAGGAATATCAGGGCAAGGTCCGCAACATGACGGATTACGGCGCCTTTGTGGATATCGGCGGCGGACACGACGGTATGGTCCATGTGACCGAACTGTCCTGGAGACGTGTCGGCAAGCCCTCTGACGTATGCAACGTGGGTGACACCCTGACCGTTTACGTCCGTGAGGTGGACAAGCAGAAGAAGCGTATCTCGCTGACCTGCAAGAACGCCAACAACAAACCGTGGGATCAGTTCTGCGCCCAGTATCAGGTCGGTTCCGTGGCTTCTGTCAAGATCGTCAGCCTGACGGCTTTCGGCGCATTCGCCGAGATCCTGCCGGGTGTGGACGGACTCATCCATATCTCCCAGATCGCCGATCACAAGATCGGAAAGGCTGAGGACGTGCTGGAAGTCGGACAGACCGTGGATGCCAAGATCCTGGACATCGACTACGAAAAGAAGAAGATCAGCCTGTCCATCCGCGCCCTGATCGAAGAGGCCGCCGCCTATGCGGCCGAGGCCGGGGAAGAGGAAACGGCTGAAGCTGCCGAAGAAACGGAAGAGGCTCAGCCTGCCGAGGCCGTCGAAGAGACGCCGGCAGACGGAACCGCTGCTGAATAATCGGTCCATATCAAGAAAGACAAGACATATGATATCCGGTCGTGTGCCTTGTCTTTTTTTCTACCCATGAACGAGTAAAGGAGGAACGGCGGACCTGTCCGCCGGTTTACTGCCATGTTACAGAAATCCATCCGGGTCCTGGCGCTGATCCTTTGCGCCTGCATGCTGATCCCCGCAATCGCGTCCTGCGGTTCGTCGACCGAATCTCCGGCCGGGACCGAGACGCAGGGTCAGCCCGAAAACCCGACCGAAAGCGAAACGAACGATCCCGGCCACACGGACCCGCAGCCCGTCGAGGGAGAAGTGGCTTATCCGGACGGAAATATCCAAAGAGCCGTCTGGACCAAGGAGAACGGTATTTACCGGCAGTCCTATACCGTCAACGCGACGGAAGGAACCCGGACCACGTTCCAGACCAGCACGGGATACAGCGGATCCTTCGCAATCCCGACCGATTCGGTCATGGTCTACGGGACCAGTGCGGAACGGTTCAAGGCCTGGAAAGAATCCGAGGCCTATACGGTCGACATGATGATCGCCGTCAACCGGGCGGAGAAGACCTCCTATCTGGATGCGCTTCCGGACCGGTACAAGGACGTGCAGACCGATGCGGCCGGAGGACCCCTGGAGCATCCGGCGGGAGGATCCTATTATATGGTCCCGACCAAGCGTTGGACACCTTACGTCTGGAATATGCTGGACCGTGTCGCGAAGACCTATCATCCGTCCATGATCGTGCTGGAGGAACCTGAACTGTTCCACAGATCTGGATTCTCGGAGGGATTCAAGACCGAGTGGAAAGACTATTACGGTGAAGATTGGGAAGATCCGCGCTCTTCGCCCGAGGCGGCCTACAAGTCCATGCGTCTCAAAGTCTATCTCTTTGAACGGCTGATCGGCGACCTGGGCAATCTGCTCAAGGAGAACTATCCGGACATCAAACTGGTCGTGGCGACGCATTCCACCGTAAACTACAACAACTGGAACATCGTGTCCGGCATGAACCATTACCTGAAGACCGGTGCGCTTTCCGGCATCATCGGTCAGACCTGGTCGGATACGGTCCATTCCGCGTTCCCGTTCTCGGGCATCCAGATGAACGATGAGTATACCAATGCGTATCTGGAATACGCGTCCTACGTCAATTCGGTCCCGGATGATCTGTTCTATGCGCTGGCGGATCCGATGTCGGACGCCCGCTATGCGGAGAAAGCTTCGGTCGTGATGTACCGCCAGACGCTGGCGGCACAGCTCATGGTTCCCGAGATCCAGCGGTTCCAGGTTCTGCCCTGGGTCAACCGTGCGTTCACTGAGGTGAGCCCGGATTATAAGGCGGTCCAACTGGGCATTTTCAATATGCTCAACGAGATCTCCGGAAAAGACGTGGTCATCGAGGCGGGTACGCCCGGCGTGACCTATCTGTTCGGAGATTCCTCCTCCTGGCAATCCGTCGGGGACGACTGGGCCCTGACTTCGTCGGCTGGCATGTTCGGCGTGACGATGCCCCTGATCTATGCCGGTATCCCTATGCGGGTGGCCTGCATGGACCGGCTGACCGATCCGTCCCAGCTCTCCAACGCCTCGGTGCTGATCGTCTCCTACGACCAGATGCTTCCGGAAGATGAGCGGGTCAACCAGGCCATCGCGGACTGGGTCAAAGCCGGCGGCGTGCTGCTGTATGTCTCCGGACGTACCGATTACTGGGACCTGGACGGTATGTTCTGGTCCGGAAAAGGCTCTCCTCTTCAGGATCTCCTCGACCGTCTGGGTTCGAAGGTCAAGGTGAAGACCGACGTCAAGAGCGGTATCGTCTCCTGGGCCTCGGAGTATGTGCCTTACAACACCGTCGAGGATAAGAGCTGTCTGTACGGATACGGACGGTTCGCCAATACCTTTGAGGGCGGAAACACGATCGTGACGTTTGCCGGATCCCCGGTGGCGGTCGAGGAAACGATCGGAAAGGGCCATGTGATCCTGTGCGGACTGCCTTCAGCCTATTTTTCCTCCGCGGAGCAGGGAACGGACCTGATGCGGGCTCTGACCGAATACGCGCTGGAATACACAGACTATGACTACGTCGAGACCAACCTGGTGACTGTCCGCCGAGGCCGTTTCCTGGCCGCTCACGCGCTGGACGGCTCCGAGACCCTGACCGGTTCCTTCATCGATCTCTTCGATCCTACCCTGACCGTTGTCCACGAAGTGAAGATCGCCGGCGGGGATTCCGCGGTCCTGGTGGATGTGGAAGGCCTTGACCTTTCCAAGCCCAGACTGCTCTATACGGCAGGTACCCTTAAGGAAGCCGTTACCGAGCAGGCGGATATGACCGTGCTGACCTATACCGCGGCCGAGGGGGCTATGGTCCCGATGCGGTTCACCGCGCCTGAAGGACTTTACCCGACAACCGTCACCGCCGAATGCGACGGAAAGACCATGGATATCCAGAGGACCTGGGATAGGGAGAAACGGTCCCTGCTGCTGACCGGTGACGGATCTGTCAAACCCGTGACCGTCACGGTGACCTGGACCTCCGAGCCCATGGAGTCCGACCGCAAGCTGAACTATGTGTCATTCTCGGTGGAGACCAACAACAAGAATCTGGACGCGGACTATATCTATGAGAACACGGCCAGGGTCAACGACACCCTGCGGTTCTGCGACCAGGCCGGCTATATCATCTATGAATTCGATACCACCGATATGATCCGTCCGGAATATCAGTTCTTCATCTTCCAGAACTATTATGTGGAGATTTCCGAAGACCTGGAAAACTGGATCCTGATCGCGGACTATTCCCAGGGCGGAACAGTCCCGCATCTCAGAACGGGCGGGAACGATATCGCCCTAGTGGTACGGCCAAGATCGTACGGATTCGAGGACATCTGGTACCTCCGTCTTTCCAACACGAAGAAAACGGAAGGATGGGGAGGATCGATCAAGTCCTTTAGTTGGAAATACGGCGTCCCGGCGGATGATGAGGATCCCGAACCCGATGACCCGGTCGACTATTCGGTCGGCAAACTGGATGTGGTCCGTGACCGCCCCATGGTGCTGATCTCGGACCGGGCCGACCAGGACTATGACCGGACGGTCAAGTGCAACAACACCAACGAGGATCTGCCTTTCCTGATCTACAATACGGCGGGCGTGAACGCGAATATCCGCTATGCCGACGGTACGGGAAAACTGATCTACGCTTTTGATATCTCCAATATGTACAATGCCGAATTCTATCTGAGCGTCGTACAGAACTACATCGTGGAGGTTTCGGAAGACGGCGAGGACTGGACCCTGATCGCGGACTACTCCGAAGGCGGGACCGTCCCGCACATCACGACCGGAGGCAACGGCAAGACCCTTCAGATCCGTCCGGACGAGTATGACATCGAGGACGTCCTGTACATCCGGATCCGGAATACCGATGTGACAAAAGGCTGGGGCGGATCGATCCGCCAGATCCGGTGGACCTATACGGCCATCGAGACCCGGGACTACTCTCCGAACTGAATCAATCTACTTTTCGAGTCCCGTGCATTCCGAATGCACGGGACTCCTTGTCTGAGAAAAATGAAAAAAAGAGACTTCCCATATTGCGGGGAAGGCCCGGCTGTGGTATACTGAAAACGGAGGGCGGAGACCCGTCCGCTCTTCAAGTAACATTTGGA
This sequence comes from Clostridia bacterium, assembly GCA_017539425.1. Taxonomy (GTDB): domain Bacteria; phylum Bacillota; class Clostridia; order Oscillospirales; family CAG-272; genus RUG14240. Next base: position 11,180 of record JAFYHA010000111.1, read on the forward strand.
GGTGCGGTTTTATGAAAATCACGACAGTTGGAAGACAGATCACTGTTCCGGAAGATTTGAAAGCTCAGGTGGCGGCCAAGCTCAAGAAGCTCGACAAGTTTTTCCCGGAGGAGGGTACGGCCACGGTGACATACAGCCGCAAGCACGGAAAGGAATGCCTGGAAGTCACGATCAATGCCTCCGGTACGCTGTTCCGTGCGGAAGAGGAAGCCGATCATTTCAGAGATGCTCTGGACCGGATCGTGGACGTCATCGAGCGCCAGATCCGCAAGAACAAGACCCGGCTGGCCAAACGGATCCGTGAGAACGCCTTCTCAGAGCCCTCGGCTCCCGCGGAAACCGTGGAGGAGGACGAGGGCGAGATCATCCGTGTCAAGCGGTTCTCACTCAAGCCGATGACTGCGGACGAGGCCGTGATGCAGATGAACCTTCTGGGTCACAAATTCTTCGTGTTCAGGAATCTGGACGGAGGAGAGACCTGCGTCGTATATGCCCGTCAGGACGGAGGATACGGTCTCATCGTTCCGGATGACGACTGACCGGAAGAAACGAGATACCCTCTAATTTGGAAATATCCTAAATGGGGCTGCCTCTGTTGTGAGATAGCCCCTTTATGTTTGCCGGGAACACCCGTGACTTCAGTCATGGGATGAAGGGCAGCCATTTTTTGTCAAACACCTCATTTTCGGAGAGAATCTGTTGACCCCTGTCGGTCAGTTTGGTACAATGAAATCATCAGAAAAATTCTCGAAGAAAGGAGGAATCTCATATATGTATCACGTTGAAAAAATCAACATCAAACCGAAGCATCCGTTGTTTGAGTTCTGCGATACAGCCACTCAAATGACCAAGAATATGTACAACGTCGCAAACTTCTACATCCGGAACA
>JAFYHA010000112.1 GCA_017539425.1 Clostridia bacterium
CGGGCAAACTTGGTCAGCAGGTAGGTGTGGCTTTCGCCGAAGTTGTCACGGATTACGATATGGTCGGCATCGACCTTTTCCACGACGCCGTCTTCCTTCGCCAGAAGGACCACGCCGGAGTCATGGGCGGCACGGTATTCCATACCGGTGGCGACCAGCGGCGCTTCGGGCACCAGCAGCGGCACAGCCTGACGCTGCATGTTGGAACCCATCAGAGCGCGGGTGGCGTCGTCGTTCTCCAGGAAGGGAACCATGGCGGTGGCCACGGAAACGACCTGGCGGGGGCTGACGTCGATATAGTCGACCTGGGACGGGGCAACCGCGATAATCTCCGCCTTGTCACGGACAGTGATCATATCGTGGGCGAAGGTTCCGTCCTCTTTCAGTTCTTCGTTCGCTGTGGCGATCTTGTACAGATCTTCCTCGTCAGCGGTCATATAGTCGATTTCATCCAGCACCCTGCCGTGTTCCTTGTCCACGCGGCGGTAGGGCGCTTCAATAAAGCCGTATTCGTTGATCCGGGCATAGGTGGCCAGAGAACCGATCAGACCGATGTTCGGACCTTCAGGTGTCTCGATCGGGCAGATACGGGCGTAATGGCTGTAGTGCACGTCGCGGACTTCGAAGGAAGCGCGGTCACGGTTCAGACCGCCGGGACCCAGAGCGCTCAGACGGCGCTTGTGGGTCAGCTCTGCCAGTGGGTTCGGCTGGTCCATGAACTGGGACAGCTGGGAGGAGCCGAAGAATTCCTTGATGGCAGCACTGACGGGACGGATGTTGATCAGATCGCCGGGCTTGATATCGCCGCTGTCCTGAATGGACATACGCTCACGGACGACGCGCTCCAGACGACTCAGACCGATGCGGATCTGATTCTGGAGGAGTTCGCCGACGCTGCGCAGACGACGGTTGCCCAGATGGTCGATATCGTCCGTCGTGCCGATGCCGAAAGGCAGGCCCAGCATATAGTTGACAGAAGAAACGATATCATCGGGGATGATATGCTTCGGTACCAGCGCGGCAGCATTTTCCTTCACCGCGTCGAACAGCTGATCCGGCTCCACGGAAGACATAATCTCCCGCAGGGTGGGCAGGTGAACCATCTCGAGGATACCGGCGTCCTTCGGATCGAAGGGCAGATAAACAGAAGCATCCACAAAATTATTGCCGACTACCTTGCGGATCTGGCCGTCGCAGTCCAGCAGCACGGAATTCACACCGGCGTTCTGGATATCGCGGGCCACGTCCAGCGGGATATCGTCGCCCTTTTTGATCATAATCTCGCCGGTCTGCGGATTGACGATATCTTCCGCGGCCTTGTGATTATGGATCCGGGTGGCGATGGAAAGCTTTTTGTTGTACTTATAGCGGCCCACGCGCATCAGGTCATAGCGCTTGGGATCGAAGAACAGGGAGTTGAACAGATTGGTGGCGCTTTCCACACTGGCGGGCTCGCCGGGCTTCTGGCGCTTATAGATCTCAATCAAGCCCTCTTCCCTGGATTTGGCGTTGTCGCCCTTCTGGATGGTGGTCATCAGGCGCTCGTCTTCGCCCATCAGGTCGATGATTTCCGCGTCAGTTCCGTAGCCCAGGGCACGGAGAATGACGGTAATGGGCAGCTTGCGGGCACGGTCAATACGAACCCAGAGGACATCGTTGGAGTCCGTCTCGTATTCCAGCCAGGCGCCCCGGTTCGGGATGATCTGGGAGGAATAGAGCGGCTTGCCGGCTTTGTCCAGCGCGACGTCGAAATAGACGCCGGGGGAGCGGACCAGCTGGCTGACAATCACGCGCTCGGCGCCGTTGATGACAAAGGTGCCGTGGTCGGTCATGAGGGGGAAATCACCCATAAAGACATCGGATTCCTTGATCTCGCCGGTCTCCTTGTTCTTCAGGCGAACAAAGACCTTCAGCGGGGCGGCATACGTCATGTCCCGCTCACGGCAGCGAGCGACCGAGTTTTTCGGTTCGTCGAGAGAGTAGTCCACAAATTCCAGAACAAGATTCCCATTATAATCGGTAATGGGAGAAACGTCGTTCAGGACTTCGCGGAGATCGGTATCGAGAAAGCGTTGATAGGAGTTCTTCTGGACTTCGATCAGGTTGGGCATTTCGAGAACTTCATCAATGCGTGAGAAGCTCATCCGTTCCCGGAGCTTCCCCATGTGGACCTCGTGTACCATTTTTTGAAATCACCCCTTATTCTGTCCGACCAGAACCGCCCTGCGCGAGCCGGTAAAAACGAACTTGCAATTCACACAGAACCTGTGTAAAATAAGGCAGTCCGAGATCGCCGGAATGCATCAAGACGATACTGATGCAATTGTAAAGTTTATCATAGGAAAATGGTAATGTCAAGACAAATTTAGGCGACAGTGGTCAGCGAACAGTTGACAGTTGACAGTTGACAGTCGTCAGTGGCGAGCAAGGGAAGCGTCTCCTCAACGAGGAGAGGATTGCGTTTTTTATTTGCAGATAATCTTTTTTGAGGTTTTGATGAAAAAGCTACTTATTATATTATTCGTATGTGTGATGGCTGCCGGGATCGCCAGGGCAGCCGGGGAAGAAAAAACGGACGGGCTGGAAGAAATTGTGATCCGGGACGTGCCGGATGTGATCAACCGGGTTGAGAATCCGGAAGCAGAGGCGGAATTCAGCTTTCCGGAAAACGCAAAGATTCTTCATATCTGGTTTCCCAATATCATGAACGCAGATGAAGCAATACTGATCTACGACGGAGAGGTATGGCTGATTGACTGCGGCGACAAGCAAATGGGAAAACGCGGCGCGGAATTGATTCAGAAACTTGGCATCTCCGGGATCGGAAAGGTGATCAATACACATCCGCACCACGATCATCTGGAGGGGCTCCAGGTGACTGACAAGGCGGCAAAGGTGGAGGAACTGCTGGTTTGTTTTTCCGAAGAGGATATCCGCCACGCCAAATCCGTCAAACGGTTCAAAAACGCGGTTGCCTATGCGGAGAAGAACGGAATTACCGTGATATCCTTTGAAGAAGGAAGCGTTATGGCTATGGGTGACGGGAACGTCACGCTGACCTGTTACGTCAACACAGACGAATCCCTGGACCTTAACAACCGGAGCGCCCAGATCATGATCCGGTACGGCGAACGTTCCATCCTGTTTATGGCCGACATGGAAAAGCCCGGACAGTCCGTAATGCTGGAACGGGTGCCGGCCGAAGAACTGAAAGCGGACCTGCTGAAATATCCGCATCACGGAAAAAGCGCAATGGACGATCTTTTCCTGGAAGCAGTCGATCCGGAAGCAGCCATTATTACCAATAAAAAAGTGGAAAGCTGGAAAGGCGTCAAATACCTGAAGAAGAACCGGATCCCGTATTATTACACCAATGTCTATCAGAACAGGAAGCCTCTGTATCTGCACCTGATGACAGACGGGGAACACTGGGTGATGGAGAGAGTGGAATTTTAGGTGTCAGGTCTAAGGTGTCAGGTGTCAGGAGTTTGATGAGAGTGGAGAGTGGAGAGTTAAGAGTTGAGAGTTAAGAGTTGAGAGTGATTGGTGACCGGCAGGTTTGCCGGAAAATGTATATAAATCAATATAAAAACGTTGACAACGTTCATATTCAATGATATGATAGTCGAGTTGCATCATGCCCGGGGTGGAGTGCGCCCTTTTTCGGGTGCGCTTTTACGGGAACGGAAGGAGGTCTTCGGCAGTATGGAAATGCTGAAAGCAGGCAGCCGGAAGGTTGTCGGAACGAAGCAGGTGATCCGCGCGCTGAAGGCCGGCACAGTGTCCCGGGTTTATGTCGGCAACGACGCGGATACGTTCATCTACCAGCAGGTGGTCCGGAGCGCGGAGAACGCCGGAATTCCCTGCGTGCGGGTGGCGTCCATGAAGGAACTTGGGATGATCTGCGGGGTGGATGTTCCTGCCGCCGCCGCGGGTTTGCTCAAGTAAGAGACTGCTGATGAGATTCTTCGACTTCGGCTTCGCCTTCGCTCAGAATGACATCCTGAGGGATCAGGAAAGCTTCGGAGGGCAGACGGGGAAAAAGCAGTCAGTTATTTTGCCTTACAGACCCTGAGGGTTGCGGGGTCTTGAGGATATTATTCAGGAGGTGCTCTAATGCCCACAATTAATCAGCTTGTCCGTAAGGGCCGTGAACGGGCGACCAAAAAGCCCACCGCTCCGATTCTGCAGGGTTGCCCCCAGAAGCGCGGTGTGTGCCTGAGCGTTAAAACACAGACGCCGAAAAAGCCCAATTCCGCTCTGCGGAAAATCGCGAGAATCCGCCTGACGAACTCCATCGAAGGTACCTGCTACATCCCCGGTATCGGACACAACCTGCAGGAGCATA
>JAFYHA010000012.1 GCA_017539425.1 Clostridia bacterium
CATATACAGGGACATTGACACATTTAACCTATGAGTGGTTTCTCTTTTTACAGAGACCTTTCTCAAAGCCTACTCAACCATCTTGTTTCCCAAGCATGATTCTTTTCTCATGCTCGGCGATTCAATCACCGAGTGGTTGACGTCTTCGGTTTCGTAAACCAGAGGCATGTGATACTCCTGCTCATAGATCTGCTTCCAGACCTCAAAATTGCGTGTCATCAGGTCCTTGACGCCGGCCTTGTAGGGCAGCGTCTTGTCCGGATAGATCGGTTTGTCGATATGGATCGTGTATTCCTGAATATAGAACCCGTCGTCGCCCAGGATGTCCGAATCCCGCATCGTGATGAAGCAGGGCAGGACCGGCACGCTGTTCCGGAATGCGAAGATGTACGCGCCCTCCTGCAGCGGCTTGGGCTTTCGGTAGTTCCACCACATGGACTGCTCGGGATAGATGAGCACGAAATTGCCTTCTTTCAGGAGACGGTCCACGGCGTCCATGAATTTCATCATGGTGTGCATGTTCGAGGAGAGCGGGAGCGTGTTGCAGTTGCGCATCAGGAACCCGTAGAAACCGGGGAAGGAGGTATAGTTGCCCTCCCGGATCACGCGGTAGAACTCCCGGTTCGGCTGGTCGGCCTGCTCGTACGCGATCTGCATCGCGAAGCTGTCGAAGGCGTTGAAATGGTTGCAGGTGATGATGGCACCGCAGTCCAGGTTGTGAAAGTTCTCCAGTCCGCGGATCTCCTTGATGATCATCTTCTTGTCTTCGATGAGGGAATTGACGAACCGGCGGGCCATGGCAAAGGCCATCCTGGACTTGGCCTTCTTGATCAGGCCTTTCCGTCCGTACTCGATCTCGTCCGGCATCAGCGTGCGGGAGGGCGGATCGTCCTCCACGTCCTCCGAGAAGCGTCCCTCGCGCTCGAACTGCGCGATCTTCTCCAGAATGGCCACGCGGTCCCGGGCACGGATGGACGTGTTGAGCAGGCGCTGGTAGTTGTCCGAGCGGCTCATCTCGGCCCTGGCCAAGGCCAGGAGGTTCTCCATCGACATCTCGTCGCGCGTGCGCTGCTCGTCCGTATAGGACTCCAGGTCGGCCAGGATCTCCGGATAGACGGAGGTCTTCTTCGCATAGGCCCAGAAGATGTCCCCGTGCAGGCAGTCCTTGTAATGCCAGGGCTTGTTCACCATGATGTAGTGCAGGACGTGCGCCTCCTCGATGGGATAGGGGATATCCCCGTAGACCTCGGTGTTCCAGCGCTGGTTGAGCCAGTATACGTGGTCCTTGCAGATCAGGTTGAGGTAGTCCTCGTCCTGGGTCACCACGAAGTTGTAGGTCTCCAGATGTTCGCTGAACTTGCCCAGAAGGTTCTTCTCCCGGCAGCTCTTGCAGTTGAGGAGCAGTACGCCCGCATTGAAGAAATTGTAGCGGGACACGCCTACGACCTGCTCGACGTAGTCGCCGTAGGTCTCGGTCTGGACCATGGCCTGCTCGCGGCAGGCGCCCAGATAGCAGTCGCTGACGTCATACTCGAACAGTTTGCTGACGTCGCCCTGGACGATGGTGTCGCTGTCCAGATAGATGGCCTTGTCATACTGCGGGAACATGTCCGGAATGAACAGGCGGTAATAGGTGGTCTTGGAATAGTAATCCCGTACCGGCAGGTTCGCGGTCAGGCGGTTCAGGTGCTCGCCTACGTCCACGAAATGGAACTCGAACTGCAGGTTCTTCAGCTTGAGGATCTTCGCGGCCTGTTCCTTGCTGATGCCGTTGTTGAGGATATAGATGATATAGTGGTAGCGGATGGATTTGCTTGCGTTCTGCATCAGGGAATGGATGGACACGAGGGTGTACTTGACGAAGTTGTCATCGCAGGCGTAGAAAATCGGGATTCGGTTGGATTTCATGAAAAACTCCTATTAATCCGTTTTTGTCTGGTTGAGAATGCTCTGGTATTCGTCCAGGATGTCGTCGAACTGGTGGTAGCGGAAACGCTTGTGGACCTTGTCGACCTGCCACTGCTTGATGTTCTCCGTGTGGGGGTAGGGGGTCCAGAACAGGCGCTTGGAGAAATGCCGGACCACGGTATGCCTGTGCAGGAATTTCTGGTCGTTGAACCGCTGCGGCAGCACCTTGCGCCGGGTGGTGGAGCGGATGAGCGCGCTCTGGTCCGCGAAGACCAGTTTCTTCAGGCGGAGCTGGTCGCGGGCGCGGGCGAAGATCCCGGTCTCCCGCATCTTCTTCATGTTGAACAGCAATACGCCCGCGTTGATGTAGTTCGGCTGGATCAGGTACTTGCCGTAATGGTCCCTTCCGGCGGCGTACTCATAGTCCGTGATGTCGATGTCATAGAGCAGATGGATGTCCCGGTTGAACATGATGTCCGCGTCCAGGTAGAGAAGCTTGTCCGGAAGCCCCTCCACCAGGTCCGCGAGAAGGCGGATCAGGGTATAGGGGGAGCAGTACGCGCCCTCGTTGGCGCAGTGTCCCAGCTCCTTCTCGTACAGGGCGGAGACGTCCGTGACCACGACCCGGTTTTCCGGATTGTATCCCTTTGCCACGCGCTCCAGGAGGGAACGGTGCGCTTCGGACAGGGGCGTGAACTTCGGATTCATGCGGGTCAGTTCCATCGTGAAGATGTGGAACGTGTAGGGCTCCTTCGAAGGAGAGCGCTTCAGGATGGAGAGGATGCAGGTCAGGAAACCGTCGAAAACGCCGTCGTTTCCGCAGAACAGCAGATTGACCATGGGGTTACCGTTCGCCCTGTTCCGCTTCGGGAACGGCGGGCTCCTTTCGGATGTACTGGATGAATGTGACGTCGGAATGACCGGCCAGCCTGCACATCGTTTCGTAGACCTCATCCCTGAGCTTCTTCATGCGCTCACGGTAGGGAAGCGCACTGTCCGGAAAGAAGGGACCCTCGATGTAGGTGACCATTTTCGGTGTCTTCCGGTTCTTCCTTTTCTGATAGGTGTTGACAAAGCAGAAGACCGGCGTGCCGTTCCGCGCGGGATATCCGAACGAGTCGTCCGGAAACGGGCGGATCTTGGTATAGTAAGGCCAGATGTGTGCTTCCGGATAGATGACGACGGCGTGGTTCTTCTTCAGCCGGCCAAGAAGGCAGGCCGTGAAGTTGCGGAACGCGGCCAGGTCGTCCGGAATCGGGATGGCGCCCAGAGTCGGCGTGATCCGGCCCAGACAGGGCATGGATACGTTGTTCGGATGCACGATGAAGCTGACCGGTTTGGGAAAACAGAGGATATTGGGCGTAAGCGGATCCCCGACCTGCTGCGTGTGGTTTCCGTACAGGAAATAGGCCTGCTTCCGGTAGGGCTTCAGTTTTTTCTTTCCGACCGTATGCTGGTGCAGTTTGCCTTTCACGTAGGCAAACGCGAGAGGCGTCGCGACGATCCGGTACCAGAAAAAGCGGGTCAGGGCGCGGATGGGTCCTTTCCGGTCATAGACGTAGTTTCCGTCAATTCGCCTGGGCGTAATGACCGCAGTGGAGAATTCGTCGTTCAGTTCATCCGTGTAATAGATCTCGGTACGTTTCTCCAAAGCACACCCTCCTTTGCGCGCAGGCGCGCGCATATCTAATATTGGATTATAGCACGATTGAAAGGAAAATGCAAATCCCTATCCGGGCTTTGCGAAAGCCCTGCGGATCCGGCCTTTTTTCGGGAAAGACTTGCTTTTTTGCGGATTTGTGTGTATAGTGTAGGGGAAAGTTAAGGGAGTAACCTGCGTACCCATACGCGCTCTGGTCCGTCATCCCGACGAAAGTCCGGGCCAGCGCAGAAACGGTGAGACTTGACTGCGGAACCCGCGGTCTGCGTCTCACTTCTTTTTTCAGGAGGATTATGATTCTCGCTATCGTATTGTTTGCGGTCACCTATGTGCTGCTTCTCGTTTTTCCCAAGTTCCGGCCTTTCATTGCGCTCGGCTCGGCCCTGGTCTTCATCTGCACGGGGACGCTGCCCTTCGACCGGATCCTGGCCTACGTCAACCTCAACGTGCTGCTGATGCTGGTCGGGACCATGGGACTGGTCGCCTTGCTGATCGAGTCCAAAATGCCAAACAAACTGGCGGACATGCTGCTCAACCGGGTGCCCAACGTCAAATGGGCCATTGTCGTGCTGTCCGTGTTTGCCGGCGTGGTCTCCGCCTTCATCGACAACGTGGCCACGGTCCTGATGATCGCGCCCATCGCGCTGGCGATCGCGAAGAAACTGGACATCAACCCGGTGGGTATGATCATCGCCATCGCGGTGTCTTCCAATCTGCAGGGCGCGGCTACGCTCGTGGGCGACACGACCTCGATCATGCTGGGCGGATACGCCGGCATGGATTTCCTGGATTTCTTCTGGTTCATGGGAAGACCGGGCATCTTCTTCGCCGTTGAGCTCGGCGCTCTCTTCGCGGCGCTCCTGCTCCTGTTCATCTTCCGCAAGGAGAAGGGCAAGGTGGACAGTGTGGAAGTGACCGAAGTCCGGGATTACGTGCCTTCCGTCCTGATGCTGGCCAGCATCCTGCTTTTGATCGCGGCCTCCTTCATCCCGGGCCGTCCGGAAATTACGAACGGGCTGATCTGCGTCAGCCTGTTTGCCGTCGGTCTGATCATCAAGGCGGTCCGTTCCCGGTCCGTGAAAGCGCTTGTGCCGACTCTCAAGGAGATCGACCTGGCCACAATCGGAATCCTGTTCGGCATGTTCCTGGTCGTCGGGGGCATCACGGAAGCCGGAGTGGTCCAGGCCATTGCGGACCTGTTCACGCAGATTTCCGGCGGAAACCTGTTCGTCATCTATACGATCCTGACCTGGTTCTCGGTCCTGATCTCGGCGTTCGTGGACAACATTCCTTATGTGGCGACCATGCTTCCGGTCGCCCAGGGCATCGCCCTGACGCTGGGCATCAATCCGACCCTGCTTTATTACGGCCTGATCTCAGGCGCAACGCTGGGCGGCAACCTGACACCGGTCGGCGCATCCGCTAATATTACGGGGATCGGGATCCTGCGTAAGGCCGGCTATACCGTGAAGAACAAGGATTTCTTCCGGATCGGGATTCCGTTCACCCTGGCCGCCGTGATCCCTGCCTATATCTATTTCTGGATCTTCTTCAGGTAAGCCAAAGACCCGTAAGACATGCGCGAGGGACCGGTTTCCGGTCCCTCATTTGTGGGTCAGGGAGTGAAAACCGATTTGTCTGAAACAAGGATAAAGCACATTTGTCAAACGACACGGCACAGTTCTTGCCGGGCACTCGACAAAAATGTTGTCAACACGACAAATATTGCGAAAGGTCTTGCTTTTTGTGGTTTGTGATGCTATAGCAAAAGCAGAGAGCGAGGAGGTAGTTGTCATGAAAACATGCGATCAGTGCGGAAAGAAGGCCCAGACCGTGGAGGTCAGGATCACCGACGAGATGGGCGTCCGGTATTGCGAATTCTGCCCGGACTGCTTGAAAAAATATTGGAACGATCCCCGTGTCCTCCCGACCCGTTTCAAGGATTTGCCGGATGCGGAACCGTTCTTCATGACGACCACGAACGGCTTCGAAGGCTACCGGATCGTGGAATACAAAGGGATCGTCTTCGACGAGAGTCTCACCGGCATCGGGTTCCGCACTACGATGAAGAGCTTCGGGGACATGTTCGCGTCTCTGAGCGGGGACCAGATGAAGGCCGTGACGGACCGGATGGGACAGCTCAAGGAGGAACTCGTTTTCAGACTGAAGTACAAGGCCCGCCAGCTCGGCGCCAACGCCCTGGTCGGGATCGACTTCGAGACCACGTTCCCGGGTCCGGACGCCATCATGATGTCCGCGAACGGCACGGCCGTACGGATCCGGAAGAGCAAGGAAAAACCGGACTGATCCGGACCGCTCGTTCGCACGGTCCTTGCAAAAAGCATACCGGTTCGGTATAATAGAGTAGATAAGAATCCTTCGGAGGACTTTCACCATGGGAAAACGAATGGCCCGCCTTCTGCTGATAACGCTGGCCCTGGCGCTGATCGCAGGCGCCTTGACGACGTCCGCGTCCGCAAAGCGGGGATATACCTATACCGCCATGTACGGCACGCCCGTCGTGGACGGCGAGATCGATGACATCTGGGCGGATGCCCAGGACGCGCACCTGATCTGGAACTACCGCAACGGAGTCAGTGAGAGCGTTCCGCTCTCCAGATGCCACGTGTTCATGATGCACGACGACACCTATCTGTACGTACTGGCCGTCATCCACGACTATTCGCCCTCGGCTGACGATTCGCTGGAGATCTATCTGGACGAGGAAGCCACATTCCTCAGCACGGATCAGGTCGACGAACGGTTCGGAAGGGGGAACTTCCCGGATTACACCTATCAGCTGGGCCTGCCTGTCTCGGGCATGTCTGCCTTTGACATCAACTACGGCCCGAAGGGCGCGCAATGCCAGGGCAAGACCCTGGTCGAGGATATCCGCTGCAAGAGCATCCCGAACGTACGGGATTCCCTGGGCCGCTATACCGTCTACCAGCTGGAGATCAAGATCCATCCCGTGAAAACCATTCCTTCCAGTGGGAACTGGAGCGTGGAATTCATGTACAACGACATCAACGGCAACACCGGAAGCTTCATCAACGCGCTGCGCTGGAACTGCGATACGGTGACCGAGGACGGAAACGGAGTCTATGACGATTTTCCGTACCAGTCCACCATCTCCTATGCGCCGCTGTACTTTGCGGCACAGGGTACGGACGTCACTCCGGACGTACCGCTGTATCCGGTCGAACGACAGACCGACAAGCCGCTGGAGACCTACCACGAAACGGAGACCGAATCCGGAAAGGTGAAGGAGACGGAGAGCGAAAAGGTGACCGAAACCGCCAAGAACCCGGGAGAATCCCAGACGGAATCCGGCCCGGCGGAGTCCCGTACGGAAACGAAGGCTCCGGAAACCCCGGCCGAAACCGGTAAGGAAGCCGCACCTTCCGAGTCCGGCACGTCCGCAGCGCCCTCCGGGGATGCGGAAAAGGTCGAGACGAAATCCCAGAATCCCGGGGAGGATCCGGGAAGTCGGGCGCAGGGCGGATGCGGTTCCGTGCTGGTCAGCGGCGCCGTACTGCTGGTCCTGAGCGCCGCGGCCGGACTGTTCCTGACGAAGAAAAAATCGCGCTGATCCTTAACCCGGGTCCCCGGGAAAGGGGTCGGGTGCAACTGCATATCCCCGAACGGGCCGCCTTTCTCAGGTGGCCCGTTTACAAAGTTTTGGGCGGGCATGCCTCCGTCTGCACGGATAATCCGCAAGGCGCGTTGTGACTACGAACCCCGGATGCAGTCGGGAGGAGGGAATAGCGAACAGCGAAATCGTAGCCCAAAGAACTATACTTTTTGAGGAAAACAAACAGGTCTCTGCGAGGTGATATCGGCCAAAAATGGTTTTTCCCGGTTTGTGAACGGATTCTTGTCCATACAAACAGTCTTACGGGAATTCCGTGAACGGCTCAGACCGGTTCAAAAATATAAACCACATTAACCGCTTGACAAGAGTGGTTTATGTGGTTTATGCATTTGCTAGTTACCGCTAACGGGATATGAGAATGTCCTTTTCCAAAAAGAGTCCGGCCGCAAAACGGCCGGACAGGATCGCTAATTCGAATCGGTATCGGCAAGAAGCGCAATTCCGCCGATCAGGCTGACGAAGATCAGGGCGCAGACCTTGAGTCCGACGCCGATCGGACGTCCGGAGCGCATACGGTTGCGGACGGTCAGCGTGATGGGCAGGCACCAGGCCAGAGGCAGGATCAAGAAACCGTGCAGGACGGTGCCCAGGATCAGGAAGATCAGGCCGACCGTGCAGAGGTCGGAACTGCGGGGCGCCGGGTCGCTCATGCCCGCGTTGGGCTTGTGAACGGGCTCGGTCGGCTTGTAGTCCTCCAGTTTCGCACCGCAGGAGGTGCAGAATTTCGCGTCTTCACTGAGCGCGGTGCCGCATTTCGGGCAGTATTTCATTCCCATGGATCACCCCGCAAGCGCTTCAAAGGCGCGTATCGTTTGATCCAGACGGCTCTGGAAGCTGGATTCTTCACTTCTGTAACGGGACGAGAAGTCCAGGCTTCTGGAGTCCACCAGACCGCGCATCAGTTCGGAAATGCCCCAGTTGGACAGATAGCCCAGGTCGTAGCGGATGTGCGCGAAGATGATGTCCAGAGTGGCTCTGGAGTCCTCATCGCGGACGGATTTGCCCTGGAGGGTCTTGTCATAGAAGGCGGGTTCCAGATAGTTCTTGCCGGCCGCGGCCAGGGCGTCCAGCATATAGCCTACGAAGGCCGGATCCTTGACGGAGTTCGGAACGACCAGCGTGGCGGCGACGTGCGGATTGATGCAGGTGTAGTAGTTGTCCTGGTTCTCATCGAAGAGGGGCATGCACAGCACGCCGAAGTCGTTCTCCATGGCCCGGTGGTTGATGACCGAGTGGACCTCGCCGGCATCGAACAGGGAACCGCCGTTTTGGAACAGCTGACCGTGGTTGGTGATGTTGGGAGGATTGGCGCTCGAGGAACGGGCGCAGTCCGTGTCGTACAGGAGATCGGCCAGGAGATCCATCGCGTCCAGGGTGCGGTCCGTGTTGAAACTGAACACCGGGATGTCGTCATCGTTCTTGGTCACGAAGCGGATGCCGCAGCTGATGATGGCGATCGGCATCACGTCGCCCTGATAGGTGAGTCCGTACAGGTCGCCATCCGTCATTTCGCCGTCACCGTTCAAATCTTCGGAAACGCTGGTGACCAGATCGGCCATCTTGGCCACGGTCCACTGCTTGGTGGCCTGCAGTTCATATAAGTTTTCGGCGTTGGGAAGCTTTTCGGACAGGATCTTCTTGTTGAAACTGACGATGGCGAGCGTCTTGCGGTACATGACGCCGAAATCGCCGTACAGGGCGTAGTTCTGACCGAGAATGGACAGATCGCTGAGACAGTTCTGATCCCACCAGGGAGCGTCCAGCTGGATGGTGCCCAGTTCGTTGAGCTCGGCCAGACATTCCATCGTGGCCACGGTGAACGAACCTTGCGTATTGAGGTAGGCGGCCTGGAAATCGTCGTCCCCGGCGGACACCGAGTTGACCAGGGTGTTGTATTCGCAGTTGACGCCGGCATAGTGGATGGTGAGGAGGATTCCGTTCTCCTCCTCCACGTATTTGTGGCGCTCGTAGACCGCGTCCCCGATGGTGTCCCCGGTCATGGCTTCGGACGTGAAGTCGGTGTCATGCCAGTACATGGAGTCGTCGGCGGAGAAAGCCAGGAAATTGAATTCCTTGGGCGTTCCGTCCGGTTTGGTCAGGGAGAGCCCCTCGGGCTGGTCCGCGGTATACCAGACGGTCTCCGCTTCGGTTTCCTTAGGCTCGCCCCCGGTTTCTCCTCCGGAGGTCTCCTTGCCGGGAGCCGCGGTTTCCTTGCCGGTATCCGGGGTATTGGGGGATCCGCAGGCCGCAGCCAGCGGGATCACGCACAGAACGGCCAGGATCAGCGCAAGAATGCGCCAGAATGCAGCAGTTTTCATAGCGGTTTCCTTCTTTCGTATGTTTTTGGTTTCGCTTATTTTTCGTTGATGAGTTCGACAAAGATTTCGTCCTTGTGCTCCGGGTTGCCGAGAACGCGCGTGGCGAAGCAGGCTTCGTGCTTCCGCTCGATCGTCCAGTCCTTCCGGAGTTCCGCCTCGTCGAACAGAAGGTTCGGGAGCGGACCCAGCCGTACGCGGACCGAATCGAACGCCGCGGTACCCGTAATACGGACGGACAGCCGGTTCTTCCAGCGCTCGGCGGCGAAGTCGTATCCGATCCGGCGGAGCGTTCCGTCGGAAGCGGGTACGGGGAAGTCCTCGACATGGGCTTCGGTGCATTCCCAGGGCAGCCTCGGAAGGATGAGGAGCTCACGGCCCCTGGACGTGATCCCGGCCATCAGGCTGTAGGTCCTGAGCGTTTCCGCGGACTGGACGAGGTTGCCCTCATCGCCCGGGTTGTGCATGATGAAGCGCTCCGGGACGCCGGTGCGGCCGTAGGTGTGGTCCAGACCCTGCTCGTAGTTCTCGTAGGTGAAGCATTCGTGCATGACCCAGGGATTGCGGTCCGGTGTGAGCGGATCCACGATATCCCCGTCGTAGGCCAGCCGGCTGATGCCGTCCAGGCACTTTGTGTAGACGTTCACGTCGTCCGACATGAGGGCGGCCTGTGAGAACAGGTTCTGTCCGTAACCGGCCATCGTGTCGTCGTGCCGGTCGCCCATGCCCGTAAAGCAGGTGCAGCTGACGAATCCGTATTTCCGGAACCAGTAGCCCTGCACCATGCCGGCCTTGAGATAGCGGTAGGACGCCTCGTTCACCGGAACGAACGGATCGGGCGCGCACGCTTCTCCGCGGTCGTAATCCTGTACAAAGGGCAGCTGTCTGGTCCAGCGGTGGATGAAGAACCTCGGTCCGAAGTCCCCGATCTCCGCGGCTTTGCCCGTGCGTTCGTCCAAGCCGTTGAGCCAGACTCCGGCGGGCGTCTTTGTGCCCTGCGCGGAACCGGGCCCCAGGGAGACCAGCGTTTCCAGCATGCTCCGTTCGAAACGGCTGCGGAGATCCCGGCAGGTGCTCTCGCGCGCCGCGTCGCCCGCCGCGTGCGCCATTTCGGCGTAGGCGGAGAGGACTCCCACGGCTCCGTACGTCGCGTAGACCGCGTAGATGCGGTATCCGGTGTCCGGATTTCCGGAAAGCTCGGAACAGGACGGGAGCAGGAATCCGTAGGGACAGGCCTCGCCCATGCGGGCGAACCACCCGAAGACGGAATCCGCGTTCCGGAGGAACCTGTCGGCGTCCTCCTTCTTTCTGCCGGTATAGGCCCAGTACATGTACATGGCCATGAGGATGTTGACGTTGCCGTCGACCTCGTAGTCCCCGGCCGTGACGTCGCTGCAGATGAGCCGCCCGTAGTGATCCTTCGCGTTGAACCCCTTCGAGAGGATGAATTCGATGGCGTCGCCGCAGGGACCGGTGAGTCCGGCGCGGCAGAGTTCCATCAGGCCGCGGCCCACGTCCCGGCTCCACATGTCTCGGTAGTAGTTGGGTTCGCTCTCGGGTGTCGTCGAGGTGTGGAAGAATCCTTTGGGATAGTCTCCCTCGCCCTCGTCCACTTTCATCAGAAGGTCCCCGAGGATCTGGGCGTAGATGACGCCGGCGCGGGACAGAAGGTCCGTACCCGAGAGCCGGATCCGGGGATAGACGTAGCGGGCCATCAGTCGGCCTCCTGACGCCGGATCCAGCCTTTCAGGGTCTGCGCCGCGGAGGCCAGCGTCTCCAGGCGGTCGTCGTGCATGAATTCCAGGAGCAGTCCGGTCTGCCGGTCCGGAAGGGCCGGGGAGCGGAACGGAGGCAGGTAGACCTCGTTCCACAGCCGTTCGCCGGCTTCCAGGGGCAGCCTGCGGTCCACCTCCCAGGTGAACGTATGGATGTTGACCGTGTACGGCGCGTAGGCCGCGGCCGCATCGCGGTTGTAGCTTTCGGTATGGAACTGGGAGGGCTGCCAGTACAGCTTCAGTTCGGGACGGTCCACGGCCCTGAGGAACTCGATAGCGGAGTGGTATTCGTCCGTCACCGTGTCGGAGTGGCACTCCAGGGTCACGGTGAGACCGTGCTCCTTCGCGACCGCGCAGACGGCGCGGGCCTCCCCGGCCAGGGCCTCACGGGCCGAGGAGTTGAGTTTCCCGGACGGGAGCGTGCCGCCCCAGATCCGGATGACGCGGGCCCCGAGGGCCTCCGCGGTAGCGGCGAAGACCTTGAAGGATTCCGGACCGCCCTGCCCGAGACGGAAATAGGATCCGTAGGCTCCGGGGGCGATGCCCGCCGAAGCGCACAGGGCGCGGACCTCGCGGGCGCGGGCTTCGTTCCCGGCGGGAACGTGGACGTCCGAGCCCCATTCGATGTAGCGGAGCCCCGCGTCCGCGCAGGCCTTCACGATCTCTTCGGGCGTATGCTTTCGGAATGAGATGGACACGAGTCCGGGTATGAACGTTACCGGCATGATGAGCCTCCTTCCGGCGCCCCTTCCTCCGGGATACAGCCGATGTAGCCGTCCTCCCGGTACCGGCGCCAGACGTTTTCAAAGAATCCTCCGCCCTCCGGAAGGGGACGGACCGGGCGGGTAGCGCACCTGGGCGTGCCGCCGTTCCATGTGACCAGCTGGACCTCGGACAGATGGGCGCCCCCGTCCTCCCTGTAACGGAAGATGTCCTCGAAGCCGGGCGCGCATTCGCCTTCCGGGTCGGTATAGATGGCCGATCCGCGGCTGCGGACGCCGTTCCGGATCTGGTCCTTCATGGCGCTCAGGATCATGATCTGTTCGGTCAGTGTATCGTACAGCCGGAAGGCCCGTACGAGGCCTTCGGTGCCGTGCGCGCATACCGACTGCGTGAAGATCTGCAAAAAGAACTGCCTGGACGAGAGGGCCTTCTCGATGGCCTCCTTCTCCCGGATGGCGCCGGCTCCGGCGCTCATGCTTTCGCGGAACGAGCGGAGCAGCTTTTCGGTATTGTCCCGTTCGGGCTTGGGCACGGATATCGAGCAGATCTCGCGGTATACGGCCTGATAGACCTGCTCCACGCGATCCCGTTCGGCAGGACGGAGCGGGGGCATCTTCCGGACCGCCGCGAAGGTTGCGGCGCGCGTCGACCCGACCTGGCCCGCGTTGAGCGCGGAGCCTCCGGGCCGGTAGACCCCGTGTGTGCCCGCGCATTCGCCGCAGGCCAGAAGTCCCGATATCTTGGTGCGCCACCACATATCCACGTCCAGGCCGCCGTTGTTGTGCTGGGCGCAGAGCGCGATCTCCAGATAGTCCTTCTCCAGGTCAGTGCCTAAGGACAGGTAGAGGTTGTAGGCCGGCTCGTTCATGTGGCGGAGCCGTTCCACCGGGCGTCCGAAGCAGGCGCCCGCCTTTTTCAGATAGTCCTGTGCCTCGTCGGAAAGGGCGTCGTAGGGGATATCGTCGAACCCGCACGGGTTCTTCGTATAGTCCAGATAGACTCTCCGCCCGCGCAGCTTGGTCTCGCGGTAGACGAGCAGGTCCACGACGGACGAGCCGTCCCTTGCGCGGCGGGAGTCGAAGGGCCACTGGTAGCCCTTGAGGAACAGCAGGGACAGCGCGCGTCCCGCGTCCGGGATGTATTCGGACAGGAATTCATGTTCGGTCCCGTCCGGGTCCACCGAGACCAGGCGGGGCAGGACCTGCATATAGGTCCCGGATACGTTCCACCTGGGATCCACGGAAGCCAGCCCGAACTGCCATTCGGTGAGGTTCTTCCCGGGCACTCCGGCGCGGAAAGGTACGCCGTTGCATCCGGTATGGCCCACGGGATAGACCGTGTCCGCGTAGACGCCGGCCGGTCCTCCGGTCGCCCAGATGACGGTCCGGCAGTATACGGTCACGAGCGGATCCGTGCCGTCCTCAGCGTCCCGGTCCAGGGCCAGCAGTCCGCATACGCCCGAGGATTCCGTGATGATCTCGATGACCATCAGACGGTCGAACAGGCGCAGACCGCGGCGGTTGAATTCGGCCTCCAGGCATTCGGTCATCATCTTGGAGGTCAGGGGTCCTGCGCTCGTCGCGCGGGCCCGCGGGTCGTGATCGGTCTTGTAGCCCACGTACTCGCCGTAGGCGTTCGTGGGAAAGGGAACGCCCAGCCGGCACAGGTGCAGGAAGCAGGGCACGGACAGCGCGGCCTCGACCAGCGCGATGTCCCCGTCCACGCAGCCGGGCGCGAACAGGTCCCGGGCCATGTCGTGCACCGAATCGGCGCCGTCCCCGCACAGCCCGAGCTTATAGTAGGTCTGCTTGTCGGATCCCGTGTTGCGGGACGTCCCGTCGGTACGGCCTTCGGTCAGGATGGCGAACGTATCCGGGGACATGCCCTGTTCCGAGAGCGTCACCGCGGCGTTGTACGCGGCCGCGCCGCTGCCCACGATGACGACCGGGATCTCGAGTATGCGTCTCTGTGTATCCATGGGCCTCACAGTCTGCGGATGTGCATGCCGCCGTCCACGATGAGGGACTGGCCCGTGGTGTACGCCAGCGTGCCGTCGCAGAGCGACAGGACGGCCTTGGCGATGTCGTCGGGATAGCCCCAGCGCCCCTCGGGGACCAGACCGTCCTCGATGAGGCGGTCGTACTTCTCCTTGACCACCGCGGTCATGCCGGTGGCGATGATGCCCGGGCAGATCTCGTTGACCAGGATTCCCTCGCCGGCCAGACGGTCCGCGAACAGCTTGGTGATCATGGAGACGCCCGCCTTGGAGATGCAGTATTCCGCACGGCTGGGGGAACTGGTATAGGCCGAACAGGAGGAAATGTTGACGATGTAGCCCCTTACGGCGTTCTCGTCCGGTTCCTGCTCCAGCATGCGGTTGGCCACCGCCTGGGTGAGGAACAGGGTGCCGCGGGTGTTGATGTCCATCACGAAATCGTAGCTCTCTTCGGTCATCTCCAGGATATCCCTGCGGACCTTGGGCGCCACGCCCGCGACGTTGCACAGCACGTCGATGCTGCCGTAGACCCGCAGCGCGGTGTCCACGAGCTGCTGGCGGCTGAATTCCTCGGCGAGGTTCCCGGCCACGTAGGTCGCGTCCTCCCCGAAGTTCTCGAACATGGCCATGACCTCGCCCTCGTAGGGACGAACGTCCATGGCCGTGACGGTGAAGCCGGCCCCGATGAGCCGTTTTACGGTGGCGTAGCCGATGCCTCCGGCCGCGCCGGTCACGATGGCGTTCTTGCGGTATTCGGACATAACGAACCTCCTTACTCGGTCTTTCCCAAAACGAGCTTCCGGTACAGCGGCGCATAGGTCCCGCTGTCCCGGACCGCGCAGCCGGGCGTTCCGCCGGGCTTTCGCATGATCTCGGTACATTTGGAGCACAGCATGCAGAGCTTGTCCGGATCCAGTCCGCCGGTCTCCAGGATATCCTTGGCTAGATCCGGATAGGCCAGGGTCTGGCGTCCGAACCCGGCGAGTTCGAACCAGCCCGCGTCGATGCATCCGGCGGCCACGCGCGGCGCCATGGCGCCGAGGTAGGACAGACCGGAACAGATCAGTTTGACGTCACGTGCGCCCTTGTGGACCTCGCCGGTCCCGGAGAGCATGCGGTGCACGCCCAGAATCGGGCGCTCCGGCGCTTCGTAGGCGCCGTGCAGATAGGGCCGGTTGACGTGCGGGTTGACGTACGGGTTGCCCATGGTGACGTCCAGAAGGAGCGCGCCGCGGGACGCAAGGTCCCCGATGAGCTTTGTCCCCTCGGTGAAGTCCGGCCGGATGTCCTGTCCCTCCTTTACCCCGAACCCGTAGGGGTAGGGGAATCCGTCGTATACGTTGAGGCGGGAGGTGAGGATGAAGTCCCGGTCCGTGGCGGCCCTGGCGGCCGAGAACGTATCGAGGAGCAGCTTCGTGCGGTTTTCATACGGGCCGCCGTATTTCCCGGGCCGGTTGTAGGCCGAGAGGAGTTCGGAGAGCAGGTACCGGTGGCAGGACTTGATGTCCGCGCCATCGAAACCGGCCTTCTCCGCGAGAACGGCGCCCTGAACGAGCGCTTCGCCCACACGGTCCAGGTAGTCGTCCGAAACGACGCGGGACGGATCCAGCGGCGCGTCCTTCTCGAACAGCGGGTTGAGGTAGGCCACAAGGGGCTCGGGCGTTCCGTTTGGCTTGGAGTACCTTCCGGAATGGGTGAGCTGGCAGATGATGACCGGGTTGATGCCGGTCGTCTTCACGGCCTCTTCGCGGATCCGCTCGATGAAGCGGCGGTAGGCGTCCAGCGTCCCGGTATGCAGATACATCTGGCGCGGGTTGGCCCGTCCTTCGGGAAGGACGGCGGTGGCCTCGAACCAGATGAGTCCGGGTCCTCCGTGCGAAAAGCGCACGTAGCGGCGTACGGTCAGCTCGCCCGGAATACCCTCCGGCGTCCCGTCGCAGCCTTCCATGGGCTGGTAGACGATCCGGTTGGGAACGATCCGGTTCCCGACCCGCAGGGGGTTTCTCAATATATGCGTGTCCTGCGCCAGGGGCAGGGTCACTCCGGCCTCGGCGCACTGGGTGCGCAGACCGGATTCGGTCTTGATCAGAGAATTCACGGAACTTTCTCCTAAATAGTAATTTACAAGTTAATTATAATGTTGTAGTGAGAGCAAGTCAAGGGAAAGGCAGAAAAAGGGAGGCGGAACGATCGGGTGTACTGTAAAGCGTACTTAAAGTGTACTAAAAGTGGCATAAGGAATTGGCAAAAGTGAACTAATAGTGTACTAAAAGTGGCATAAGGAATTGACAAAAGCGAACTAATAGTGTACTATAGTAGTGAAATTCTTTTTTTTGGAGGGGTACTCATGAAACTCGCTGATGTTTACGAAACCGAAACAAGAGAATTCAAGGCCACGCTAGCCGAACTGGACAAGGGAATCTTGTCCCTTACGGCAATGCTGAACAAGAGCGGGACAGGCACCGTGTATTTCGGCGTCGGAGACGATGGGGAAGTACTTGGACTGAGCGGAACGATCGGTGCATCCACCGTCAAGAAGATAGGGACCAGGATTGCGGAGACTGTGCGTCCTGCCATCGTTCCCCGAATTTTTTTCGAAGAACATGAGGGGAAAACGATTATCGTCATTGAAGCGTCTGGGTATAATAAGCCCTATTCCGCGGGCGGCGAATACCGCATCCGGATTGGCAGCGAAAACAAGAAGATCGCCCCGGATCTTCTGGGGGAACTTTTCTTCTCCAACGCCCAGGCTCTGATAGATAATGCCGAAGCGGTCCATCAGGATTTGTCTTTCAACGAACTCAAGCAGTTGTATCTGATCAAAGGCATGACGATAGACGACGGAACCTTCGCCCGCAACATGGGGCTCCTTACAAAAAGAGGGACCTACAACTACCTGGCGGAAATCCTGTCGGACGTCAACGACTGTTCGATCAAGGTCGTGCGGTTCCGGGGAAAGGACAAGCAGGAGATGATCAGCCGGAACGAATACGGGTTTCACTGCCTGCTGATTGCCATGAAGCAGGTTTACGAGTATGTGACTGCCCTTAACGAGGTTCGTGTGGATCTGAAAAGCGGAATGGAACGGAAAGAAACGCCGCTGTTCGATGCGGAGTGCTTCGACGAGGCCTGGGTGAACGCCTGCCTGCACAACCGGTGGGTCAAAAACATTCCGCCGGCGGTCTATATCTTTTCTGACCGCCTGGAGATCGTCTCGACGGGCGGCCTTCCTGTGGATTTTACAAAGGAGGAGTTCTTTGCCGGCGTATCACGGCCGGTAAACCTGTCCCTGCAGAAGATCATGGGGCAGCTGGATATGATCGAGCAGACAGGACACGGAGTGCCAAAGATCATCGGAGTGTACGGGAAGCAGGCATTCGACATCGCGGAGAATCACATCACGGTGACAATTCCGTTTGCATTCGAGCCCAGCATGAACCGAACGAACTACGATGGGCTGTCACAAACGCACGCTGCAGTACTGAAAGTCATCAAGAACAATCCGGCGCTCAACCTGGATGAGATTGCAGAACTCGCCGGAATCGGAAGAACCCGAACCTCGCAGATTATTAGAGACCTGAAAGACCTCCGGAAGATCGAGCGCGTGGGCGGAAGAAATAAAGGCTATTGGCAGGTGAATTGAACCGGTTGACCGCACTGCGATGCGGCACAGGTTCAATCCTGCAGCCTATTAGCTGAAGAAAATACAATAAACCGTAAAAAAATTACGATTATTGCCTCATCCTGCTTCAGAGAGGAGAAAACGGTCATGTCAGATCGAATGCCCAAGGACCGTCTGGTCATCGGCGCCTACATCCTGCAGTCTTACGCGCAGGCCGAATCTCACATCCGCGATCTCGCCGCCTGCGGCCTGGACCTTATCGTGAACCTCGCGCCCAAGGACCGGAGCGTCCTGGATCTTCTGTCCCGGTACGGTGTCGGGGCCATCCTCTGCGGCGTCATGCCCGGATGGTGGGGCGGAAACGGAGAGAACGCCGGAAGGCTCCGGCTGACGAATCCGCCGGAACGCTATCGGGAGGCCGCCGCAAGGTATCTGGATCACCCCGCCGTCTGGGGGATCGACATCGGGGATGAACCGTCCGCCCTGGACTTCCCGTATTACGGAGAGGTCGCGGAGCTTGTGTCGGAGCTCATCCCGGGTCCCGTTCCTTATCTCAACCTTTACCCCAATTACGCCTCGGTGGCCGCCAACACTCATCAGCAGACTGTCAACCAGCTGGGTACGCGGACCTACGGGGAGCATATCGAAAGCTACCTGCAGAACGTGGACCTGCCGTATCTGTCCTATGATTTCTACCTGTACTCGCTCCCGGAGGAGAACGGCGTGCGAAGGATGCTGGAGAATTTCCGGACCGTGTCCGAGGGGTGCCGCAGGACCGGGCGCGCCTTCTGGTACATCCCGCAGGTCAACTCCTCAAGACAAGAGGAGTTCACGTCGGCGGACCGTCTGCGCTACCAGGGCTTCTGCGCCCTGTGCTACGGGGCTTCGGTCATCAACTGGGCCTGCTATACGGGCGGCTGGTGGTACAACCAGGTACTTGACGAAAACGGGGAAAAGACCGAACAGTACGATAAGCTCCGGGCGGTGAACGCGGAACTCCATGCCGCGGGGGACGTGCTCGCCGCCTACCGGTGCGCCGGGACCGTTCCGCTCGGCTATCCGTATGAGGTTTGTCCGTTTTCCCGGGACCGTCTGTCCTTCGGACCGGTCCAGGACCTTTCCGTGACGGAAGGGCAGTGGATCGCCGGGTTGTTCGAGCACAGGGAGAGGCCGGAGAAAAAGGCTCTCCTGATCCTCAACGCCTCGGATCCCTATGACCGGACCGGCGGGTCCGGGACCGTCGTCCTGCGTACGGCGGAGAAATGCTCCCTGCGGATCGGGAACGGCGTTCCGGAACCCGTAGAGAGCGACGGTCGGATCCGGGCCTGCATCCCGGTCAACCGGGCGCTTCTGTTGGGCTTCGGATAATACCGCATATTTATGCGGGACAAACGATACGGCCGGCGGACGATCCGCCGGCCCCATTTTTGCGCGGGGCTCTCTCCGGTACGCTTCCGGGGGCCGGAGATTGCCTCTTGAAAAAAGTGCTGCTTTGTAGTACAATCTTAGTATCTCTACGTACGCGCAAGACGCGCACGCATATTTAAGAGGCAGTTATGAGAAGTATTTTTGTCTCCCAGCAGGCCGGTACGGTCCGGTCGGTCTATTCCGAAGAGACCACGAAAAGGCTGGGTGAGAAGTTCGGTCTGGAAACGGACCGCGTCTATACCAAGGAACAGATTTTGGCGGATCCCGCGTCGTTTTCGGACGTCACGTACGTGTTTTCCACCTGGGGCATGCCGTCCTTCACCGAGGACCAGATCCGGGCGGCGTTCGGACGGAACCTGATGGCGGTCTTCTATGCCGCCGGTTCCGTGCAGGGGTTTGCCCGGCCGTTCTTAAACTGCGGCGTCCGGGTCTTCAGCGCCTGGGCGGCCAACGGGGTCCCCGTGGCGGAGGTCACGGTCGCCGAGATCATTCTGGCCAACAAGGGCATGCCCATGGCGGCCCGTCTGTGTTCCCGGAATCCGGAGAGCCGCGGCGAGAGCATCCGCTACGTGCGCGGCACGCGCGGAAACTACGGCGCCCGCGTAGGAATCATCGGGGTCGGCATGATCGGCTCCATGGTCTGCGAGATGCTGAAGAACTACCGGCTCGAGGTGGTCGCCTACGACCCCTTCTGCCCGCCTGAAAAGGCCGCGGCGCTCGGCGTGAAGCTGGTGAGCCTTCCGGAACTGTTCGCCACATCGGACGTCATCTCCAACCATCTGGCCAATAACGCCCAGACCCGCGGAATGCTGGACTACGCGCTGTTCTCCAGTATGAAACCGTTCGCGGTCTTCATCAACACCGGCCGCGGCGCGCAGGTGGTCGAGGCGGACCTCGTCCGCGCGCTGCGCGAAGAGACCGGGCGGTGCGCCATCCTGGACGTGACCGACCCGGAACCCGCCCCCGCGGGAAGCCCGTGGTACGAACTGCCCAACGTCATCCTGACCCCGCACCTGGCGGGCAGCCAGAACGACGAATGGCACCGTATGTCCGAATACATGGCCGACGAGGCGGACGCCTTCGACGCCGGCCTGCCGACACGCTACAGCGTGTCACTCAAGATGCTGGAGACGATGGCGTAATCCGGCAGGACCTCAAAACAACCGGAAAGGAAGGCCCATGGAACAGCTGCGTGCCGTCGTGGAACGGATCACATTCCGAAATGAAGAGAGCGGCTACTCGGTCATCAAGTGCCGGGTCAAGACCTTCCCGGAGCTGGTGACGGTCGTCGGATCGTTCGCCGAGGTCTTTGTCGGTTCGGTCCTCATCCTGGACGGAGAGTGGACCCAGAACCCGAAGTTCGGCAGGCAGTTCAGCGTTTCGAAATACGAGGAGACCCTGCCCGCCACCGTGTACGGCATCGAGAAGTACCTGTCGTCCGGACTGGTCAGGGGCATCGGGAAAGCCTATGCCCAGCGCATCGTGAAGACGTTCGGCAAGGACACCATCGACATCATCGAAAACCATCCGGAGCGCCTATACGAGGTCCACGGTCTCGGACAGGCGCGCATCGACGCGCTCGTGAAGGGCTGGCAGGAGCAGAAGGAAGTCAAGAACATCATGATCTTCCTGCAGGGCCACGACGTGAGCACCTCGCACGCCTCCAAGATCTACAAGACCTACGGGATGCAGTCTTTGGACATCGTCACGCACAACCCCTACCGGCTGGCGGACGACATCTGGGGGATCGGCTTCCGGACCGCGGACATCATCGCGCAGAAGCTGGGTTTCGGCCTGGACCGTCCGGAACGGCTCCGTTCGGGCCTGCTGTATACCCTGAACCACCTGGCCGAGGCCGGAGATTGCTACGCCACGAGGGACAAACTGGTCCGGACCGCCGCGGAACTGCTCCGCACCGGCCCCAAGGACAGCCCGGAAAAGGAACAGGAGATCTCGCTTTCGGCCGAACTTCTGTCCGGGGTCCTGGACGACGCGATCCGGTCCGAGGACGTCATCACCGAGGACGTGGCGGGACCGGACGGAGGGACCGAGACCCGGATCTACCTGCCGCCGTTCTACTATGCCGAGGTCGGCGTGGCCAACCGGCTGCGCGCCATCTCGTCCGCGCCGCCGTCCGTGCGGGTTCCGCTCGACGGACTGGAGACCCGGATCGCCATGCGGACCGCGATGAACTACGACGACGCCCAGATGGAGGCCATCCATCAGGCGGTTTCCCATAAAATTTTCATCCTGACAGGCGGACCCGGAACGGGCAAGACCACCACGACGCAGGGCATCCTGACGGCCTACCGCGATGCCGGCGCGCGCGTGCTGCTGTGCGCCCCGACCGGACGCGCGGCCAAACGCCTGTCCGAAGCCTCCGGGATGGAGGCCAAGACCATCCACCGCCTTCTGGAGGTGACCCCTCCGGACGGGTACAAGCGCAACCGGGACTATCCCCTGGAGGGAGACGTCCTGCTGGTGGACGAATGCTCCATGATCGACCTGATGCTCATGCATCACCTGCTCAAGGCGGTCCCGGACTCCATGTCGGTCATCCTGGTGGGCGACGCGGACCAGCTGCCGAGCGTGGGCGCCGGCAACGTCCTGCGGGACCTCATCGCGTGCGGGGCTTTTCCCGCCGTGACGCTGCGCCGGATCTTCCGGCAGGCCGCGCAGAGCCGCATCATTGTCAACGCGCACCGCATCAACGAGGGGCAGATGCCCGACCTGTCCAACGGACGGGATTCGGATTTCTTCTTCGTGTCCTGCGAATCCGCCGAGGAGGCCCCGGACACGATCACCGCGCTGGTAAAGACCAAGCTGCCCGGATACTTCGGGGTGGGACCGGACCAGATCCAGGTCCTGACGCCCATGCAGCGCAGCCCGGTGGGGGCGGAGAACCTCAACCGCGTGCTGCAGGAGGCCCTCAACCCGGACGGCGCGGCGCTACGCCACGCGGCTGTGACCTACCGCGTACGCGACAAGGTCATGCAGATCCGCAACAATTACGACAAGGAAGTTTTCAACGGGGACATCGGGACGGTCGCGTCGGTCGATCCCGCGGAGGGCACCCTCACCGTCATCTTCGATGACCGGAGGGTGGCCTACGAGCGGGCGGACCTCAACGAACTGGTCCCGGCCTACGCGACGACCATCCATAAATCCCAGGGCTCGGAGTATCCGGTCGTGGTCATTCCCGTGTTCATGGCCCATTTCCCGATGCTGCAGCGCAACCTGATCTATACCGCCGTCACCCGCGGACGCAAGGGCGTCGTGCTGGTGGGCGCGCGGAAGGCGCTGGCCTACGCGGTCCGTCACGTGACCGTGGACTCGAGGGCCACCTCGCTTTCCTTGCGGACGGCCCGCGCGTTCGGGCTTCCGGACCCGCAAAAGGACGGGAGCGGAGCCGGACCGGTCACCATTTTGGAAGCCACAGAGGAGTCAATCCCGGAACCGCCGAAAAAGGCCGCGCCTACGGAGTCCGGGACCGTAAGGACCGGGATCCCTGTTTCGGAGATCCCCGTTTCCCGGACGGACCGGGACTGGCTGGACCGGGACCTGTTCGAGCGGCTGGACGCTTCGAAGTTCCGTTCGTCGTTCCGCCTGGATGCCAAGGACAGGCAGTACGTCCTGGACCGGGGCATGGACGAGATCCGTTCCCATGCCGTCCGGTTCCTCACGACCCGGATCGGACCGGCCGAACCGAAGAACGACGGAAACCAGACCCCCATGGGCGGTCATCCGGTCTTCCGGGCGATGCACGCCACCGGATGCTGCTGCCGCAAGTGCCTGGAGAAATGGCACGGCATTCCCCGGGGACGGGACCTGACCGCAGAGGAGATCCAAAAGCTCTCCGAAGTCCTCATGACCTGGATCCGAAGACAGATGGAACATTCCCAACCGAAATAGAAACCAAAACGCAAGAGGTGCTTTTTATGAAACTCTGGACACGCATTCTCGCCCTGGTCCTGTGCCTGATGCTCAGCGGCGTCCTGGCCGCCTGCGGCAACACGCCGGCCGGACCCGGGACCGAGACCCAAGCCCCCGAGACCGGGGAGCCGGCTTCCTCCGGGGAGACCGGAAACGAGACCGAATCCGAAACCGCCCCGGGCACAGTCGAACTGAACGACTGGCTCAACGAGGACGGGACTCCGAAATACAAGGTCGTATGGCCGGACGGAAGCCGTCTCGGCACCATATCCGCCAAACTGCGCTCGGCCCTGAGCGAAGTGAGCGGCGTGAAATACGAGATCATGACCGACTGGGTGGACCGGGGGACCGAACCGCCCGCGGACAACTATGAGATCCTGGTCGGCCGCACCAACCGCAAGGACGAGGACGGACTCGTCTCGGACCTGACGCCGGGCATGACCCGGATCGTGGCCACCGAGAAGAAACTCATGTTCCTGGGCTACGACGATGCGTCCGTCACCGCCGGCGTGACCTGGTTCATCAATACCTATCTCACCGGCGAGAACAAACTGACCTACCCCTCCGGTACCATCTATGAGAAGGCTCCGGACCTCAGCATCCATCTGGTGCAGCCCGTCTACGACTGCCCGGACCTCATCGTCGCGGACATCGACATGTCGGGCGCCAACAGCGAATACTACGGCATCGATCCCACGGGTGAGAAGGACTGCACGAACGCCATCCAGTCCGCCATCAACAGTGTGGCGGGCAAGGGCGGCGGCACCGTGTACCTGCCCGCCGGCAAGTATCTCGTGACATCCAAGATCTCCATCCCGCCCTACGTCACCCTGCGCGGCGACTGGCAGGATCCGGACAAGGGCACCGAATACGGGACCGTCATTTTGGCCGTCCCGAAGAAGGACGGGGAATCCCTGTTCGAGATCCGGGGCTCCGCGGGCGTCAACGGCCTGACCGTGTTCTATCCGGAACAGTCCCTGACGAACCCCAAACCCTACGGCTTTACCTTCTATACCACCGGCGCGGGCGACGCGTACATGCTCGCCTCCGTGACCCGGTGCACGGTCATCAACGGCTACCAGGGTCTGGGCGCCTGCGTCAATGAGGGCAACGCCCACGAGCAGTTCTCGGTGGACACCTTCAAGGGCACGTTCATCCGGACCGCGGCCGAGGTGTACAACCAGGCCGACGTCGGCACCTGGAAACTCGTGACCGTGAACCCGAAATACTGGGCCGAATGTTCGCTGACGAACAGCAAGCCCACCGTCTCCGACATTGCGGCCTATACCCGCAAGAACACCGTCGGCCTGATCCTGGGCGACCTGGAATGGACCGAATTCGCCGGCCTGTACGTCAGCGACTGCAAGTACGGCATCCAGATCGTGGACGGCAAGCGCATCCAGTTCGCGGGCTCCATCTCGGACGCCCTGATCCAGAATACGGACATCGCGCTCAAGATCGACAACATGGACGCCAGATGGGGCATGACCCTGACCAACTCCAAGCTGTCCGGCAGCTCCAAATCCATCGAGAACAACTCCGGCGGCGCCGTAAAGATGTCCAACGTCACCCTGAGCGGCACGACCACCAAGGCCAGCAAGGCGGACATCATCGACGAGGGCACCAACATCCTCGAGAGCTTCAGGCTGCCGTATGAGAAGACCTATGAGAAACCGGCCGCCAACCTGTTCCTGTTCGAGGGTACGAACAACGGGAACAAGGACGTGTCCGCCGCCCTGCAGTCCATGCTGGACGAAGCGGGCAAGACCGGAGGCATCGTATACCTGCCGGCCGGCGTATACCGTCTGGACAGCGCGATCGACGTGCCTGCCGGAGTGGAACTGCGCGGCGCGTCCGCCTCTCCGAACCGGGATACCGGCTCCACGGCGGGCGGTACGGTCCTGATGGCCAAGTGCCTGGTCGGCGAAAACTACGGACCGGATTCCAAGGCGCTCATCACCCTCGGTCCCAAGGCCGGTCTGTCCGGCGTGCGCATCGTCTTCCCGGACAACGGTCCGAAGGTGGACAGCAGCGAGATCCTGACCGCCCTGCGCACCGCCTACGCCGTACGCGGTACGGGCGAAGGCGTGTACCTGCTCAACTGCTGCATCTGCGCGGCGGGCTACGGCGTGGACTTCTCCGGATGCGACAACCACTACATCAAGAAACTGTCCTCCCTGTGCTATTTCAACACCATGCTCCTGGGCGGAAAGAACGGCGTGGTCGAGGGCTGCCTGCAGAACGGCACGGTCCTGACCCGCAAGAACTCCAACATGTCCTCCTTCGTATCCAGCCGGTGGCTGAATGACGAGGGCCAGATCTGGGCGGTCCTGTTCGACCCGATCACCCGTGCGTACAACCAGTACATCGTCCTGACCGAAGGGGAAGGCGAAGTCGTGTACAACACGTTCATCTACGGCCCGAACTCCTTCGTGACCAACGAGGGCATGGAGGATGCCGTCATCGTCAGCATCGGCGCCGACAACATCGGCGGCACCCTGATCGTGTCCAAGTCCGGTTCCATGGATATCCTGGGCGCGATGCGCTACAACGGCGATTCCATCGACTACCAGGGCGGCACGCTGGGCGTCTTCACAAGGCTCAGTATAAACGACAAGAAGGAAACTCCGTTCAACCGGTAAGATCCATCCCTAAAAACCTGCGGCGGGACAGAAACCTGCCCGCCGCATCTCAGGAGAAACACTATGAGCGAATCCTACACCAAGTACAACGGACAGACCGCGGCCGTGGAAGGCATCGGTCCGGAACAGGCCTACACGCAGGCGCTGGACGCCTGGAACGCGCAGGCCTACGACCGGGCGCGCCTGTTCTTCCAGCACATCTCGGGGACCTGCCCTGACGACTGGAAAGCGGCTTTCTATACCTTCCTGTGCGACGATATGCACCGGGAGCGCCTGGAGGACTACCGGGAATGTCCCGGCCGGACCGCCCGCTCCTTCCGCGTCGCGCTGGACGACATCCGGGACCTGGAGGACGGGACGGACAAATCCGCCGCGACCCTGGAGGCCTGCCGGATCTACCATGACGTGCTCACCCGCTTTGCGGGGATCTACAGGGAACCCCACGCCAGGACCGTATACGACATGTCCCGTTCGGACTTCCCGGACGCGATCGAGCGCGGATACGACCTCCTGGTCCAGACCCTGGGGGGCCTGACCTCGATCGAGGCGCACGAACTCAAGGCCCGGGCGGAACACGACAGGGAAAACCTCCGCAAGACCGGGGAGGCGGCTGAGCAGCAGGCCGAAAGGCCCGCTTCGGGCGCGACCCTGGACCGCGAGGCCCGTCTCAAGGGGAAATGCTACCTCAAATACAAGGATTCCGCGGCGAAGAAGATGGACAACGCCATCTTCATGGCCAGCGGCTTCGGACTGGTCCTGGTGTCCGCCATCAAGGCGTTCATCGCCGTCCGCACCCAGCTCATCTATCCCTATATGATCCCCGAGCTGCTGCTCCTGATCCTGGCCGGACTGTTCTTCGCGCGGGCCTACCGCGTGGGCCGGCCCGTCCCGCTGGATTCCGTCCTGCTGCCCCACCGCGAACGCTACATCGCCGATACCGCGGGTGAACCGGTCCCGAAGACCCTGTTCCCGCCGGTCTACGCCGCGTTCGGGCTGGCGGCCGCCGCCGTGATCGTCTGCACGATCCTGGCCGCGTCGGCCTATACCGGACGGAGCATGCTGGCTCTGTACGTGTCCGGGATTCTGGAGATCCTGGTCCTGATCCGGGCCTTCACGTTCTACGTCAAGCGCCCCTATCCCCGCTTTACCGAGCGTCTGTCCGTCTATTCGGGCATGACATTCCGGCTGTAACCCGAAATCCATTTCATAAGGAGACATAATCATGTCCAAACCCATGCTCAGACTGATCTGCCTTGTGCTGGTCCTGGCTCTCGGAGGCGCCGTACTGGCGTCCTGCGGAAGCACGGAGACCCCGGCCGGGGAAACGCAGACCGGAACATCGTCTGAAACCGATCCTGAAACCTCGGCATCTCCGGAGACCGGAGAACCCCGTCTGAAACCGGACATTCCCGAAACCTATGATTTCGGCGGAGAGTCCGTGGACTTCTTATGCTGGTTCCTCGGGAGCTGGCAGAACACGGTCCGCACCTACCGTGACATCGCGACTCCTGACCTGACCTCGGACCTGGTCAACGACGCCGTATTCGAACGCAACAAACTCATTGAAGACAACTACAAGGTCTCCATTACGATGCGTCTGGTCGACCTTGGCGACGTCTCCACGATCATCAAGAACCAGGTCGCCGTGGGCGGCGGGGAAGACGCCTATGAGGTCTGTTACCCGCGCCTTCTGGAATTCCCGGGCTTCTTCAAGAATGACATCGTGCAGGACATCACCCTTGTCCCGAACATCGACCTGAGCAAACCCTGGTGGGATCAGGACTCCATCGAGAACCTGACCGTCGTGGGCGTGCTCCCGCTCGTCGCGACCGCCCTGAACGTCAATGACAAGGACGCGACCGCCGCGCTGGCCTTCAACAAGCAGGCGGCCAAGGACCGCGGCATCACCACGCTGTATGACGAAGTGGCCGATATGGAATGGACCGTGGAATCCCTGATGGGCTACTGCCAGGCCGTAGGCGATCCGGACAGCAACGGTGACGGCAACGGCACGGCCGACATGGAGGACTTCTGGGCTTTCTTAGGCAAGAATGATGTAAGCACCTCCTTCTTCCACGGCATCGGCGGCAAGATCGCCAAAACGGGCGAGGACGGCAAGCCGGTCTTTACCGCCGGCGACCCGATCAGCGTCGAGGCGATGGAGCAGGTCGTGCAGTTCATGAACGAGCCGTACTTCTTCAACCACCACAAGGCGAACATCGGCAGCGACGTGTTTACCCGGATGTTCGAGACGAATCACGGACTGTTCTTCTGGATGCGTCTGGATGAAGTCACGGCGATGCGCGGTTCCGAGGTGGAATTCGGCATCCTTCCGACTCCGATGTATACCGCGGAGCAGAATCAGTACTACTCGACCGTAAGCCAGCATACCATCGGCCTTCTGTCCATCCCGAAGGACATCTCGGGCGATACACTGAATATGACCGGCATGATCCTGGAGGCCCTCGCCGCGGACTCCTATTACGGACTGCAGCATGCCTACGTGGATCTTTCCCTGAAGACCAAGTACAGCAGTGATGAGGAATCCCGCGAAAGCCTGAACACCATCCTGTCCAGCCGCGTCTTCGACCCGGGCATCATGTACAACCTGGGCGGATTCGGGACCGAAATCCAGAACCTGGGCCCGAACAAAGGCTCCCTTGCGACTAAGGTCAGGGAATACACCGACAAGGTGAACTCGGCGATCCAGGAACTGGTTGAGTTCCTGAGCCCCGAGGAGTGATCCGATCCTACAAAATCGAGATTTGACAGAAAAGGCTGCCTCCGCCCCGCTTGAAACGGGGCAGGGAGGCGGCCTTTTTGGA
The DNA here is from genome assembly GCA_017539425.1 of Clostridia bacterium. Taxonomy (GTDB): domain Bacteria; phylum Bacillota; class Clostridia; order Oscillospirales; family CAG-272; genus RUG14240. The sequence continues at coordinate 28,483 of JAFYHA010000012.1, forward strand.
TTGAGAAAACCCCGCGGCAGTCGTGGCCGCGAGGTTTCGGGTGGCATCCGGACAGCGTTACAAAACCTGCCAGTAGCCGTTTTTGGTCGAACCGATCCGTGCGATCCGCCCTTCCTCCGACAGAAGCCGGATATACTTCTGGACGGACGTTTTGCCCAGATTGAGAGAGGACATCAG
>JAFYHA010000113.1 GCA_017539425.1 Clostridia bacterium
GGGGAGTGTTGTCAAAAATAAAATGCTGGGAACTGGTCAGGTCTATAAAATAGATAAATCTAAAAAGTACATTTATGTGAAATTCAAAGACGGCGAAAAGCATTTCGTTTTTCCAGATGCTTTTATTCAAGGATTTCTCAAATTAGAGTAGTTTATTTATGACCTAATTGTTAAAAAACTGATTTAGACAATCTTGTCTCAAGAATACCTCTTAAGTCCGTTACAAAAAATGAGATTTCGTCGGATTGACAGAATTTGAGTCCGTCCAGGATAGAGAGCACTCATCTTTCATAATATGATACGCGGCGCGACCTCCTGCATTGGAGTATTGCGTCGCGTTTTTTTACTACGGGTTCAGGTATCAAGAAAAAACCATTCAAATCCGGATGCCATATAAGCCCTCTTTATTGACATCCCCTCTAAAAAACAGTATTATTAAGATAGCATATTAGGAATTTGCGAGCCCATCCGGGTCCGCGTCAAAGAGACTACGGAGGAATTCCACCGTGAAAAGAACAGGCTTTATCGCATTGGTCGGACGGCCGAACGTCGGAAAATCCACATTGCTCAATACCATTCTGGGAGAAAAGGTGGCCATCGTCAGCCACAAGCCCCAGACGACCCGTAACCGGATCATCGGTATTGAAACCAAAGGGGAAGACCAGTTTGTCTTCGTCGATACTCCCGGTTTGTTCCATCCACGGAACCCTTTGGGAGATTATATGGTCCGCACGGCCAACTCCTCGCTCAAGGCGGCAGACGCGGTCGTTCTGGTCGTGGATGCCGGACTGCCTGCCGGAAATACCGAAAAGGACGTCCTCAAGGCTGTGGAACGGATGAAGATGCCGTGCGCACTGGCCGTCAACAAAATCGACCAGTACGACCGCGAGATCATCGCCAAATGCATTGCGGAATATGCAGCATTGTATTCTTTCGATGCCGTCGTGCCCATCAGCGCCCGTTCCGGAAAGCACGTGGACGAGCTCATGGACGAGTGCGGCAAGTTCCTGCATCCCTGTGAGCAGTGGTTCTATGACGAGGATTCCTATACGGACCAGACGATGCGCCAGATGACCTCCGAGATCATCCGGGAGAAGATCCTCAGGACCCTGGACAAGGAAGTCCCGCACGGCACGGCCGTGGTCATCGAGGATTTCAAGGAAGGGGAGAAACTGGTCTCCATCCGTGCGGACATCTATGTGGAAAAAGCCAGCCACAAAGGCATCGTGGTCGGGAAAGGCGGACAGACCCTCCGCCTCATCGGCAGCTACGCCAGACAGGACCTGGAGGCCATCCTGGAAAAGAAGGTCTTCCTGGACTTATGGGTCAAGGTCAAGGAAAACTGGCGGGACAGCATCGCGATGGTCATGAATATGGGCTACAAGGACTATGACTAAAATTGGAGTTTTAAGAGTATGACAGATTGCCGGATCGTTCTGGAACCGGGCGAGGATGTATCCAAGCTCTTTGGATCCATGGACAAGAACATAAAGGAAATGGAAAGCGCGTTCGGGGTGCAGATCGTCAACCGCCGGACCGATGAAGGAAACACGGTCATCGTGAGCGGAGAGGACGCGGACAACGTCCTGCTCGCAAAGGAGTCCATCGAGCACCTGCGCATCAGCATCCGCAACGGGGTCGAGCTCAGCGACCAGGCGGTCGCCTACGTCATCGATTCGGTCCGTTCGGGCGAGGACGCGGATCTCGGTTCCATCGAGAGCGACAGCGTCACCCTGACCGTAAAAGGGAAGCCGATCAAGGCCAAGACGGCCGGACAGCAGAAATACGTCAACGCCATCCGTAAGAACACCATCGTGTTCGGGATCGGACCGGCCGGTACAGGCAAGACCTATCTGGCGGTCGCGATGGCCGTCAAGGCCCTTCGCGAGCACCAGGTCAACCGGATCATCCTGACCCGTCCCGCCATCGAAGCGGGCGAGAAACTGGGCTTTCTGCCAGGAGACCTGCAGAGCAAGATCGACCCTTACCTCCGTCCTCTGTACGACGCGCTCTACGACATGATGGGCGTGGAGTCCTACCAGAAGCAGATGGAGAAGGGCAACATCGAGATCGCACCGCTGGCCTACATGCGCGGCCGTACGCTGGACGACAGCTTCATCATCCTGGACGAGGCGCAGAACGCCACGCCCGAGCAGATGAAGATGTTCCTCACCCGTCTCGGGGTCAACTCCAAGATGGTCATCACGGGAGACCTTACCCAGACGGACCTGCCGTACGGACAGAAGAGCGGCCTGCTCGTCGCCACGCAGATTTTAGCCAACATCGACGATATCGCCATCCACACTTTCACCGAACGGGACGTGGTCCGTCACAGTCTGGTGCAGAAGATCATACTGGCCTATGAAAAGGCCCAGAGGGAGTCGGCCGCGAAAGCCGCCGCGAAGAAGGCGCCCCAGATCCGCCGCGCGCCCAGGAGAAACGAGTGACATGGCGGATTTACAAGTCAAGATCTGGTATACCAACCGGCAGAAGACCGTGAAGGTCACGCCGGAACTCAAAAAGCTGATCAAGTCTTCTATTCTGGAGACGCTCCGGATGGAGGACCGCAAGGGCCGGTATGAGGTCGGGGTCACGTTCACGGACAACGAAGGCATCCGGGAACTGAACAGGACCTACCGGAACCTGGACCGCCCGACGGACGTCCTTTCGTTCCCGCTTCTGAATGAAGAGGAGCTGAACGGTACCGAGGACCGTCCGGTCCTGGCGCTCGGGGACATCGTTCTCTCGATGGAGAAGGCCCTAGAGCAGGCCGAACTGTACGGGCACGGAACGGACAGGGAAGTCGCGTTCCTGACGGCCCATTCCATGCTCCACCTGCTGGGATACGATCACGAACTCTCGGACGAAGACGACAAGTTGATGAGAAGCAAACAGGACGAAGTGATGAAAAGGATGGGACTGGAGGTCCGCTAATGCCGTACGAAGGATACTATGCGCGCAAAAAGAAGGACAAGAAGGACGCAAAAGGCGAACAGATTCCGGATCATGTGAAGGACCTGACAGAAGAGCAGGACCTGAACGACGGCTTTGACTACATCGAACCCGCCGGGTCTTCCTCTGTCCCGCTGCAGTATGAGGAACTGTCGAAAAAGGAACGGTTCCGCCGGTACGTGGATTCGCACATCCGTCTCATCACCTTTCTGGTCTGCATAGCCATCTTTCTCGGTACGCTGGGTCCCTTCAGCGTCTTCCAGATCGTCCGCATGGTGGAGAAGAGCAAGGAGGAAAAGCTCGTCGAGATCACCTTCGCGGACATCCAGAGGCTGGACGAGGCGCCCACCGCGGTCGAATGGAAGGACTTCGGCGCGTACAAGTTCCGCACGGTCACCAAGAGCGCGACATTCCTGTGCCTGGACTACCTCATGGAAAACGAACGTTTCTTCCTCCGCGTCGGCGGAGACATAGACAAGGAAAAGCCGATCTACATCATCCTCATCGATGTGGAGACCGGCGACAAATGCGATCTGCTGGATCCCAAGTCGGATCTGGATACCTTTCTGGAGCGGATCGTAGAGCAAGGATAGAACATTATGCTGATACAGGAACGGGTGCTTGACACCCTGGAATACAACAAGATACTCGATATGCTGGTGCAGTCCTGTCCGACGGAAGGCGCCCGCGCCAAGGCGCGGACCCTGCTTCCTTTGTCGGACCGCTATCTCGTAGAGCAGCTGCAGCAGCAGACCGAGGACGCCAGACGCCTGATGGACGTCAAGGGGCTTCCGTCCTTCGGGGCGGGGCGGGACGTCACGGACGCCTGCGAGCGCGCGGACAAGGGCGCGCAGCTGACACCGGGAGAACTTCTGGACATCGCTTCGCTTCTGCAGGCGGTCCACGGCCTTTCGGAATACGGAAAACTGAACCGGACCTTCGAGACCGTCCTGGACGAGCGCTTCAATATGCTCATCCCCATGGACTTCCTGGCCACCCGCATCACCAAGGCGATCCTGTCCGAGGACCGGATCGCGGACGACGCCTCTCCTGCGCTTGCGGAGATCCGCCGGAAGAAGAGAAGCATCAACCTGCACATCAAGGTGATCCTGCAGCACTACACCTCGGGAAGCCACGCCTCTTCCTATCTGCAGGAGGCCATCGTCACGACACGGAACGGGCGGTTCGTCATTCCGGTCAAGGCGGAGCACAAGAACGATATCCGCGGACTGATCCACGACACCTCGTCCTCGGGCGCCACGGTCTTCATGGAACCGATGGCGGTGGTCGAGGCCAACAACGAACTGTCCGAGATGGACGCCAAGGAACGTCACGAGATCGACAAGATCCTGATGGCCTTTTCCCAGGACGTCAGCAATTCCGGGACGGCCATCGTCCTGGACTACCGGACCCTGACCGATCTGTCCTTCATCTTCGGCAGGGCGATTCTCGGACAGCAGATGAACGCCGTCCGTCCGGTCTTCGGCAAGACCCGTTCGGTGGATCTCAAGCAGGCCCGCCATCCCCTCATCGACCGCGACAGGGTAGTGCCCATCGATCTGCGGCTGGGTGAGGACAGCGCCTTCGATACGCTGGTCATTACGGGTCCCAACACCGGCGGCAAGACGGTATCCCTGAAGACGCTCGGCCTTCTGTGCCTTATGGCGCAGGCCGGACTGCAGATCCCGGCGAAGCCGGAATCCAGGCTCACAATCTTTGACAGCGTGCTCGTGGATATCGGCGACGAACAGAGTATTCAGCAGAGTTTGTCCACATTTTCGTCTCATATGGTACGAATTATAGACATTTTGAACCATACCGGAGACCAGTCACTGGTCATACTGGACGAACTCGGGGCCGGCACGGACCCGGTGGAAGGCGCCGCGCTGGCGCAGTCCATCCTGGAACACGTGCGCAAGAAGGGCGCATTGTGCGCCGTCACGACCCACTATGCCGAACTCAAGGCCTATGCCCTGAACACCCCCGGCGTCTGCAACGCGTCCTGTGAGTTCGACGTGCAGACCCTGAAGCCCACGTTCCGGCTCATCATCGGTACGCCCGGCAAGTCCAACGCCTTTGCCATTTCCGCAAAGCTCGGTCTGGACGAAAGCGTCATCGAAAGGGCAAAGGAACTGGTGGATTCGGACAACATCCAGTTCGAGGACGTCATCGGCCGGCTGGACAGCGTGAGACAGGAACTGGAGAAACAGAGAGACGAGGCTGCGCGCATCCGCGCCGAACTGGAAAGGGAGGAAGCGTCGGCCCGGAAGAAGATCGAAGAGGACAGAAAGAAAGCCCAGGAGGCCCTGACCGATGCCCGGAACAAATCCGCGGCCATGATCCAGAGCGCCAAGGCGTCCAGCGAATTCATCTTCAAGGAGGCGGACAAGGTCCGCAAGGAAAAAGAAGCCGAGGCCATCTCCAAGAGAACCCAGGAGGCCCGCAAGGCCATCCGGGAACGGCTTCGTTCGGGTCCCGGGGACTATGAGACCTACGATCTCCTGGAACAGGAGGACGGAGGTGCCTACACGCTGCCCAGGGATCTCGTCAAGGGAGACCACGTCATCATCCGGTCCATCGGACAGCAGGGCGTCCTTCTGGACGGTCCGGACAAGGACGGCAACTGGAAGGTCCAGGCCGGATCCCTGCGGACCAAGGTCCACACCGACGATCTGAGGCTGGCCGAGGACGTGCCGGATGACAAGAAACCTCAGTCCAAAAAGGAAAAACCGCTGGTCAAGAGAAGCCTGTCCGGGGAAGCCATGCCCTTTGAACTGGACCTCCGCGGGCTTACCGGTTACGAGGCCTGGCTCAAGGTGGACAAGTATCTGGATACGGCGATCCTGCACGGCCTGCATGAGGTCCGGCTGGTGCACGGAAAAGGCACCGGCGCCCTGCGCACCTATCTGCAGGGCGAACTCAGGAAGGACCGCCGGGTGGCCGAACAGAGACTGGGCAAACTCGGGGAAGGCGACACGGGCGTCACCGTCGTGACGCTGAAGACCTGACCTCATCTACCCAAAATGGATTTACACCATTATGGAATTTACGTTTGTCGCCCCCTGCCTGTTCGGGCTGGAAAGGGCGCTCGGCGCGGAAATGGACGCGCTGGGACTGAAACGGACGGACACGATGGACGGCCGGGTCAGTTTTACCGGTACGATGGAGGACTGCGCCAAAGCCAATATCGGTCTTCGGTGCGCGGAACGTGTGTACCTGAAGCTGGGCCAGTTCGAGGCCCGGTCCTTCACCGAACTCTTCGACGGAACGGCGGCTCTGCCGTGGGAGGACTATATCGGTTCCTCGGACGCGTTCCCGGTCAAGGGACACGCGGTCAAGAGCCAGCTGTTTTCGGTACCGGACTGCCAGAGCATCGTCAAGAAGGCCGTCGTCAAAAGACTGCAAAGCGCCTACCGGCGGGACTGGTTCGAGGAGACCGGGATCAAGTATCAGATCGAGTTCTTTATCTTCAAGGACGTCGCGACTCTGATGATTGACACGACGGGCATCCCTCTCCACAAGCGCGGATACCGGCCGGAATCCGGCGTCGCGCCGTTACGGGAAACGCTGGCGGCAGGGCTCATCTATGAAGCCAGGCTGCGTCCGGACAATATGCTCTGGGA
>JAFYHA010000114.1 GCA_017539425.1 Clostridia bacterium
CCTCGGACCCGTGAAGATAGGGAACCAGGGTCACGTGGATGAACAGGCTGTTCTCCCGCCCGACTTCCAGGGAGATCTGGCGGACCGCCTCGATGAACGGCTGGGACTCGATGTCGCCTATGGTCCCGCCGATCTCGGTGATGACCACGTCGGCGTCCGAATGCCGTCCCACATTGTAGACGAACTCCTTGATCTCGTTGGTGATGTGCGGGATGACCTGCACGGTGGAGCCCAGGTATTCGCCTCTCCGTTCCTTGTTTAAGACGTTCCAGTAGACCTTTCCGGTGGTGAGATTGGAAAACTTGTTCAGATCCTCGTCGATGCAGCGTTCGTAGTGGCCCAGGTCCAGATCGGTCTCCGCGCCGTCCTCGGTCACGTAGACCTCACCGTGCTGATAGGGGCTCATCGTCCCGGGATCGACGTTGATGTACGGGTCCAGTTTCTGCGCCGCGACCTTGAGTCCGCGCGCCTTGAGCAGACGGCCGAGAGAGGCGGCCGTAATGCCTTTGCCCAGTCCGGAAACCACGCCTCCGGTCACGAAAATATATTTGGTCATGTCGGTTTTCTCCTTACTCCCATTCCACCGTCGCGGGCGGCTTGGATGTGATATCGTAAACGACTCTCGAAATGCCCCGGACCTCGTTGGTGATCCGGTTGCTGGCTCTTTCCAGGACTTCATAGGGCAGGCGGGCCCATTCCGCGGTCATGAAGTCGTCGCTCCGGACGGCCCGCAGAGCCACGGTATATCCGTACGTCCGGGCGTCGCCCATCACCCCTACGCTCCGGGTGTCGGTCAGGACGGCGAAATACTGAGCGCATTCGTTCCTCACGGAGGATCGGTCCAGTTCCTCGCGGAAAATGGCGTCCGCCTCGCGGAGCAGGTCCAGCTTCTCCTTTGTGATCTCCCCGATGATCCGCACCCCGAGTCCCGGACCCGGGAAAGGCTGGCGCATGACCAGCTCGTCCGGGATCCCCAGACGCCGGCCGACCTCCCGGACCTCGTCCTTGAACAGGTCTCTGAGGGGTTCCACGATCCCCTTGAAGGCCATGACGGAGGGAAGACCGCCCACGTTGTGATGGCTCTTGATCACGGCGGAATCTCCCTTGCCGCTCTCGATGACGTCGGGGTAGATGGTCCCCTGGGCCAGGTCGTCGATGTGGCCGAGCTTTCCGGCCTCGTCCTCGAAGACCCGTATGAACTCCTCGCCTATGATCTTGCGTTTCCGTTCGGGTTCGGTCACGCCCGCAAGGCGGGAGAGAAAGCGGTCCGCGGCATTGATCCGGATGACGTTGACGCCCAGTTCATGCCCCAGGGTCCGTTCCACATAATCCCCCTCGTTCTTACGGAGCAGTCCGTGGTCCACGAAGACGCAGGACAGGTTCCGGCCGATGGCCCGGTGCAGAAGCACCGCCGCGACCGAGGAATCCACGCCGCCGGACAAAGCCAGGAGGACCTTGCGGCCCCTGAGCTCCTCGCGGTAGCGTGCGACCGACCGTTCGATGAAATCGTCCATGACCCAGTCCGCACGGCAGGAACAGATCCCGAACACGAAGTTCCTAAGGACGGTCATCCCGTATTCGGTGTGGGTGACCTCGGGATGGAACTGGACGCCGTACAGCCTGCGTTCGTCATTGCCCATGGCGGCGCAGGCGCAGTGGTCCGTATGGCCAAGGACGGCAAAACCTTCCGGAAGGACGGACACGCAGTCGGTGTGGCTCATGAAGCAGATGCTGGTTTCGGGTACGTCCCGGAACAGGGGATGACCGCTGCAGAACAGTTCGGTCCGCCCGTATTCGCTGCCGCTCTCCGCGGGAGAGATGGTCCCGCCCTCGGTATAGGCCATCAGCTGATGACCGTAGCAGATGCCGAGTACCGGTATGCCCAGGCGCAGCACCTCGGGGGAACAGTGGGGAGAGGCCGGATCGTATACGCTGTTCGGTCCGCCTGTGAAGATGATCCCGCGGTATCCCGCGTCCCGGATCTCCTGAGGGGTGATCCGGCTGTACGGCCGGACCTCGGCATACACGTGCAGTGAACGCACGCGTCTGGCGATCAGCTGATTGTACTGACCGCCGAAATCCATCACCAGAATTCGGTCCATAGGCTCTGAAGCCTCCTTTGCTATTTTCCGCTGTCGCCGTAGTTGGACAGGACGCGTGCGGAAGGATCCTGCACGTCGCATCCTTTCCAGGTGCGGTTCGGCATCCAGAAGTCCGTGATCATTCCGGACTGTCCGGGGTAGTACTTTTCAAACAGTTCACGGTAGAGAAGGGATTCTTTCGTGAACGGGGTCGCGTGCGCGTATTGCAGACGGCGCGACTCGAATTCGGAATCGGTATACAGGCTTTCCGCATACGCCTTCAGATCGTCGACCATGGAGTGGCCTACCGCGTCCGAAAAGGCGGCTTTCTCGCGCCACAGGATGCTGTCCGGCAGGTAGCCCAGGCCCTCGAAGGCATGGCGGAGCAGATACTTGCCCTTGCCGTAGGTGTTCATCTTCATTCCGGGATCCAGGCGCATCACATAGCGCACGAAATCCAGATCCCCGAACGGGACGCGCGCCTCCAGCGAGTTGACCGAGATGCACCGGTCGGCCCGGAGCACGTCATACATGTGGAGTTCCCGGATCCTCTTTTCGGCCTCTGCCTGAAAGGCGGCGGCGTCCGGGGCGAAATCGGTATACTTGTACCCGAACAGTTCGTCCGAGATCTCGCCGGTGAGCAGGACCCGGATATCCGTCCTTTCATGGATGGCCTTGCAGACCAGATACATGCCCATGCTCGCCCGGATGGTCGTGATGTCGTACGTGCCGAGCAGTTCCGCGACCGTCTCTAGGGAGGACAGGACCTCGTCCGGGGTCATATAGACCTCGGTGTGGTCCGCGCCGATATAGTCGGCGACCTGACGGGCGTACTTGAGGTCGATGGCATCTCCGCTCATACCGATGGCGAACGTGCGGATGGGATGTCCCAGTTTCCGCGCCGCGATGGCGCAGACGAGCGAGGAGTCCAGACCTCCGGACAGGAGGAATCCGACCCGGGCGTCCGAGACCAGGCGCTTTTCGACGCCGGCTATGAGTTTTTTGCGGATCTCCCGGCAGGCGGTCTCGAGACCGTCGTGACAGACGCCGTCCGGCCGGTCGATCCGGTCGTAGCGGAAGAACTGTCCATCCTTGAAGTAGTGACCGGGCGGGAAGGGCAGGATCTCCTGACACAGCCCGACCAGGTTCTTGGCTTCACTGGCGAACACGGGGGTTCCGGTCTTGTCGAAACCGTAATACAGGGGACGGATCCCGATCGGGTCACGGGCGGCGATGTAGGAGCCGGTCCGGCCGTCATAGATCACGCAGGCGAATTCGGCGTCCAGCTTCCGGAACATATCCGTTCCGTATTCGAAATACAGGGGCAGGATCAGCTCGCAGTCGCTGTCGCTCTTGAATGTATAGCCTTTTTGTATCAGATCCTGCCTCATGGCCCGGAATCCGTACAACTCCCCGTTGCAAACGGCGGAGCAGCCGTTCAGGGTGAACGGCTGCATGCCGGATGGGGTCAGTCCCATGATGGACAGGCGGTGGAATCCGAGCAGGCCTTCGCCTGTCCGGATCACGCGGGAGTCGTCCGGGCCGCGGGACTTGGTCCTCGCGAACCCGGATTCAAACGCGGTCATATCCGGAACGGGACCGCAGTAACCGATGATCGAGCACATGACCCGCTCCTATTCCACGTCCTGAAGGGCGTCATAGCCCTCCTCGCCGGTGCGGACCTTGACCACGTTCTCCACGTCGTATACGAAGATCTTTCCGTCTCCGATGTGTCCGGTGTACAGGACCTTCTTGGCGGTTTCGATCACGGTGCGGACCGGGACCTTGCTGACCACGATATCCACCTGGATCTTGGGCAGCAGGTTGGCTTCTACCGGAACGCCGCGGTAGTATTCGGGCCGGCCCTTCTGGGCACCGCATCCCAGCACGTGGGATACGGTCATGCCGGTGATCCCGATCTCCATCATAGCATTTTTCAGGGCTTCAAAGCGAACTTCCTTGCAAATTATTTCCACTTTTGTGAATTTCGGAGTCCCTTCATCAAATGCGGGCACCTTCCTTACGGGTACGGCTTCCGCCACCGGTGTGTCTCCGGTCACGGCGGGCACGCCTTCAAACCCGTAGTCCAGACCGGCCACGGCCGGAGCGAAGTCCGGATAGGCGCTGGGCAGGCCGTGTTCGGTCAAATCCATGCCCTTGATCTCCTCTTCTTTTGAGGCGCGAAGTCCTACGGTTTTCTTGAGAAGGAAGAACGTCAGGGTCATCATGACGGCCGTCCAGCCCAGGATGGCGGCAAGGCCCAGAGCCTGTTTGCCCAAAAGGGTGAAACTTCCGGTGTAGAACAGGCCGTTCAGTCCGCCGGACAGGCCGGATTGGCCAGAAGGCCGACCGCGAGCGTGCCCCAGACGCCGTTGGCGAAATGCACGCCGACCGCACCGACCGGATCGTCGATGTGCAGCCGGATGTCCAGGAACTCGACCGCGAACACGACAAGGAACCCGCTGACCAGACCCACGACGACCGAGCCAACGGCATCCAGCGCGTCGCATCCGGCCGTGATGCCCACGAGTCCGGCCAGGGAGGCGTTGAGACACATGGAAACGTCCGGCTTCTTGTTCTTGATCCATGTCAGGACCATGGTCGTGCAGGTCGCGACGGCCGGAGCAATGGTGGTGGTCAGGAAGATGGAGGCCAGGGACTCGTTGTTCCAGGCTGCGGCACCGTTGAAGCCGTACCAGCCGAACCAGAGCACGAATACGCCCAGGGCTCCGAGCGTGATCGAATGTCCCGGGATGGCGTTGACTTTCTTCACTTTTCCGGACGGGTCACGGGTGTATTTTCCGAGACGCGGGCCGACCATGATCGCGCCGATCAGGGCGGTGATGCCCCCAACCGAATGAATGGCGGCGGATCCGGCGAAATCATGGAAGCCCAGCTGGGCGAGCCAGCCGGCCTGGTTCCAGACCCATCCGGCCTCGATCGGATAGACGAACAGGGAAATGACGCCGGAATAGATGCAGTAGGACAGGAATCTGGTCCGTTCCGCCATCGCGCCGGACACGATCGTCGCGGCCGTGGCGCAGAAGACCAGGTTGAATACGAACGCAGGGGCTTTTTCGCCCTGCAGAAAACCTCCGAAGTCGGTCAGGATCTGGAGGTTCGGGACGCCGATGATGCCCAGCACATAGTCTTCGGCCATCATCAGGCTGAATCCCAGAAGAATGAATACGACCGTACCGATGCAGAAATCCATCAGGTTTTTCATGATGATGTTTCCGGCGTTCTTGGCACGGGTGAATCCGGTCTCAACCATGGCAAAACCGGCCTGCATGAAGAACACGAGGGCGGCTCCGATGAGGAACCAGATCCCGAACGCCTGACCCGTTACGGTCTCCTCTATGAATAAAGACAATTCTTCCGTAAGCATAACAGACTCCAATCTAGGTTCATCTCACGCTGAACAGAATGTCCGCATAGGTCGGGAACGGCCAGTAGGACTTTTCGGTCAGCGTCTCCGCCTCGTCGCAGACCAGACGGAGTTCGCTCATCTTCGGCAGTACGCAGTCGCGGATCCTGATGGATTCGGCCTGGCTGCCTTCGGCCTCCTGGAGGGAGACCAGCGCGTTCTGCAGTGTGTCCGCACGTTCCGCGATCCGGTCGCAGAGGCCGCTCAGTTTTTCGATCAGCCCGGTCTCATAGACACAGGCCGCCCCGGCTACGACCGAGCGTTTGGCCTCCACGTTCCGGGCCAGATCGGCGGAAAAGCGTGCGACGGCCGGTGCGATCTGGGTACGGGCCATATCGATCATGGTGTTGGCCTCGATCACGACCGACTTGCAGTAGTTTTCCAGCATGATGTCGCAGCGGGATCTCAGTTCCTCCACGGAGAAGACCTTGTGGGACGTGAGCATGGCCACGTTCTTGGGGTCCAGCAGATGCGGCATGCAGTCCGCCGTGGTCCGGTAGTTGAGCAGGCCGCGCTTTTCGGTCGCTTCCTTGATCCAGGCGTCGTCATATCCGTTGCCGTTGAAGATGATCCTCTTATGGTCCTGAATGGTCTTCTTGATCATGTCGTGCAGTTCGGATTCGAAATCCTTTGCGGCCTCCAGACGGTCCGCGAAGAGCTTCAGGCTTTCCGCGACTGCGCTGTTAAGCATAATGTTCGCGCAGGCGATGCTGTTCGAGGAGCCGAGCATGCGGAACTCAAACTTGTTTCCGGTGAACGCGAACGGGGAAGTCCGGTTGCGGTCCGTGGTGTCCCGGTTGAACCTGGGCAGCACGTGCACGCCGAGCTTCAGCTGGGTCTTTTCCGTGCCCTTGTACGGGGTATCGGTCTCGATCGCGTCCAGAACGGCGCTGAGTTCGTCGCCGAGGAACATGGAGATGACGGCGGGCGGCGCTTCGTTCGCGCCCAGACGGTGGTCGTTTCCGGCCGTCGCGACCGAGATGCGGAGCAGATCCTGATAATCGTCCACGGCCTGGATGACCGCGCACAGGAACAGAAGGAACTGAGCGTTTTCATAGGGCGTATCGCCGGGGGACAGCAGGTTCTGGCCTTCATCGGTCGAAATGGACCAGTTGTTGTGCTTGCCCGAACCGTTGACGCCCGCAAAAGGCTTTTCATGGAGCAGGCAGACCAGACCGTGGCGGGACGCGACCTTCTGCATGATCTCCATGGTCAGCTGATTGTGGTCGGTCGCGACGTTGGTCGTCGTATAGATCGGGGCCAGCTCATGCTGGGCAGGTGCGACCTCGTTGTGTTCGGTCTTGGCCATGATCCCGAGTTTCCAGAGTTCCTGGTTCAGGTCCTCCATATAAGCCGCCACCCTGGGTTTGATGGCGCCGAAATAATGGTCATCCATCTCCTGTCCTTTCGGAGGTCTTGAGCCGAAGAGCGTCCGGCCGGTGAACCGGAGGTCCGGCCGTGCGTCGTACATCTCCTTGGAAATCAGGAAATATTCCTGTTCGGGTCCGACGGACGAGCGCACGTTGCGGGCCGTGGTGTTGCCGAACAGCCTCAGGATCCGGAGTGCCTGTTTGTTCAGGGCCTCCATGGATCTCAGAAGAGGAGTTTTCTTGTCTAAGGCGTGGCCGCCGTAGGAGCAGAATGCGGTCGGGATGCAGAGCGTCTTGCCTTTGATGAAGGCATAGGACGTCGGATCCCAGGCGGTGTATCCTCGGGCCTCGAACGTGGCGCGCAGACCGCCGGAGGGGAAGGAGGAGGCATCCGGTTCGCCCTTGATCAGTTCCTTGCCGGAGAATTCCATAATGACTCCGCCGTCCGGGGAGGGGCTGATGAAACTGTCATGTTTTTCGGCCGTGATCCCGGTCAGGGGCTGGAACCAATGGGTAAAATGAGTCGCACCTTTTGAGAGGGCCCAGTCCTTCATGGCCTCCGCCACGGCGTTGGCCACGCCGATATCCAGGGTCTCGCCCTCATCGATTGTTTTTTTCAGGGATGCGTACACTTTTGCTGACAAAGTGGCTTTCATCACGCGGTCATCAAAGACCAGGCTTCCAAAGTAGTCGGATACGGTTTCCATAGTGGGTTCTCCTTGTGCATGGATTTGCGGAACGGATCTGAAAAAGAGAAAAGCGCCTTTCATGTCATACACACGAAAGACGCCCTTGCCTTTTCTGTCCAATATTCAGCTGAAAAAGAAAAACCGTCTCTGAGCCCGTATGCTCAAAGACGCCCTTGCCTTTACGTCCGTCATTTTACTCCCATCTCCGGGGCTTGTCAAGCACTTTTCAAAAAAAGCCAAAAAATTTTTTTGGATTCCCGGAGGACAGAACGTACGGGATTGTGCTATACTGCAAATGAGTATGATACTCTCAATTTTTAGTTTTGCCGCGCCGGATTCGCGGGGCAGGAGGTATCCGTCATGACATCCAAAGAGATCATTCGCCGGATCGTGGAGCACGATGCCCCGGTTCGGTTCGGATTCGACTTTTCGGATCCCGCGTACCGGGACCTGATCGGAGTCGCGAGCCGCCGGTATAAAGCAGAGTCCTTGGAAGAGAATCCTTTTGACAAGTGGGGAGACTATCCGGAGCTAAAAAAGCTGACCGGCTTTTCCGGCGAGGTGCGGATGGACGTACACCGGAACATCTACGGGCGGTTCAACGGAAAGACAAAGGGCGAATGCATAAGAGGAGCCATCACGGACTGGTCAGAGGCGGACCGGTACTACATACCCGAACTGGATCCTTCCTTCAGGCAGACACTGCTTGCGCAGAACATTGGGGCCTCGGACAAGTTCGTAATCACGGGCATAGGTTCGCTGTTCTCCCAGCTGAGGGATGCGCGGCTCATCGCCAACGCTCTAGCCGATACGATTGAGGAACCGGAGGCTCTATGCGCATTCATGGACCGGATCACGGATCACGAAGTGGAGGCGATCCGGATATTCAGCGGGTGCGGGATCGATGCCGCCGTGATCGGGGACGACTGGGGGACCCAGGACCGGACCTTCGTATCTCCCGAAACGTTTCGAAGCCTGTTCAAACCCTATTACAAACGGGTCGCGGACGCTGTGCACGAAGGAGGGATGAAGCTTTTCATGCATTCCTGCGGATACATCTATGCTTTCATCGAGGATCTGATTGAGGTCTGCGTGGATGCTCTGCAGTTCGATCAGCCAGACGTGTATCCGACCGAGACGCTGGCCGGAGAATTTGCAGACCGCGTCACGTTCTGGTCTCCGGTGGATATACAGAAAGTGCTTCCGACCGGCGACAGGACGGTCATCGAGACAAGAGCCAGGGAAATGTGCGAGCTCTTCCGGGCTGCAGGAGGAGGGTTCATTGCCAAGGATTATCCAACCTACGGCGATATCGGCGTCGATCCGGTGTGGGCCGGATGGGCACGGGACGTAATCGTTGAGCACAGCAACCTTAGAAGCTGAGAGGATTTGCCAAAAAGCAATCCCTGCAGGCACCGCCGGACATCCGGCCGCGCCTGCAGATCCGTCCGATTCTTTTCGAAAATACTTTGGAGGCAATAATCATTATGTTACTCTTCTTTCTTTACTATTGCCCTATTTTTGCCTTGTTTCTGATATATAAAATCATAGATACTGCAGCATACAATATAGTTGGATTTGTGGCAACAAAAAAAAGCAGGATACGCCTCTTTGTCATAGATGCGATTTTTGCTTTTTTGCTGCTTTGTTTTGGCGTTTTTCTTTCTGAACTTGTTTTTTCTAAACTAGAAGAATTGCTTTCGATGGATATATTACTTTTGTCGCATCTATTAATTCCAATGGTGTCGGCAGGTTTGCTTTTTTTGCTGTCTACGTTTGTTGAAAGAAAAACTATTATAATCGGGACCGCAAAGATTCCAGTTTCAATTACTCTTTCTTCATTATTTGGAATAAGCGCCTTTGTTGCAGTGTATTTTTTGGGTTCATTTTATATTGCGCTATATTATGCCTTTGGCCATCTTTTTTCAACACCTAGTTTTATAGAAGTGCTAACTCCTTTTATTCTTTTTGCAGTTGTAATAGTGGTGAGCTTTTGCTTTGTGAAATTCTTTCTTAACAAAAGATGGCTAGTCAAAGTGAGCCACATCGGCAATTGAATTGCCGATGTAGTTCACACGGCATACGAGTCGATTCGGTTTGGGCCTCATGGGCACGGGACGTAATCATTGAGCACAGCCACTTGCGAAATTGAGAGAAACTGGCTGGCCTGATAGATAGTCCTGCCTGCGCTTCCGGATGCCCGGATGCGCAGGCAGGACTGTCAGATGCTTTGAAAAACTTTGAAAAACGGTGAAGGTTTTTTGAGAAGATTATTGACACGGAGGCCCGCGGATGCTAAAATGCAAGAAAAGTGGGCAAAGACGTTCATTTTTACACAGGAAGGATCTGTGTAGAAATGGACTTTTTTCTTTTTTTTTGGAACGATGGAAAGGAGTCAGGCGCTATGGTAAGGGAAGGGAACGTCCGGATCCCGTCCGGCTGCGCGATCGCGGCCGTGATATCCAGGGAGGGCAAAAGAATGACAGGAGAAAAGATCACGCAGGCCATGAAGCCGATGCACGACCGCTCCAACGGTCTGGGAGGCGGCTTCGCAGGGTACGGGATCTATCCGGAATATAAGGATATGTATGCGTTTCATCTCTTCTTTGACTGCCGGGATACCCGCAAACAGTGCGAGGCGTTCCTGAAGGAACACTATGAGGTGGTCCGCGGAGAGATCATTCCGACCCGGAAGATCCCGAAGATCACCGACGAGCCTTTGATCTGGAGATATTTCGTGACGCCGCTGCCCTCCGTACTGCGGGATCTGCAGCTGGATGACAAGGAGTTCGTGGCGCGCACGGTCATGCAGATCAACACCGGGATGAAGGGGGCCTACGTCTTTTCCAGCGGAAAGAACATGGGGACGTTCAAGGCGGTCGGTTTTCCGGAGGACGTGGGCGTGTTCTACCGGCTGGATGAGTACGAGGGATACAGCTGGACCGCGCACGGGCGCTATCCGACCAATACTCCTGGATGGTGGGGCGGAGCCCATCCGTTCACGCTGCTGGATTACTCGGTCGTGCATAACGGAGAGATCTCCTCTTATGATGCCAACCGGAGATTCATGGAGATGTTCGGATACAAATGCACGCTGAAGACCGACACCGAAGTCATCACATACATCCTGGACTATCTGATCCGGGTACAGGGACTGACCATGGAAGAAGCGGCAGGAGTGATCGCCGCGCCGTTCTGGAGCGCGATCGAGGAGGAACCGGACAGGGAAAAGAGAGTGAAGCAGAGTTATCTTCGCACCGTGTTCTCCAGCCTGCTCGTGACCGGACCGTTCTCCATCATACTGGGCTTCACCGGAGGGCTCATGGCTCTGAATGACCGGCTGAAACTCCGGTCCATGGTGATCGGTGAAAAGGACGACCGGGTCCTGATCGCCAGTGAGGAGGCATCCATACGCGTCCTGGACCCGGATGCGGAAAAGATCCGGGCGCCCAAGGGGGGTGAGCCGGTGATCGTCAAAGTCAGAGAGGGGTGTTACTGATGGCAGGACTGGACTTTATCTATCCCGAATTCGAAGTGGTCCGGAATCCGGACCGGTGCACGGTTTGCCGCGTCTGCGAAAAGCAGTGCGCCAACGGTGTCCACGCATTCGACGAAAAACGGAACCGGATGGTCAGCGACGAGACCCGGTGCGTGAACTGTCAGCGCTGCGTAGCCTTCTGTCCTACGCGGGCACTCAAGATCGTTCGCAGCGACTGCACGCTCAGGGAAAACGCAAACTGGCCGTCTGACACGGTGAACGAGATCTGCAAACAGGCCAACAGCGGAGGAGTCCTTCTGTCCTCCATGGGCAATCCCAAACCGCTCCCGGTGTATTGGGACCGCCTTCTGATCAATGCGTCCCAGGTCACAAATCCCCCCATCGATCCGCTTCGCGAGCCGATGGAGACCAAGGTCTTCCTGGGCAAGAAGCCGCAGCGCCTGAAACGCGACCCGGACGGGAAGCTCATATGCGAACTGTCGCCCCAGATCGAGCTGTCCCTCCCGGTCATGTTCTCCGCAATGAGTTACGGCTCGATCAGTTACAATGCCCATGCCTCCCTGGCCAGGGCCGCGACCGAGCTTGGTATCCTGTACAATACGGGTGAGGGAGGACTCCATGAGGACTTCTATGCCTATGGACCGAACACGATCGTACAGGTCGCGTCCGGACGGTTCGGAGTGCATGAGGACTATCTCAACGCCGGAGCCGCCATAGAGATCAAGATGGGGCAGGGCGCAAAGCCGGGAATTGGCGGACATCTTCCCGGAACCAAGATCGTGGGCGATGTCTCGAAGACGCGGATGATTCCGGAAGGATCGGATGCGATCTCTCCGGCGCCCCACCATGACATCTATTCCATCGAGGATCTGCGTCAGCTTGTTTTTTCGCTCAAAGATGCGACGGAGTACCGGAAGCCGATCATCGTCAAGGTCGCGGCCGTTCATAACATTGCCGCGATCGCCAGCGGGATCGCCAGGAGCGGGGCGGATATCATCGCCATCGACGGATTCCGCGGGGGGACCGGCGCTGCGCCGACCCGGATCCGCGACAATGTGGGGATCCCGATCGAACTGGCACTGGCGGCTGTGGATCAGAGGCTCCGGGATGAAGGAATCCGGGGCGAAGTATCTCTGGTCGCGGGAGGTTCCATCCGCAGCGCAGCGGACGTGGTCAAGGCGGTCGCGCTCGGAGCGGATGCCTGCTATGTGGCCACGGCTGCGCTGCTGGCCATGGGCTGTCATCTGTGCCGGAACTGCCAGTCCGGTATCTGCAACTGGGGAATTGCCACACAGCGTCCCGAACTGGTCAAACGGCTGAATCCGGACGTCGGAGCAGCCCGGCTGGTCAACCTGATGACCGCATGGCGCCATGAGATCATGGAGATGCTCGGAGGAATGGGGATCAACTCGATCGAGGCCCTCAAGGGTAACCGGCTGATGCTCAGGGGGATCGGGCTGAATGAAAAGGAACTGGAGATACTGGGCGTTGCCCATGCCGGGGAATGAATGTACGGACTGTGGTTCCGTAGGTTTGGAGGAATTGGATCATGAAATGTATTGAGGCCAGTCAGATGGACTACCGTGTTCTCAATGAACGGATCCGGGAGGCGGATGAACCGTGCCGGATCACGGGATGCCTCGGACAGCGGTTTATCGGAGCGGGGCTTAAAGAGGGTGAGATCACCCTGGCGGACGGTGTTCCGGGGAATGCCCTGGGGGCATATCTGAATGGTGCGTCCATATTTGTGGAGGGCAACGCCCAGGACGCAGTAGGCGATACGATGAACGACGGGTCCATCGTGATCTGCGGCAACGTCGGGGACACGGCCGGCTATGCCATGCGGGGCGGTACGATATATGTGAAGGGAAATGCCGGATACCGGGCCGGGATCCATATGAAGGCCTACCGGGACAAGGTCCCCGTCATGGTCATCGGAGGATGCGCGGGAAGTTTCCTCGGGGAATACCAGGCCGGCGGGGTGCTCGTCGTTCTGGGACTCGGGGAACAGGAGTCCCCGATCGTGGGCGATTTCCCATGTACAGGTATGCACGGCGGCAAACTGATCCTCCGCGCAAAATGCGGGTCAGTCCGCTTCCCGGACCAGGTGACAGCCCGTCAGGCCACCGAAGAGGACAGGGAAGAGATCAGACGGTATGTTTCCGGATTTGCCAAAGCGTTTCATATGAAGGAACAGGAGATCCTGGATTCGCCTTATACCGTGGTGACGCCGGACAGCCGGAATCCCTATAAACGGCTTTACGTGGCAAACTGAATGAGCAAAAGAAATGATTGACACGGAATGGTTTGAAAATTATAATAAATCTATATGACTGTCCCGTAAACTTGTATGTGACCGAAACCGAATCCGACCGAAAGGAGAGAACAAGACGAAAGCAAGTCCCGGATAGGAGAGATCCTTTCCAAACTGCGACAGGCGGGATGACTTGAACCGGTCTTGGCTTGAGAACTATGAAATATTCAAGGGAAGAAGTGCTTCAATACGTGGAAGAAGAGGACGTGAAATTTATCCGGCTGGCCTTCTGCGATGTTTTTGGAAAACTGAAGAATATCTCGATCATGCCGGGGGAACTGCCAAGGGCTTTTGACTACGGGATCGCGTTCGATGCGTCAGCCGTGGCGGGGTTCGGGGACGTGTCCCGGTCGGATCTGTTTCTGCATCCGGATCCGGAAACCCTGACCTGGCTTCCCTGGAGACCGGAACACGGAAAGGTTGTCCGTATGTTCTGCTCCGTGACCTATCCGGACGGAACGCCCTTTGAGTGCGATACACGGAGTCTGCTCAAAAAGGCCGTATCGGATGCACAAAAGGCCGGATATCAGTTCTTTTTCGGTGCCGAGCAGGAGTTCTACCTGTTTGAACTGGATGAAGAGGGGCGTCCGACCGGGAAGCCCTATGACCAGGCCGGCTATATGGATATTGCCCCTGAGGATAAAGGGGAGAACGTGCGTCGCGAGATCTGTCTGACACTGGAACAGATGGGCATCCGTCCGGAGAGTTCGCATCATGAGGAAGGCCCTGGACAGAACGAGATCGATTTCCGGTATGCCGATGCCCTCACCGCAGCCGACAATGTCATGACGTTTCAGACGGTCGTCCGGACGGTGGCCCACCGGAACGGGTTGTTTGCGGACTTCTCGGCCAAACCTCTGGACAGCGAACCGGGAAACGGTTTCCATATCAATTTTTCGGTCAGACCAGACGAGGCAGGGAACTCTCTCGGTTCTGCTGCTGCCGGTGTGATGAAGCATATACAGGCCATGACCGTTTTTCTGAATCCTACGTCCGGTTCCTACGAAAGACTCGGCAAAATGAAAGCTCCGCGCTTTGTGTCCTGGTCCCCGGAGAACCGGTCTCAACTCATCCGGTTTCCGGCCGCTTCCAAGGAATTCAGGCGTGCTGAACTGCGGTCTCCGGATCCATGCGCCAATCCCTATATTTCCTTTGCCCTTATGATCTGGGCGGGGCTGGAAGGCCTCTCCGGGCATGATCCGCTTCCCGAACCGGTCAACGGAAACCTGTATACAGCCGAAGCGGGAGTGACGGATAAACTGTCCAAACTTCCTGAAACGCTGGAAAGTGCCAAGAAGGCGGCCCGAAACGACCGCTTCATACAGACCTGTATTCCCAAGACAGTGCTGGATCTCTATTGCGATTGATCAAGTTTTGAGCAGACCAGGAAAGGAGGAGCGCCGGTGAGCGGTTTCGAACGGACTTACAGTGTAATCGTTGTCTCAGCATCCGAAAAAGTGAATCAGGCGCTTGCAGAATGCCTTTCCGGCCCTTCGTTTTCTCCGGTCCGGTTCGTGGCTGATATCGGTTCAGTAAAGCGAGCCTTGGTGGAACGGGCCTATGATTTTGTGATCGTGAACTCGCCCTTGCCGGACGACCCCGGAATTCGGTTCGCAGTCGATGCGTCCGAAGCGGAAGGAACCGTGGTTCTGTTTATGGCACGGGCGGAAATGTATGAGGATGTGTTTGAGAGACTGGTCGGAAGGGGTGTGTTTGTATTTCAGAAGCCCATTTCCAGGTCGGCATTCGAGATGGCGGTCGGGTGGCTGATGAGCGCCCGGGAAAAGATCCGGAAAACAGAAATCCGGACGCTTTCCTTTGAAGAGAAAATGAATGAGATCCGGTTGGTCAATCGCGCGAAATGGCTTTTGATTTCACATCTTCAAATGACGGAACCGGATGCCCACCGGTATATCGAAAAGCAGGCTATGGACAGATGTATATCCAAAAAAACGGTGGCGGAAGAAATTATCCGAACCTATACTTAATGGTCTGGCGGCGCGCACTCATGGCGGAAATCATGAGAGCAATCCGCGCATCGTAAAAGGATTGGTCATGACGCTCCGTTTGCGCTGCATTACTTTCCGGTCACCGTTCTTGACATGCTTCCTTCGCTTCATTATAATAAAACAAGGTATTGACCTTGGAGGTCGCATCGATGACGGTCCAGATTTCTTTGTCAGATCATACACAACGGCGTCAGGAGAAGGCTAGCCGATGAGCGGAAACAATTCAACGGTAACAACAAGGAGAAAACCAAAATGGCAGACGAAAAGAAACTCACAAAAGAAGAAATCACTGACGAACAGGCGAACGAAGCGGCAGGCGGTGTGGCTATACGCGCGGTTTACTTTAAGTGTGACGGGTGCGGAAAAGAGTATAAGAACGACTTCTGCAACTCTCTTTCTGGTAAGCTCTATTGCTCGTCCTGCTATTCCTTAATTCGAACGAAGAGGGCAAGACCATGAAGGCTTTCGATGATACGATCTCCCTCATTCTTTTTGCATGATTTCCGGAGCCGAAAAAAAGACAAATCCGAACCCTTCGCCAACCGGCTCAGAGTTCGGATTTGTACGGTTTGGTGCGGGCAAGAGGACTTGAACCTCCACGTAGTTGCCCCCACTAGAACCTGAATCTAGCTCGCGCGAAATGGCTTTTGATTTCACATCTTCAAATGTCCGAGCCGGATGACCATCGGTATATAGAAAAGCAGGCTATGGACAGGTGCATATCCAAAAAGGCGGTTGCGGAAGAAATCATACGAACCTACAATTGAGAAGTAAGCGGTGCGCACTCACGACAGAAGTCATGGGAGCGCACCGCTAATCTTCAAATCCACCACCCGTTTTTTGGGGTTCTTTGCCGGCAAAGTGCCTATATAGTTTCAAATGACTTCTATCTCAAACGTTTTAAGCAGCCTTTTGAACGTATCCTGTCCGTCAAGACAGGTACCGGTGAGCCAGCCTTTTTCGTTATCCCATTCAGACAGACCGCGATAGTAAAACGTCTTTTTGCTGTCTTCAATGAGAAAAGGCACGATATTTAACCGCAGGCACTCTTTCAGCGCGACAAGCCGTCCGACGCGCCCGTTTCCATCCTGGAAAGGGTGGATCTTTTCGAACTCAGCGTGGAAGGCGATGATATCGTAGATCGTTATATCCTGCTTTGTATTATACTCATCAAGCAGCCTTTTCATCTGAGTCGGCACGTCCTTCGGTTTCGTCGTTTCCCGACCTCCGACCACGTTCGGGCGTTTTTTGTAATCACCTACCGCAAACCAGTCGAGCGTCGAATCTTTGGTATCGTGCTTGAGGATATAGTGCAGTTTTTTGATGAAGTCTTCGGCGAGAACTTGATCCGCCGAATCGATGACGTAGTCAATGGCGCGGAAATGATGCACCGTTTCCAAAACGTCGTCCACTGGGACGCCCTCTTCTCCGACGTTCAGCGTATTCGTTTCATAAATCAGCCGCGTCTGATCCTCCGTCAGACGGCTTCCCTCGATATGGTTGGAGTTGTAGGTCATGCGCACCTGCAGCTCGTGGTGAACTACCCGCCACCTATGCAAGGCATCGAGGTGGGGGCTTCATAAGATACGGTAGATTCCCGTTGCTGGAATCTATCCTTTGACCGTTTTCTTTTGAAAAACGTTCAATCTCACGGGCGTGTTCACGGTGCCCTTACCGTATAGGACCGTCAGGTCCACAACGTTACTTTTCCGCAGTATGTTCAACGCTCCGTTGACATCCGCGTTCAATAGTTTTCCTTCCTTCGTCCGGTACATCCCTCTGTGGATCCGCTTTCCGCTGAACTCATA
>JAFYHA010000115.1 GCA_017539425.1 Clostridia bacterium
AGCGGCCAGCTGCATCCCAGCCTTGCCGCGGATCCGCGTGTGAGATCCGTGGAGAACTGCAACGCCAGATACCTGACGGGTGATACTCTGGGCTTTTCACCGGACCTCATCGTGATGGACGTATCGTTCATCTCACAGACGCTCATCCTGCCCGCGCTGTTCCCGGTCCTGAAACCGGGCGGGACGCTGGTGACCCTGATCAAGCCCCAGTTCGAATGCGGCCGCAAGGCCCTGAGCAAAAAAGGACTGGTCCGGGACCCGAAGGACCGGGAAGAAGCCGTACGGAACGTGACGGAATGCGCAAGGGCGCTCGGCTTTTCCGTAAAGGGCACGTCCGTTTCCCCCATAGAGGGCGGAGACGGGAACATCGAATATCTTCTGTACGCGGTCAAGCCCGCGGAAACGGATCTGTAGATTACGAGGACGACTATGGATATCAAACTGCAACGCATCGCCGTGATGACGAATTACAACATACCGGAAAAGGCCGGCGCGGCCCTTTCGGTCGTGGAGGAACTGCTCAAGTACGGCGTGGAGATCCTGATCCCCCAGATCAACCGGGGACGGGTGGAGAAACTGAAGAAACCGGGCATGAACCCGACCTATCTGCCGATGGACGAGGTGTACGCGAACGCGGACCTGGTCGTGACGTTGGGCGGGGACGGGACCATCCTGGAGGTGGCGAGACGCACGGCGTTCCGCAACACGCCCATCCTGGGCCTGAACCTGGGGCGCCTGGGCTTCATGGCCGAACTGGAACTGGAGAAACTGGACCGGCTGGAAGGACTGTTCAACGGATCGGCCTGGCTCGAGACCCGGTCCATGCTCAAGGCGGACGTACTGGAAAAGGGAGATCCGGACAACGTCAAGGTCTCCTCGTTCGCGCTCAACGACGCGGTCATCCAGAACGGGGGAGCGGCCCGGATCGTCAACTTGGAACTGTTCGAGAGAGGCGTTCCGGTCAGCACCTACCGGGGAGACGGACTGATCGTGTCCACCCCGACCGGCTCGACCGCCTACTCGCTGTCTGCCGGCGGACCCGTGATCGATCCCAAGCTCAACTGCCTGTGCATCACGCCGATCTGCCCGCATTCGCTCAACATGCGTCCGATCCTGTTCCCGGACGACGCCATCATCGAGATCAAGAGCATCGAGGACCGCGCCCGCTACCTGTGCCTCACGCTGGACGGCCGGATCAACGTGGAGATCCACTACGGGGACATCGTCCGCATCACCAAATCGCCGATGAAGACCACGCTGGTCCGCCTGGACGAGCAGAGCTTCTACAACCGACTCAGACAGAAAATGAGCTCTACCTGACCTGTGGAGGTATTGAAATATGAAGAAGAACCGACAGGAAGTCATTCTGGAACTGGTGGCCAGCCACAACATCGAGACGCAGGAGGAACTGATCCGCCTGCTGGCCGAAAAGGGCTATACCGTGACTCAGGCCACGGCCTCCCGGGACATCCGGGAACTGAAACTGACCAAATCCACCGAGGGCAAGCAGGGAAGCTACCACTACGTCCTGCCCAAGACGCTCAACCCCAGCCAGGTGCATTTCAACAAGACCATCGTCCAGTCCATCACGGGCGTGGACTACTGGGGCAACCTGGTGGTGCTCAAGACCATCCCCGGCCTTGCCTCCGCGGTGGCGGCGAGCGTGGACGCGCTGAACATTCCCCAGATCATGGGCTGCGTGGCCGGGGACGATACCATCCTGGTGGCCGTCCGCGGGGACGACTGCGCCAAGGAGATCGGGAACAAGATCCATACGCTGATCCTGGGGGGCTGACATGCTCCGTTCGCTGCACATTGAAAACATGGCCGTGATCCGCAGCGCCGACCTGGAGTTCTCGAAAGGGCTCAACTGCCTGACCGGCGAGACCGGTTCGGGAAAGACCCTGATCGTGGGGAGCCTGAATCTCCTGCTCGGGTCCCGGATGTCCAATGACGTGATCCGGACCGGGGAGAACCGGGCGCTGGTCAGCGCGCTGTTCACCGACCTTGCGCCGGACATAAGGGATGCCCTGGAGGATATGGGCATTTCCTGCGAGGAGGACGCGGTGCTCCTGCAGAGGACCGTGGAGAGTTCCGGCCGGACCACCGCGCGGATCAACGGAAGCGCCGTGACCCAGGCCATGCACCGGGAGATTGCGACCCGTCTGCTCAGCATCCACGGGCAGAGGGACAACCAGAAACTGCTCCAGCCGGCGTCCCAGATGACCGAGCTGGACCGCTATGCCGGCGACGAACCGGCACTGGCCGCCTATGCCGAGGCCTACCGGACCCTCTGCGGACTCCGGACGCAGTATGAGGACCTGCAGAAGGACAGCACCGAGTCCGAGAGACTCCGGGAGATGCTGGCCTACCAGATCAAGGATATCGAGAAATACAAGCCTGTCCCCGGCGAGGAGGACAAGCTGCAGGAAAAGCTGAAGACGCTCCAGAACGCCGAACGGATCCGCAAGCAGCTGATGTTTGCGCACTACCTTCTGTACGGTTCGGACAAGGCCGCGGCCTCCCTGGCCCTGGACAAGGCGGGGGAGAGTCTCCGCAAACTCGGGGACCTCGTTCCCGAGGCAACGGAACTGGCGGACAAACTGGCCGTGTTGCAGTCCGAGACGGTGGACGTCGCCGAGCGGATCAGCGAACTGCTGCCGCCCGAAGAGGACGTCACAGGCCTCATCGACCGCATGGAAGGACGCCTTGACGCGCTGGACAAGCTCAAGCGCAAGTACGGCCCGGACATCGGGGACGTCCTAAACTACCTGGAAAACGCCAAGGCCAGGCTGTCCAACATCGAGAACGTGGCGGACCGCCTGGAGGACCTGAACGAGCAGATCCGCACGCAGACCGAGACCTGCCGCAAGGCGGGGGACAAACTGTCCGCGCTCCGCAAAGCGGCCGCGAAGAAGGCCTCCGAGGAGATCCGCAGACAGCTGACCTATCTCGACATGCCCAACGTGCAGTTCGAGATCCGGGTCGGGGATACCGGACAGTTCACCCCAAGGGGAACGGACACGGTCGAGTTCTACATCGCGCCCAATCCGGGCGAAGCCATGACGCCCCTGGCGGACACCGCCTCCGGCGGGGAACTGGCCCGTGTGATGCTGGCGCTCCGCTGCGTGCTCAACGAGAAGAACGGCGTGGACGTATCCGTGTACGACGAAGTGGACACGGGCATATCGGGCAAGACCGCCCGAAAGGTGGGTTTCAAGCTCAAGGACATCTCGGAAAACGGACAGGTCATCTGCGTGACCCATTCCGCCCAGATCGCCTCGCTCGCCGATACCCATTTCCGGGTCGGAAAGATCCAGGAAGGGGAGAGGGTCCGGACCGAAGTCACCCTGCTCGAGGGTGAGGAACGCGTCGGCGAGATCGCCCGGATCCTGGGCGGCATCTCGGTGACGGCGGCCCAGAGAGCCGCGGCCGTCGACATGATCGAAGAAGGAAAACGAAAGGATTCATAAACCTATGCTGAATATCAAGAAAAGAATCGGTGAAGCGATCCTGGACGCCGTGGCCCGCATGAACGCGGAAGCCGCCTCGTCCCTCAGTGCGGAGGAGATGACCGGAATGCTGGAATATCCGCCCAACCCGGATATGGGAGACCTGGCCTTCCCGTGCTTCAAACTGAGCAAGGCGCTCCGCCGCGCGCCCGTCCAGATCGCCCAGACCATCTTAGAGACGCTGGACTGCCCGGATGTCGGCCGGATGGAGAACGTGAGCGGATACCTCAATCTGTTCATCTCGGACGACGTGCTGGCCAAAGCCGTCCCGGAGATCCTGACGAAGGGCTCCGCATACGGCCGCCCGGATTTCGGGAAGGGCAAGGTCGTGGTGCTGGACTACTCCTCGCCGAACGTGGCCAAGCCTTTCCATATCGGACACCTGGGCACGACGGTCATCGGGCATTCGCTCAAGATGCTCCATGAGTTCGCCGGCTACTCCTGCGTCGGGATCAACTACCTCGGCGACTGGGGGACCCAGTTCGGCAAGCTGATCCTGGCCTACCGCCTCTGGGGCAACAAGGCCGAGATCGAAAGCGGGGGCATCGACGCGCTGGTCGCGCTGTACGTCCGGATCAACAACGAGATCGAACTGGAGAAGAAAGAGGCCGAGGACAAGGGAGAGACCCCGGACCCCGTGAACTCGCTGGCGGCCCGCGCCCGCGCCGAATTCCACAAGATGGAGACCGGCGACGAGGAGAATCTCGAACTGTGGAAATGGTTCGTCGCCATCTCGCTCAAGGAATATGAGAAGACCTATAAGCAATTGAACATCACGTTCGACAGCTACAAGGGCGAGAGCTTCTATACCGACAAGATGCCCGCGCAGGTGCAGAAACTGCGGGACATGAACCTGCTCAAGCTGGACGACGGAGCCTCCATCGTGGATCTGAGCGAGTATAATATGCCGCCCTGCCTGATCCTCAAGAGGGACGGATCCACCCTGTATCCGACGAGGGACATCGCGGCGGCCGTCTATCGCAAGGAGACCTACCATTTCGACAAGTGCATCTACGTCACCTCCGCCCAGCAGAGCCAGCATTTCGCCCAGTGGTTCAAGGTCATTGAACTGATGGGATACGACTGGGCCGACCAGCTCGTGCACGTGCCGTACGGCACCGTGAGCATCCACGGCGAGAAACTCGCGACCCGTACGGGCAACGTGGTGCTGCTCAGGGACCTGTTCGCGGCGGCGATCGAGAAGGTCAAGGCCGTGATGGCGGAAAAGAAAACCGAACTCGAGAATACCGACGAAGTCGCCGAAGAGGTGGGCGTCGGGGCCATCGTCTTCTACTACCTGACCAACAACCGCATCAAGGACATCGATTTCGTGATGGACGACGCGCTGAGCTTCGACGGCAACACGGGTCCGTACGTCCAGTACACCTACGCCCGGGCCTGCTCGGTACTGAGAAAGGCCGGAGCGGAACCGGCAAGGGAAGCCGGACCGGTGAGCAGTCCCGAGGAGCGCGCGCTGCTCCTAACCCTCATCCGCTTTGAGGAACGGGTCCGTCAGGCGCTCAACGACTACGAACCCTCGGTCATCGCCCGGTACATCCTGGACGTGGCGGCGGCCTTCAACCGGTTCTATCACAACTGCCCGATCCTGACCGTGGACGACCCGGCCGTAAGGAACGCAAGACTCGGCCTTGTCGGGGCGGTGAAGACCGTGCTCGGCAGCGCGTTCGGGCTGATCTGCCTGCG
>JAFYHA010000116.1 GCA_017539425.1 Clostridia bacterium
GTCTTGTCAAGAGCCTTTTTTACTTTTTTTCAACTTTTTCGGGTAAATTTGCCTCCCAGTTGCATTCAGGTCCGCTTTTGCTTTCACGCGTTAAAAAGAGACCGCCATTTTTGGCAGTCTATATATTCATATGTCAAGTATATTTCTATAAGTGTTCTTGAACTTTCAAACAAAGAATGATACAATTGAATCGGCAAATCGGGGTTGGAGGAACCTAAATATGAGTCAAATCAATGTCACCGTCTGGAATGAAAATGTCCATGAACGGCATTCTCAGCACATCCGAGACATCTACCCGACAGGCATCCACGGATGCATTCAGAGCTTTCTGCAAGCGGATCCCTCTCTAAACGTGACCGCAGTGTCGCTGGATATGCCTGATCAAGGTCTCCCGGACTCTTTGATCAATCAAACCGATGTTTTGATCTGGTGGGGACATATGGCCCACCAAGAGGTTTCCGACCAGCTGGTCGACAAGCTGTTTCACCGGGTGCAGAACGGAATGGGCCTGATTGCCCTGCATTCTGCTCACGCCTCCAAACTCTTTTCCAAATTGCTGGGTACTGAGTCCTGGCAGATGACCTGGCGAGAGTCTGAGGACCGTTGTCTTTGCTGGGTCACCGAGCCCAACCACCCCATCACCCGCGGTCTGGGCCGCTATATCGATCTCCCTGCCGAGGAAATGTACAGCGAACCGCTTTTCTTTCCCAGGCCGGATGAACTTCTGTTCATCAACTGGTACAGTTCCGGCGAGGTGATGCGTTCCGGTATGATTTTCAACCGAGGAAACGGAAAGGTGTTCTATTTCCAGCCCGGGCATGAGTCATATCCCACCTACCATAATCCGGATGTTCAGCGTGTGATCACACAAGCCGTTCATTACGTATACCAGGGGATGCTTCCACAAGCGGCACTGACCTGCCCGAAGCCACCCATCCAAAAGGAGTTGTAAAAATGTCCATTCCTGTTGCCTTACAGCTGTATTCCGTTCGTGACGCGATGAGCACCGACATGGAATCCACACTTCGTCAGGTCAAAGCCGCCGGATACGCCGGTGTGGAATTTGCCGGTCTGTTCAACCGGACCCCGGAAGAAATCCGGGATCTGTGTCAGGAAATCGGGCTGGTTCCGGTATCTGCACATGTCCCTTACTATGATATGATTGCAGACCCGGAAAAAGTGTTGGCTGACTACGCCCGGATCGGCTGCAAATATGTGGCCATTCCTTACCTGACCCCCGAATGCCGCCCCGGGACGGACGGCTTTGCCGCAGTCATTGAGAACGCGCGCAAACTTGGTTCAGTCGCAGGATCTTTGGGTATGGAGCTGCTATATCACAATCATGATTTTGAATTTGTCAAACTCAACGGCAAATATGCACTGGATGTCTTGTATGAATCTGTGGAGCCCTCCCTGCTGAAAACCGAGTTGGACACCTGTTGGGTCAGCGTGGGCGGAGAACGGCCGGACGGCTTTATCCGAAAATATCACGGGCGAACCCCGATTGTGCATCTCAAAGACTACGTCGGACAGAAAACCGAACACATGTATGAACTGATCGGTATCCAGTCTTCCGGCAAATCTGCCGAAGCGTTTGGATTCCGCTCCGTGGGCAGCGGCGTTCTGGACTTCAAGGCCATCACCCGGGCGGCCGAAGAATCCGGGACCAAATGGTTTGTCGTTGAGCAGGATAACCCCTCTCCGGGAAAATCCCCGATGGAGTGCGCGGTCCTTAGCCGGGAATACTTAAAAACAATTGGTTACTGAGGAGGTACCCTACTATGGCAGAAAAAATGGATGCAAAGCTGGATTACAGCAAGCAAAGCACCGAAACTCCGGTGGATACGAACCGCAAACTGCGGATCGGCTTTATCGGATGCGGCTGGATCGCGGGCTCACACATCGATTCCTACAAGAGGATGTCCGATGTGGAAATCGTTGCCGGATGCGACCTTATACCCGGAAAAGCCAAAGCTTTCTTTGAAAGAAACGGTGTGGCGGGTGTCAAGACAGATTATGCCTCCCACAAGGAAATGCTGGATGACGATTCCCTGAAGCTCGATGCCGTCAGTGTCTGCACCTATAACCGTCAGCATGCGATTCCGACCATCTATGCCCTGAACAAAGGTGTCAATGTTCTTTTGGAAAAACCGTTCACCGTCACCCTGGATGAAGCGGTAGAGGTCATGCGGGCCGAGAAGGAAAGCGGAAAAGTACTTTCAATCGGTTTCCAGCCCCGTCTGGACGCCAATATGCAGATGATCAAGAAGATCGTGGATTCAGGTGAGCTCGGCAAAATTTATTACATCCAGACCGGTGGCGGCCGCCGCAGAGGCATCCCGACACCGTTCGGAACCACGTTTATCCGTGACGATACAGCCGGTCTCGGCGCCCTGGCCGATATCGGATGCTACAGTCTGGATATGGTATTGAATGCGGTAGGCTACCCTAAGCCCCTTACCGTGACCGGATACAAATCCGATTTCTTCGGAAAAGATCCCGCCTACTATCCCAATCATCCCGAATACGCAAAAGAATTCAGCGTAGATGATTTCGCCGCTGCATTCATCCGCCTGGAAGGCGGAATCATCCTGGACTTCCGCATCGCCTGGGCCATGAATATCGACACCCCCGGTGACACGATCCTGCTCGGTACTAAGGGCGGCCTGAGAATTCCGTCTACAGACTGCTGGAATGGTACCGTGGGCGGCCCCATGAAGATCTACAAAACCATCGGCGGTGTCAACATGGTAACCGAAGTGCCGATCATCGAATCCAAGGGGTCTCTGTTCGACAAGAAAATCCGCTCCTTCCTCGATGCATGCAAGTACGGCCTTCCCGCTCCCGTCCCGACCTCCCAGATTCTGTACAATCAGGCCATCCTGGACGGAATCGCAAGGTCCGCAAGAGCTGGAAAAGAAATCAAGATTACCATCCCGAAAATCTAATCCCGATGCGGCCCGGAACAACTCCGGGCCGCATGAAAAAAAGCGGCCGCGCGGGCCGCTTTTTTCAGGCAAATGGAATGCCGATATTCTTCAGATCCTTGATCAGCGTCCTCATCTCGCGAAAAGACACGGTGTCGCTGATAAATGTGAAAATCGATTTTTCCTTGAAATAGGGAGCAAAGATATAGCGCTTATCCCCCAGCAAAGATTCCCCTATAATATCAAAGTCACGCCATGGCAGGAACATTTCCAGATGCGCATACATAACCCCGTCCCGGTTCTCTGCCCTTCTGCGGTCAAACAGATACAGTCCGTTCGTTGTCAGTTGCAGGGTAGCCGGAATCATCGACAAATACCCTTCGCCCACAAAATAGTAGCCGAAGGCTCTTGCGATGATATTCTCGTCATCCTGATATCGCAGTGCCATGCTTCTTCACCTCGTGTATTGCTCACTGTCTCCTTGCAGGAAAATAGGTGCCGATGTTTTCTCCGGCTTCCAGTCGGAACAGGATTTCCGGATTTTCCCCGTTCAGGATAAACATCGGTATACCTTCCTGAATACACATCTCAGCCGCCGTAATCTTGGCCCGCATGCCACCCGTTCCATGTTCGGTACCTGCGCCGCCCGCGACCGTTTTGATCTGTTCGATATCATCCACTCTGCTGATGAGTTCAGCGTTTGGGTTTTGGCGCGGATCATCCGTAAAGAGTCCGTCCACATCCGTCATGTTGATCAGAACGTCAGCATGACAGAAACCCGCTACATACGCAGATAAGATGTCATTGCCTCCAAATTGCGTAACCTCATCATCCGAAACGGCATCATTCTCGTTGATGATAGGCAGAGCCCCCATTTCCATCAGCGCGTGAAAGGTATTCTCCGCATGGTGCTTCCGCTCAGGACTGGTAAAGATGTCCTTGGTCAGCAGCAGTTGTGCCACTTTGATCCCGTAATCCGAGAAAAACCGGTCATACAGCTTCATCAGTTCGCTCTGTCCGATGGCGGCCAGGGCCTGCTTTTCAATCGTGCTCATGGCTTTGCGGTCCACACCCATTTTTGCGGCTCCGGCGCTTATGGCGCCGGAAGACACCAAAACCATTTCTTTTCCTTGATTATAAAAATCCGAAATCACTTTCGCCAAAGTTTCGATTTTGCGGATATTCAATTTACCGGTACCGTGTGTAAGCACATTGGACCCGACCTTGATCACGATCCTTTTGCAATTCTGCAGCAAAGACATTTCGTTCTCCCAAAGAATTTCATTTTATACCTTTTCAAAAAAACAACCTTAATGTATAATATGATTATAACTTATATATTCCAGTTTTTCAAGTTATTTGTTGCGGGAGGTTAGTATGAGAAGAAAACAGACTTTGAACATTGCGGGTATGGAGTTGAGCGTGGTAACCGATGCCGAGCCATCCGTCATTGAGCAAAGCGTAGGTATGGTTGACCGTACCATCCGCGAGATCCGGCTGAAAAGCGTCGGCTGTTCTACAACCGAGGCGGCTTTGCTCTGCGCTCTGGATTCCAATGCGGAACGCATTTCTTTTCAGGGTCAGTTCCTTCAGTGCCAGGAACAGGTAAAAAAGGATCAGGAAACCATAGAAGAACTCCGTCATCGTGTTGAAGAACTGGAGTCTGAAAATGCCACTCTCCGTTCTGACAACAAGGTGATGCAGGACATCCTCTCCAAGGCAGCCACCGGCGCCTCCCTGAACATGCCGGTAAACGAGGAGAACACCGCCTCTGAACCCACGGAAGAGCCTCCGATTGCGGAAGCAACTTTGGAAGATCCTTCTCCGGAACCGGAGGAAGTGCCGGAAGAGTCCGCTAAAGAGACTCCGGAGCCACCCCAGCCCGCACGCAAAGCTCCCCGTCCCA
>JAFYHA010000013.1 GCA_017539425.1 Clostridia bacterium
ACTACACCAGCTTCTTTGATACAGCTGGTTACATACCTTTTACAGGAAATGGGGTATTAAAGGTCAATTTGTGTGTGATTCAGAACCATGAAAATGACGAAAAAGAAGGAATACACACACAAATGAGCCAAGCGGACCAGATGCGGGAACTGTATCCACACTTTCGCGGGCTTGCGCCTTCGCAACAAATGCGCCGAGATCATGCAAAAGCAGGGGCACGAAGAACCGACTGGACAGGCAAAGATCACATCGGCGTACAACCTGCCGTGCAAATACGTCATTCACACCGTCGGTCCCATCGTAACCGGCAGACTGACGGCAAGGCACGAGGAACAGCTCGCGTCCTGCTACACGTCCTGCCTTGCACTCGCCGACGAAAAAGGGCTGAAAAGCATAGCGTTCTGCTGTATCTCGACAGGTGTTTTCGGTTTTCCTCAAAAGCGAGCGGCAGAGATCGCGGTGAAGACGGTACGGAAATACAAGACAGATACCCAAAGCAAAATCGAGGTGATATTCAATGTCTTCAAGGATGAAGATTACAAAAACTATCGGGAGTTATTCTGATAACATACAAAGAGTCAAACGGGCCCTTGCCGGATGCGACGCGGTGGTGATCGGCGCGGGTGCGGGCCTTTCCACGTCAGCCGGGTTTGAATACAGCGGCGAGCGATTTGAAAGGCACTTTTCCGACTTTGAAAAGAAATACGGTTTTCACGATATGTACTCGGGAGGCTTTTACCCTTATCAAACGAAAGAGGAATTCTGGGCGTACTGGAGCCGGTATATTTGGATCAACCGCTACACGGACGCGCCGAAACCGGTTTACAACAAACTGTTCGAGTTGGTGAGGGACAGGGACTATTTCGTCATCACCACAAACGTCGATCACTGCTTCCAAAAAGCGGGATTTGACAAAAAGCGGCTGTTCTACACGCAGGGCGATTACGGCCTGTTCCAGTGCTGTATGCCGTGCCACAACAAAACCTATGAAAACAAAGAGATCGTCTACCGTATGGTCAAAGAACAAAAGGATATGCTCGTCCCGACCGGACTGCTTCCGAAATGCCCGGTTTGCGGCAAACCCATGACGATGAACCTGCGCTCAGACGACAAATTCGTTGAGGACAACGGTTGGCACGAAGCGGCACGGCGGTACGAGTTATTTCTCCGTGAGCACGAAGGAAAAAGAATACTGTTCCTTGAACTCGGTGTCGGCTATAACACACCCGGCATCATCAAGATTCCGTTTTGGAATATGACGGCACAGAACCCGAATGCGACCTTCGCCTGCATCAACTACGGCGAGGCAGTAACGCTTGAAGAGATTGCCGACCGTTCGATCTGCATCGACGGGGATATCGGGGAAGCAATCGAAAGTGTTATGCAATAACCTTTGTCAGCCCCCGAAGTGGTAACTATCCGGCACAATGATGACCTGTGCAATGGTCTCGACCACAATCTCCGTCCTAGTGATGCCCGTGTGATCTCACCGAGCCTCGCTCGGCAGCATAGCAAAAGTTGAACCTCTGTATAACGTGAAGACGCCTTCGAGCCACATCGTCTCGGAGGCGTCTTTGTCATTTCATCCGTTTCTCAAACCGGAACATCCCGTCAAACCCGTCTTCCCCGTCATAATTGTTGACTTCTCCCGTTGCCGGATCGTGCGGATCGGGGTGGAAGCGATTGAAGAATTCCACGGCGTGAAAACCGCACTTGTTGATGTAAAAATGTAGGTTCCGCGTTTCAAAATACGGCGTGCAGGTTTCCCACACGTCGGTATCCGGATAGCGTTCCTCGATCAGTTGCCACGCGCGGAAGCCGATGCCTTTGCTGTGTTCGTGCGGCGTGACAAAGAGGAGTTCCAATTCGTTATGCCGGGACACAGGATCAAGCTTAACAACAGCTCCTCCCACTGGACGTCCGTCTTCCAGAATTCGCAGCGTTTCGGAATGCTCGCTGTCGATACACCGCTCGATCGTGGCACGGGAAATAATCTCGCCGTCCTCTTCCATATGCTCGTCGCGGAGGCCGAATTCTTCCATCGCTCCATAGCGGAACGCCTCCTGATTGTCAAGGATGAACTGCTCACGGTCATCCGGTGTGAGCGGTTCAAGCGAAATTGCTTCGATTTCCATTTAAACCTCCGTAAAAACAAGCCCGGCAACAAAAGGGGTTCCCCCTTTGTTCCGAGCTCACTCGACATCTTATCCGACAGGCGGCCTGCAAAGCTTCGCTTTACGATCCCCTACGCTACGGCGTACTGTCCTCCGATGATCTATATCTATGTGCGGAAGCCTATAGCCAAAGGCTTCCGGTTTTGACATGACGTCCGCGAGGTGACTCGAACACCCGACCTACCGCTTAGGAGGCGGTCGCTCTATCCAACTGAGCTACGCAGACAATTCCGACAGGGGCATGCTCCCCTGCCGACTGTGCTATAGTGTACCACAAATCCAACGGATTGTGTACCACTTATCGAGAAAAAACTATCGGGAAACGCGGCCTGAACTGTCGCCCCCGGCCAGTTTGCTCACTTCCTGAACGCTCACCCGGTTGAAATCTCCTTCCACCGAATGCTTCAGTGCGGAAGCAGCTGCGGCAAAATTGATGGCGTCTTGTGTGGTGAAACCGTTCAGCAGGGCGTAGATGAGTCCGGCTCCGAATGAATCTCCTCCTCCGACCCTATCCACAATATGCAGATGATGAGTCGGAGAGAAACAGCAGTCCTTTCCGTCATACAGCATTCCCGCCCAGTCATTGTCCGAAGCCGAGAATGAGGATCTCAAAGTGATTGCCACTTTTTCGAAGCCGAATCGGTTCATCAGCTGAGCTGCTACGGACCGGTATCCGTCAGGGTCCAGCTTCCCGCCTACGATATTGCTGTTCTCAGCTTCAATTCCGAACACATCTTTGGCATCTTCCTCGTTGGAAATGCATACATTAACATATCGGCACAGCTCGGTCATAGCCGCCCTGGCCTCTTCCCTTGTCCAGAGTTTGCTCCGGTAGTTCAGGTCGCAGGAAATCCGGATGCCCAGCTTTTTCGCGCAGATACAGGCCTGTTTAACCGCCTGGAACGTATTGGGCCCGAGTGCCGGAGTGATCCCTGTAAAATGAAACCAGTCCGCGCCCTTCAGGATCGTTTCCCAGTCAAAGTCATCCGGCGAGCAATCCTGGATGGCCGAATGATTGCGGTCATAAATACACAGAGATCCGCGCTGGGACGCGCCCTTTTCCAGATAATAAATGCCGATCCGGTCTCCGCCACGGATGATGTGCGTCGTATCCACGCCGAACATACGCAAACTGTTGATCGCGCCCTGTCCAATCGCGTGAGAGGGTAATTTCGTGACGAAGGAGGCATCCACTCCGAAATTGGCAAGCGATACCGCAACATTGGATTCCGCGCCACCAAAAGTAGCCTGCATCTGGTCGTTTTGGAAAAACCTGTAATAGCCATTGGGGGCCAGCCTCAGCATAATCTCGCCAAAAAGTACTACTCGGCTCATTTTTTCACCTCTATCCTCGTTCTTTGCAAATCTGCACCTCAGGATTTGGTATAAGTAAATCCGTCCAGGAGATCCTGGATCAGTTCCTCGGTGCTCCCATAGATCACAAAAGCCTCAATGTGTCTTTCGACCCGCCTGACCATAATTTGAAAACAGATCGTTTCCCCTTTGGATTCCTGAGTCCCGTTAGCCACCATAAATACAGCTGAGGAACCCTCCCGGCCGTTTACGGTTTTCTCTCCGCTGGTGCGTTCCAGCTTACCGGAGGGGTCGGCTGCTTTCAGGTTGGCTTCAAAAGAGGCCAGCATATCATTCAGGAACACCTCGATGGAAGATTTGTCCTGAGCCAGATACACTTCACAATAGGCATCTCCCTGAATGTATCCGTTGGAGTTGACACCCAAAACCAGTTGGAGCTTGTACGGATCTGCAAACACTCCGCTTGTCTGTGCGTTGTACAGGTACAGTTTTTCGTCCGAATAGCGGGTCCAGCCCTCTTCCTGCTGATATTCAATTCCGGCATACGGATTGGAATAACTCTTATCCTTCCAGGTGCCCGGAGAAAACCGGATTTCGGCAGGCCGTCCGGCAAAGACGGCAAACGTTCCGCCGATCAGACCCAGCGTCAGCACAACACAGGCCGCCCCGACCAGCAACGGCTTTCCGGTCAGAAACCGGAGTGCGCCCTGCGTTTTTTCGGATGCGGGAACAGGCGTAGGCAAATCTTTGGAATGAAGCCCGCAATAATTATAATAGTTTCTCGCCCGTTTGACTCCGTTCAGCGTGATGGCCAGATACACGAGACACATCAACGCGGCCAAAACCAGGATCGTCCGGCCGCCAAACAGTCTGGCAATCAGATAGTTTCCGGCCATTAACACGCATCCGATCACCGCTGGAATATGGCTGAACAGAATCCTCGAAAGGATCGCAGCCAGAAGCACAAATACAGCCGTGTCGATATACGTCAAAAGTCCGGTATAGAACTGCCCTGTCCGTTGCCAGGAAAAAACCGTCCAAAATACGAAAAAGCCCGCCACCAGCATGTTGATCCAGAACGCGATCTGAACGGAAAGCGCCCCTTTCTGATCATATGCCGTCTGATAGAAATCCTTGATGTTCAGGGGCTTGAACGGGACGTATTCCTCTGTTTCCGGCTCGGTTTCTTCGTGTTCTTCGTCCTCAAAATTCTCCAGTTCCGGTTCCTTGTACGGTTCCGGTTGCTCGGATACAAAGACGTCCTTTTGAGGTTCTTCTTCCACGGTATACCCACACGCGGGACATTTCTCCGCCCCGTCCGGTATCTTGTTTCCACAATACTTGCAATACATGTTTCTCTCCACTCTTTTCGTTTTTGACGGAAGAACCGCATCCATATCCGCTAGAGCGTCAAATTCACTCTTGACATTCCCTTGTCCTTGTGCTATAATGCGAAACGTTCGAGGTGTGGCTCAGCTTGGTAGAGCGCTACGTTCGGGACGTAGAGGTCGCAAGTTCGAATCTTGTCACCTCGACCACTCATAGATGTCCGTGTCCGGGAATCATTCCGGGCACGGTTCTTTTTTGGGCATGGACATATGGACGATCAGGTCGCACAGGTCATCGTAGGATACTCCCCGGCAGGCCGCCATCCTGGGCAGCAGGCTGGTCGGTGTCATGCCCGGAAGCGTGTTGGCCTCCAGGCACCAGAGCCGATCTCTCTCATCCAGAATATAGTCAAAGCGAGCGTAATCTTTCAGATGAAGCACGCGAAATGCGCGCAAGGAGATATCCTTCAGGCTCCGCAGAACCGTGTCGTTCACCTGCGCAGGGCAGATTTCCTCGGTCTGCCCGGTCTGATATTTGTTCTTATAGTCATAAAACCCGGTTTTGGGGATGATTTCCACAGGCGGCAGCACGTCTCCGTTCAGAACGGCCATCGTCAGTTCCCTGCCGATGATACGGTCCTCAATGATGATCTCATCACACCACCTGAACGCCTCTTCCACAGCTTCTTTCAGTTCTTCCGGCGTGTCGATCATGGATACGCCGACGCTGGATCCGCAGGATGCAGGTTTTACGACGCAGGGAAACCGGATGGGTTCCAACATTTCCCCGGTCCACCCCTCATGCGTCAGACATATTCCCTCGGGCGTAGGGATCCCGTTCATCTTGAACATCTGCTTCGTCAGCCCCTTGTGCATGGCCAGCAGGCTGCCTACATATCCGCTACCGGTATACCGGATCCCGTAGGAGTCCAGGACCGCCTGGATCTGCCCGTTTTCACCCATACCGCCATGCAAGCCCAGATATACCAGATCCGCCGCTTCGCACAGCCTCAGGACATTTGGCCCCAGATAGGTGCGGGGATTGCCCAGTTGTCTCTTCAATCTTTCCAGATCCGGGATCTGTTCCTGGATTCTGGGAACTTCGTACTCGCAGTCCCGAAACAAGTCCTTCGTTTGTTTGGATCCCGCTTCCGGATCACCGATGTACGCATCGAGCAGCAGCACCCGGTGCCCCTTCCGGATTAAGGCGTTTGCAATCAATGTTCCGGACGTAAGCGACACGTTTCGCTCCGGAGACCATCCTCCCGCCAATACGGTAATATTCACAGTCTTTTCGACGAAAAAGTTCGCCTGCCTCCTTTCCTCAGATCTGCGCTCATCCGTTCCGGCTCAGAACCGCTACCCTTTCGATCCCGGCCAGATCCTTTATAAACTCCACACAATACCCGCTTTCCCGTGCCAGGTCCGCAATTGCCGGATGCTGACCGGCACCGATCTCCCACATCATCCGGCCTTCAGGGGGAATGACATCCGCCCCGATTTCAATCAGCCGTCGATAGAACCGCAATCCGTCCTCTCCTCCGTCCAATGCGAGACGGGGCTCCCGCCTGACCTCTTCGGCCAGTCCGTCGATCTGTCCGGCCGGGATATAGGGCGGATTGGACAGAATGCATACCGGACGGAGGTACTCTTCCGGAATGTTCCAGGCGTCTTCCGCGAAAAGGTCGAGCCGTTGGACACATATCCGGCCTTCCACTCCGTTCAGTGCTGCGTTTTCTTTTGTCAGCTTCACTGCGATCGGTTCGATATCCGCCGCGAAACATTTCAGGTCCTTGCGGCTCGCCAGAACGGAAACGCCCACGCAACCGCTGCCCGAGCACAGGTCCCAGAACACGGTATGCCTGGGCAGCCGGGCTATTGCAGTTTCCACCAGTATTTCGGTGTCCGGTCTCGGAATGAGACAGCCCTCATGTACGCGATAGGTTTCGTTCCAGAAAGGCCATTCTCCGATTATGTATTGTAACGGTCTCCGTGTGCATCGCTCCCGGACGGCTTCCAGCAAGGTTCCTTCCGTATAATTCTGGTTCCGCGCAGACAGAACATCTGCCATCGTCCTGTGACTATACCGTTCAATCAGCAATCTGGCCTCATGTTCGGGCTCATCCACACCTGCGTTACGTAGAGCTGTCACAATCTCGGGATATGTCATACATCCTCCCTGAAAGCACAAATACATAGCTATTATATCATAACCGAATGCAAAAAGCACTGTTTCGGAAAATCTGTCGCGATTTGTTTTTGCCTTTGGCCTGTTGCTGCCCATCCAGCAGCTATCCTGATTCGATTTTTTAAAATTAAATATTAACTTTATCTTGAATTTTGAAAGAGGACTTGTTATACTTAAATTGGGAATTAAAAACATAAGGAGGTTTCCACTATGTGCCCTGTGTGTGGTTCGTGTTCAGATACTAACGAAAAGAAAACGTCTCAGTTGGGAAAAGCCCTTGCTATAACATTGGGCATTGTGGCCTGCATTTCCGCCGTCGCATATCTGGCCGTCAAACTGTATCGCCGGTTTTGTATGATCGA
Source organism: Clostridia bacterium (assembly GCA_017539425.1). GTDB lineage: Bacteria > Bacillota > Clostridia > Oscillospirales > CAG-272 > RUG14240. The sequence goes on from JAFYHA010000013.1 coordinate 7,367, forward strand.
CCGCATCGACAAGGATGCCATCGACAACGACGCTTTCCTGGCTGACGAGGATTCTGCAACAGCAGAGACGCCATCCGAATCAGTTGAAACCGAAGACAAATAATTTGCAAATATGTATCAGCCAAGAGCCGCATGCTGTCTACAATCAACAGGATGCGCTCTTGTTCTATAGGGGGCCTGTATGAATCAAAACGCCGCAAAAAAGTACTGCATCATCTCACACACCCATTGGGACAGAGAGTGGTATCTTCCTCTTGAGAATTTCAGGATGCGCCTGGTAGATCTCATTGACAATCTGCTTGACATCCTGAAGAAGGACAAGGAGTACCGGTTCCACCTGGATGCCCAGACCATCGTTCTGGAAGACTATCTGGAGATCCGTCCGGAACGGGAAAGAGAGCTGAAAAAACACATCAAATCCGGAAGGCTGCTTGTGGGGCCCTGGTATGTGCAGAATGACTTTCACCTGACCTCGGGAGAAGCGACGGTCCGTAACCTGATTATCGGGACGCAGATCGCCGAAAAGTTCGGCAAGTGTTCCATGATCGGATACGCAGCCGATCAGTTCGGTTTGTGTTCACAACTTCCCCAGATCCTGTCCCGATACGGTATCGATACCTGCGTGTTCGGCCGCGGATTCGATCGTGGCGATGACAAGCACGAGAAGACCACAGAGTTTTACTGGGCCGCTGAAGACGGTTCTAAAGTCCTTTGTGAGCATATGCGCTACTGGTACAACAATGCACAGAGATTTTCTCCGGATCCGGAAGGAGCCCTCAGGCTCGCCCGCGACCGCGGCGCGCTGTGCGCAAACTGCTGTTCCACCTCCAACTATCTTCTGATGAACGGAGTGGACCATCTGGAGGCCCAAGAGGATCTCAGTTCCATTCTGGCCAAGGTCCGTCCCCTTCTGAACGAAGATGAGGAAATCTTTCAGGATACCCTCCCTGAATTCATGGACAGAGTCAAAGCCGAACTCGCCCGGAACCATACGGAACTGGCCACCTTTACGGGCGAGTTCCGCGACAACGGTGCAGACAACGTCCTGACCGGCACGCTAGCCTCCCGGATCTATCTGAAACAGTGGAACGCAAAATGTCAGTCTATGCTGGAAACCAAGCTGGAGCCCCTTTACACATTTACCTCAATGGCAGGTATCCAGGAGTTTCCCATCGACTACGACCGGTATATGTGGAAGGTCCTGATCCAGAACCATCCGCACGATTCCATCTGCGGATGCTCTGTGGATGCCGTTCACGAACATATGATGGACCGGTTCAAACGGGTATACGAAAATGCAACCGACCTCATTCAGCGCGGAAATGAAGCACTGCTCAACCACATTGACAGGAAAGGCTTGAAGCCCAGCCAGTACCTGCTCCTGTGCATAAACAACAGCCAGCTCGCCCTCTCCGCTCCAATGAAGGCGATTATTGAGATCCCGGTTTCCGAAGACACCGGAAACTTTACGATCACCGACAATTCCGGGACCCGGGTTCCTTTTGTTGTGCTGGGTATTCAGCCCAACCGCGAGAAACGGATCCTCAGCCCGATCAACCTACCCGGCGCCAAAGCCGTGAACGTCTATACCATTGTCGTGGACCAGGGCTTCCTTGAACCGTTCAGCCACCGTGTACTCATCGTGACTCCGATGCAGAGAGGCAAACTCAAGGTTGTCCGTCCCCGCAGAAGCACAGACGCGCGCTCTATGGAAAACGAATTCCTGCGCGTAACGATCCAGGACAACGGTTCCCTCTCGATCACCGAGAAAGCCACCGGGGTGACCTACTCCAACCAGCTTCTTCTTGAAGACAATGTGGACACGGGAAACGCATATAATTATTTTGAAAATGACGGAAGCGCCATCATCACCAGCGAATCGGTCAAGGCCAAGATCAGTTCCACGATCGAAACCGGACTCCTGCAGCAGCGTCTGGTCTCCTATGTTATGAATTTGGACCGGAACGGAACCCGTTCCAAGATGCCGGTCAGCATTTCCCTGACATTGAAGAAAGGGTCGCCTGTCCTGGACGTCCGGATGGAACTCATCAACCAGACCAAGCGGCATCGCGTACGCGCCTTGTTCCCGACCGGAATCCAGGCAGATCAGAACTATGCCGGTCAGCCGTTTGACATCCTGGTCAGGAATAAAGTGAGCCGGTTCCGCAATGACAAGACACACCCGAATACGGATTTCGTCGGGATAGACTCCGGAAACTACGGGTTTGCCGTCCTGAACGAAGGCCTTTATGAGTATGAACACCAAGAAGATCAAAAAGGAACTTTGGCCATTACGCTCCTGCGTGCCGTAGGCCGGATCACCGGCGCGTTTGAATCCGAAGATACCATGGCCCAGGAGTGGGTCACTCCGGGCGGACACTGCCTGGGTTCACAGCGCTATCATCTGGCAATCTACCCTTATGCCCGTACACATGTGGAGGCCGCTGTCTGTGCCCGTGCCGAACAGTTCAAAGCCAAGCCCTATGCGACGGTTCAGAGCGTAGACGTCAACAAATTCGTAGGCGGGCGGCCTTTTGTACAAGGACCGGGGATGCCCGACATCTTCTATCGTCCCATTCCCAACGCAAAGCAGATCCTTCCGCGCGAAATGCAGTATCTACGCATCCAGCAATCGGTCCCCAACGCGATGATCCTTTCCGCTTGCAAAGGGAGCGAGACCGGCGGTTCGTTCATCTTCCGGTTCTACAACAGCACAGACCAATCCGTTTCATTCCAGACTGCGTTTCCCCGCATGATCTCCAGTGCGTCCCTTGTCACACTCGGTGAAAAACCTATCCGTGCATTGGATAAGGAAATCTCCGGAAACAAGGTGGCCTTGCAGGCGGGGCCGAAAGAGATCGTCAGTATGGAAATCCGGTTCTGAGTCCTATGTTGCCGGCGAGGCGGGGCGTGTTCTTAGATCGACACGCCCCGCCTTCTCTCCGGATTGAGACAAAATCCTCTATTCTCTATTGACAAATTGCGGCAAATATTGTATGATTTGTGTGCTTTGCGAAACGCAGAGCCTGTATCTGCCCGTAGCGTAGTTGGATAACGCACAAGACTCCGACTCTTGAGACCGCAGGTTCGAGTCCTGTCGGGCAGGTCCTACCAGAAACCACTTTTTCAACCGTAACAAAAGGGGTTTCTGGTATTTTTTTGCCCTACCTCGGTGTTCACAAGACTCAACCAAAGGTAGATTTCGCAGACTCAACCTACAGTTCGTGTAAAATCGCTCTGTTTTCTGCTAGGATAGAGGCATGAAAGGAGGTGTCCGATATGGACCAGATCAGAATTGGAAAATTCATAGCTTCTTGCAGGAAAGAGCAAGGCATGACGCAAGCCATCCTTGCGGAACGGCTCGGAATCAGCGACCGGGCGGTATCCAAATGGGAAACCGGGAAGTCGCTTCCGGACTCCGGAATCATGTTAGAACTATGCGGTCTTCTGAAAATCACTGTAAACGATCTCCTGTCGGGCGAAAAAGTCATGGCCGAATCTTATGATAAGCAAGCAGAGGAAAACCTGGTTGAGTTGAGGCGTCAGATCGAGGAAAAGAACAGACAGCTGTTACGGACGGAATATCTGATCGCTTTTCCGACCGTTATCGCGGGGCTGTTCATGTGCCTCGTGGCGGCTTTTGTGGAGATGCCCGTATGGGTTCGGATCGCACTGATCGCGTTGGCTCTCGTGATGATCCTTGCCGTGTCTTTTATTGCCGTAGGCATAGAACAGAAGGCGGGTTACTATGAATGTCAAAAATGCCATCACCGGTATGTACCCACCTATCGCCAGACCAATCTTGCCATGCATTTGGGCAGGACCCGGTATATGAAATGCCCGAAATGCGGGGTGCGTAGCTGGCAGAAAAAAGTTCTGGAACAGGACCCCCGAGACGGAAAGTAACCGGATCGGTACGGACCACCGTACAGGTTTGGACCGCAGGAAAACGCAATTTGTCTCCTTTGACAGATTGCGTTTTTTCCATATTGTGATGTGAACTACTCATGACTTAAGTCACGAGCTTCGTGTTGAGTTAGCAAACACGGGGTGGACACACACCCACTACTCCCTGTTACGGGAAATACTTTATGGTTTTGAGCCTTTGGCTTGGTAACAATTCTTTTTCTGCGTTTGGCCAATCGGTTCAGATCTGTGAATTTACAAACAGTTACGGACTTGGTTAGGTAAGAGAAGTCCTGAATATTTTCAAATATCCTTTCGGCGGCTTTTCTTCCAATATTTGCTGCTCCGTTTACATCAGCATTGATGAGAATTCCTTTGCCAGATTGGTACAATCCGCGCCGGATTCGCTTTCCGGAGAAAACGACCTCGTCAGAATTCTTCAACGTTTCCGGCATGATATCCTTGTCCAAGAAACTGGCTTTTGACGTGTAGCTTTCTTCCTGCTCAAATAACTGAATCGAATACTGACTTGAAACAGACTGCAGTATGGAAAAGAACATGGCATGGGGTATACTCACAAACTCCTGGTTATTCTTATGTCCCATGTCAACATTTTGTTTCCAGTCACTATTCTTTCCTATGATCAGGTAGCTGATGTTTCGTTCACTCAGTTTTCTGAAGATGAAATGTGCCATCTTGTAGAATGTATCGGTCAAAAACGCGTCCCGCTTTCTTGACAGGGCGTTCATCCGCTTTGTCGTTTTCGGATGATAGGTCTTG
>JAFYHA010000117.1 GCA_017539425.1 Clostridia bacterium
ACGTCGTGACCGCCGTCGATCAGGGTGACATAGTTTTCCGGATACAGATCCGAGATGAGCTTTTTCAGGGCCTTGGTGCTGGCCGCGGACTTGGAACTGGTCTTGAGGACCGCCGTGTTTCCGGCGGACAGGCTTGCGGCCAGTACGCCCAGCGTCAAAAGGACGGGAAAGTTGAACGGACTGATGATCAGGGAGACACCGTAAGGCATCTTGTACACGGTCGTGCGTGTGCTGGGAAAGCACATCAACCCGCTGAAATGCCGTTCGGGACGTGCCCATTTCCGGATTCCCTTCAGGATCTCGTTGACTTCCACGATGACCGGACCGATGTCGCAGAGATAGGCCTCGACCGGACTTTTGCCCAGGTCCTCATACAGGGCCTCCTTCAGCATATCCTGGTTGTCCAGGACGGCCTGTTTCAACCTTTTCAGCTGTTGGATCCGCCAGGACAGGTCCAGAGTCTTGCCGGTCCTGAAAAAGGATCTCTGCGCCTCGACGGCCTCGTGTATCGACTGTTGTGTAAATGCCATAATCAATATCCCCTTCTGATACGGTCCAGCAGGACCCGGATCTCATCGTCCGTAAATGTCCGGGACGGAGAGTAGTTGATCGAATCGGCATCGATCATGCGGGTGAGTCTGGGATAGTCTTTTTCCCGGATCGCGGAACACCCCTTCTCCAGTCCGCACAGGTCCAGGAGATCCTTAAGGGCCTGCAACAGTTTGTCTGCGCCCTGCTCGGGTGAATCCCCAGGGGCGGTCAGCCCGCAGTGTCCGGCCAGACCGGACAGTTCCGTATACCGCAGATACTCCTGTTCGGTCAGGACCGGGAGCAGGCACCAGGCGATGGCCTTGCCGTGCGGGATATGATACAGCGCTCCGATCGAATGGGCGAAGGCATGTACGTATCCGGCCAGCTGGGTGTTGATGGCGTTGCCGCCGTAATGGGCCGCAAGAAGGGTGGCCTGCCTGGCTTCCGGATCCTTCGGATCAGCCAGCAGAACGGGAAGGTTTTTAAGGATCAGACGTACACACTCCCGGCTTTTGAACAGGTCCTCCTCCGTGGAGCCTACGTCCGCGAGCAGACCTTCCAGGCCATGGCTCAGCGCATCGATCGCGCACCAGGCCGTCACGCTCTGCGGAGCGTTTACGAGGAGTTCCCCGTCCAGGATCACGCAGGCGACGTCCAGACCGATCAGCACGGTTGCGCTTTTGGTACCGGACCGGTTCTTGACGACGGCTCCGACCGTGCATTCCGCACCGGTCCCCGCGGTGGTCGGAATGTTAACCATAGGCAGAGATCCGCCCTCGATGATGGAGAATTTGTGCAGGTAGTGCCGGATCGGAAAGCGGGGATGGCGGGCACCGGCCGCAATGATCTTGCTGCTGTCCAGTACCGAACCGCCGCCCAAGGCCACGATGCAGTCTGCATGGCAGGCGACGGCCGCTTCCCGTCCGGCCGTGACGATATCGACGTCCGGTTCGGAATGGATGTCATGGAACAGACTGTAGCGGATATGATGATCCTTGAGCGACTGCTCGATCTTTTCCTGCAGTCCCAGTCCGAACAGCGTGTCATCTGTGACGAGGAGAATGGATTGAAAGCCAGATTCTTCGCAGAACGCCCCGACCCGGTCCCGGGTCCCGAAACCCTGGATCAGCTGAGGCTTTGGAATGGGAGCCGCCTTGATCACGGTGCCCGGAACTTTCCGGATCGCCTTTCGTCCCAGATAGAAGGCCATGGTGGATCTCCTTTTTTTCAATTACTCAATACATTATAGTTACTTTTAATGTTTTAGTCAAGACCGCACGGGGCATTCTATCTAGCCTGTTCTGCCCGGTTCTTTGCCGGTTCTCATCTCTGCACCGTTCCGGTTGACAAAAACAGGCGCATGCGATAGAGTAGAAGAAAAACTCCGGGAGGCATAAATGGACTTGGATCGTATCGTGTCCGAACTGACATTGGATGAAAAGGCAGACCTTGTGCAGGGAACGGATTTCATGTATACCCGTTCCATACCGAGATTGGGAATACCTTCCATCAGGATGTCGGACGGGCCGCACGGACTGCGGGTGCAGAAAAAGGGCGGGGACAACGGGGTCACGGACAGTGAACCTGCGACTTGTTTTCCTACGGCTGCGGCGCTTGTTTCAGGCTGGAATGAAGAATTATTGTATCAAATGGGACAATATATTGCTGAAGAGTGCCTGCATTACGGGATAGACATCCTTCTGGGCCCGGGCGTCAACATCAAACGCAATCCGCTTTGCGGCCGCAATTTCGAATACTTCTCCGAAGATCCTTTTCTGTCCGGAAAACTCGGAGCCGCGGAGGTCCGGGGCGTGCAAAGCCGGAACGTCGGAGTGTCGGTCAAACACTTTGCCCTCAACAACACAGAGAACTTCCGCAACCTGGGTGACAGCATCTGCGATGAACGGGCGATGCGGGAACTGTATCTGCGAGCCTTTGAAAGGATCGTACGGGAGGCATCCCCGCATTCCCTGATGTGCGCCTACAACAAGGTCAACGGAACGTTCTGCTCGGAAAACGAAAGGCTTCTGACCGGAATTCTCAGATCGGAATGGGGCTATTCAGGACCGGTTATGTCGGACTGGGGTGCGACCCACGACCGCGTACGGGGGATCCGGGCAGGTCTGGATCTGGAAATGCCCGGGGATACCTCCATCTGCCGCAGGTGGATCAAGGAAGCGGTGCGGGACGGTTTCCTGCCCGAAACCGATCTGGATGCTTCCGTGAGGCGGATCCTTGAACTGGCGTTCCGGTACCGGGACAATCCGGAAGGGATTCCCGTGGACTGGAAGGCGCACGACCGACTGGCCGCCGAGATCGCGGAGGACTGTGCGGTGCTGCTCAGCAATGACGGCACACTTCCTCTCCCGGGAGGCGGATCCCTGTTCATTACGGGAGAACTGTTCGAGCATATGCGCTACCAGGGCGCAGGCAGTTCCATGATCCGTCCGTCTGTCCTGACCACGCCGAAGGATGCTTTTGACCGTAACGGTGTGTTCTATGCCTATTCACCCGGATATGAAACGACGGATGAAGTCTCAAGCCGTGATCTCGTGGACGATGCGGTCGAAAAGGCGAAGAACGCGGACCGGATCCTCGTGTTCGCAGGACAGACTGACCTTACGGAAAGCGAGGGTTTCGACCGGGAGACGATGCAACTTCCCCGCAACCAGCTGGAACTGATCGATGCGATGGTCCGGACCGGGAAGCCGGTCGTGGTCGTTCTGTTCGGAGGATCGCCCGTGGAACTGCCTTTTGCGGACCGTGTGTCGGCAATTTTGAACATGTATCTGCCCGGGCAGAACGGCGGGACGGCCGTGTATGACCTGCTTTTCGGATTGAGGTCTCCTTCCGGGAAACTGGCGGAGACCTGGCCTGTGTCCTATGCCGACGTGCCGTTCGGAGAGTCTTTCGCAAAAGCCGAAACCGAAGTGTACAAAGAAAGTGTGTTCGTCGGATACCGGTATTACCTGAGCGCGGGAATCCCCGTGCGGTATCCGTTCGGATACGGCCTTTCCTATACTTCGTTTGCCTATGACGGACTCACGGTGAGAAGGACCGGCGAGGGGTTTGAGGCCGGATTCAGGATCACAAACACCGGCTCCCGAGACGGCTCGGAGATTGCCCAGCTCTATGTGAAAGCTCCCCGGGGAGTGTTCAAGCCGGTCAAGGAACTGCGAGGGTTCCGCAAGACTTTTCTGCATTCCGGTGAAAGCCGGGAGATATGGATCCCGGTCTCCGATTCGGATCTCAGATATTATAATGTCCGGTCCGGAAGATGGGAGACCGAAGGCGGAGAGTACACCTTCGAGATCTGTTCGGACTGCAGGACCGTACAACTGTCAGCCGTTGTACGGATTGACGCAGACACTTCCGGGAGCCCCTATTCCCAGGAGGTTGAGGAGGCCTACGGAGCCGCGGATCTCGGTTTGGTAACGGATGCCTTGTTTGAAAAGCTGAGCGGGTTGACCCTGCCGGAACGGAACGCCCCGGGTCCGATCGGGATGGAGAGCCGGTTTGCGGATATCCGCAGGACCGGGACCGGCAGGATACTGTTCCGCATTGTGTCCGGAGTTCTGGAACGGAAGCTGAAAAAAGCCGGCCGGATGCCTGCAGGAACGGAAAAAGAAAACCGGATCAAGGGAGCAATCTTCCTGAAACGAGCCCTTGAGAACAATACGTTCCAGTCCATGACGATGGCCGGAGGCAAGATGTTTCCCTATCTGCTGGCACAGGGGATCGTGCACATCGTCAACGGAAAATGGTTCCGCGGATTCCGGTGTATACTGAGCCGGGGAAAGGGGCTCCTCCCGCCCGGTATGGATGAAAAGACTACGACGGGTGAGACAAAGGCAACAAACACATCATCTTGCTGAAACAAAGGTACCATGTCATGAATGACGGTTGAAGATGAGGCTGGGAGTTGCTTTTTTGAATTATATAGGGTAAAATGAAATTGTATTGTTACTTTTGATTGAAGCTATTATGTTTTCGGGAGGAATCATTATGACCATCGATCCGACAAGATCCATACTCCATATGCTGAAGAGCTATACCGAGCAGGATCCTCATGCCACCATTCTGTGGGACGAGACCCACACCAAAGGCATTACCTATGCAAAACTGGACGATATGTCCGGACGCATTTACGCGTTCCTGAAAGAGCACGGGGTG
>JAFYHA010000118.1 GCA_017539425.1 Clostridia bacterium
CTGTTCTGGTTCATACTCAAAAAGGATTCCATCGTCGCGCAGTTCCTCATCTATCTCTCCATATCCCTTTTGTATGTGCTTGGGGGCCTGATCACGCAGGCCAATCCGGACATTCCCGCGACCACCTTCATCGTTTTCCTGATCCTCACCCCTCTCTTCATGCTGGACAAGCCTTACTTCATGGGCATTGAACTGGCCGCGGCCTCCTCCATCTTTGTAATCTAGATGTATTATGTGAACTACCCGCCACCTATGCAAGGCATCGAGGTGGGGGCTTCATAAGATACGGTAGTTTCCGAACTGTGAGATCGTCGGACGTTTCGGGGGTGATGAATTCATCGTATTCATCCCGGATGCCGGGGACAGGGTCTCTGCAGAGAACTCGGCCAAGAGCATTGTTGGGAAAGCCGCGGAATGCGTCCGGCTTCCGGACCCTGAAACACCGTTCAGCATCAGCATCGGGATCGCCCTGTATCACGGAAAGGAGCAAAATTATTCCGAACTGTTCAAGAAGGCGGATATCGCGCTCTATGACGTAAAAGCCCGCCGGAAAAGCCAGGAGGTCCGGACTCCTACGGATCAGGTCGAGATCTACCGTGAACCGGTTCCGGAAACTTGAACCTGTAACAATCGCAAACCCAAAAAAAGGCGGAGTCCGATCAAGGACTCCGTCCGTTTTGTTAGCTGTAGGGTTGTCAGCCCAGCGTGATATCCAGAACCATCATCAGAACAAATCCAAGGGCAAACGCGATCGTTCCCGCATTGGAATGCCGCCCCTGAGACATCTCCGGGATCAGCTCTTCGATCACCACATAGATCATGGATCCGGCCGCAAACGCCTGCAAAAATGGCAGGACCGTAACGACGGCACTGGCCGCAAGGAGTGTCAGAAGAGTAGCGACCGGTTCCACGGCTCCCGAAAGGGATCCGAGGAAGAATGTCTTGCTCTTTTTCATGCCTTCCGCGCGCAGGGGCATGGAGACGATGGCGCCTTCCGGGAAGTTCTGAATGGCGATCCCGATGGCGAGGATGAGCGCTGCTGCGAACCCGACGTCGTTCTTATCACTGAGCCAGCTGGCACAGACCACACCGACGGCCATTCCTTCCGGGATGTTGTGAAGCGTGACCGCGAACATCAGTCGGGTGGTTTTTTTCAGGCCCTTCTTCGGTCCTTCCGACTGATCGTCCATATGGATGTGAGGGGTCACGATATCCAGGAGGAGCAAGAAACCGATTCCGGCCAGGAACCCGAGTGCGACCGGGAGGGAAGCCCATTTGCCTTTGTCCGCCCCGGACTCCAGTGCCGGGATCAGTAGGCTCCAGACCGAAGCCGCGACCATGACGCCTGCGGCAAATCCGGACAGGATCTTCTGAAGATTCTCGGAGATCTGGTCCTTGAGAAAAAACACCATTGCCGATCCCAGTACCGTACCGGCAAACGGGATCAGAACCGTAAGAATTAGATTGAGAGTCATAGGAACACCAAAACACGTTTATTTTGAATCCAACCGGACGATCGCCGTCTCGTCGGCAGGAATCGAAAAGCCGATCCGCCCGGGTTCAAGTGTGATCCCGGCTTCGCCGTAGATCAGGTCTGCACCCTGGAAGGCATCCGGCACTCGGATCTCTCCGCTGACCTCCCGGCTGTTGCCGTTGAGGAGCAGCAAGGCCGTACCGGCCGGAGAACGCAGCAGGCTGTAGCGCACGTTTTCCACCGAGCAGGCATTCGGTGATACTCCGGATGCAAACGAGGCCTTCAGCACGGTTTCTTTTGAAAAATGACTGTCCCGGCTGATTCCGTCACGTACAAAGTCCTCAGTAAGCCCGGCATTGCGGGAATAGGTCGTGCCCAGGTTCACGCCGGAAAGGATGGCCCGTCCCTTTCCGTAAGGATGGGACAGGATGGCCGGAGACCCGTCAACATAGCGGGCCAGGACCTCCACATCCGGACGCAGATCCCGGAAGGTCTCGTGATGCACGTTGCCTTCCAGATCGTGTTTCCCGTCGAGCTGGATTCTGTCCGCGCGACGGAGGTCCAGTTCCTCGCATCCGAAGACTTCGGCAAAGCCGAGGCCGGGGACGTGGTCGGAGAGGACCATATCCTCATCGAACAAGCCGAAAGCCGGGTCAGAGATCACAGTTCCGCCGTTCTTAAGGAACACCTTCAGCGCCTTGGCCAGTTTCGGATGGATCGCAAACGGGGTAGGGATGACGATGATCCGGTATTGGGAAAGATCGCCGAACATTTCCTCGTGGATGATATCCGTCTGGATGTTTTCCTCCCAGAAGATCCGGAAATATCCGGCCATGCTGGATACACAGTGGTTGTTGTCGCTTCTTCCGGCTCCCCAGTTGGCCAGATAGGAACGGATCGAGAAGACGATCCCGACTTCGGCCCTGGCCGGTTCCGAATGTTCGAAAATGTCCGAGTTTCCGGTCAAAGCCCGGCACAGCCGTCCGGCTTCGATTGAAAGATTCGTGTCGCTCCCATCATAGTTGGTCATGGCATAACCGCCCAATTCGGGGCCGTGCCGTTCTTTGCGGAACTGCCAGTAGAGAAGACCGCGCGCGCCCTGAAACAGGGATTCCATGGACAGCGTGCGGAACGTATGGCTGTCCATCCGGCCTCCGGGGAACAGCCCGGATCCGATCATACCGGCATTGAGCTCGGACTGCCAATACTCCTTTCCGTTCGCCGCACATCGGGTCGAGGTGCTTCCCAATCCCACGGACACGCAGTCCCGTGCGCTTCCCGGAAAGGCGCTGTAGCCCCATTTGTCAAAGACGGCCGCGTTTTTCCAGTCGTCGAATGCCATACCGCCCAGATTGCCGCAGGTCGTGGCCCCGCCGCCCCAGGAATGGGCGATGACCGGCCGGTCGTCCATGCTCCGGATCACGTCCCGCCGGAACGCGATCTCCCGCGCGATATTCTCCATCGTGAACAGACGGAAATCGGCATAGTTGGAAAAGGCTCCGGTCCAGTGCGGAGGACGGACTTCATCGAACCGGTCATAGAATGTGCCCCAGGAGCGGTTGAACCGGTCCATCGTCTTGTATTTTTCCGCGAGCCAGGTCCGGAATTTGCGGATACTGGCCGGACAGTAGCAATAGAAGCCGTTCCCGACCCATTCGTGAGGTTCGTTCATCGGTTCATAGAACGCGACATTCCTGTGTTTGCGCGTTTCTTCCAGAATGGCGGTCATGAACCGTTTCTCCACTTCCTTGACCTCGTCATAATCGAAGCAGAAGCCGGGCCATCCTCCGGACGGGGTATTGGGGCGGATGGTCGGTTCAAAAGCCACGCCGTTCTCGTTGACATAATAGTAGTCCCTGTATTTTTCGATAGCCCAGGCCGGCGCAGCGTGAAGATGGAACAGGATTCCAACTTGCAGCTCATGCGCTTCGGCCAGATCCAGAAATTTTCGGATGGTACCGGTATCGACCTCTCCCTCGCGCCGCTCGAATGCATTCCACACGACCCAGATGCGGATGGTATTGAATCCGAGCTCGTGCATATGGATCATATCCTTTTCCCATTCCGACGGGTCCGGACTGGCTCCTCTCAGGTATTGGGTACCGAACGTAAACATGAAACAGATTCTCCTTGCCTGCAATTGCTTTTTACGCTAATATTTTAGCATACTGCAGGTCTCAATGCAATTGCTGAAGCACAATATCTATACGGATTCCGCGCTTTAGAAAGACCTTGTAAAAACCTGTTCCGGTCTACACGGCGATTGCAAAAAACTGTTGCGAAAAATGCTATAATCATTTACAATATTGTTATAAACAAAATGAAATGAACCGGTCGCACACCGTCAGCCGGGCGCGAAGCAAGAAGGAGTTCAAACGATATGGATGATTTCAGATACTGGTCGCCTACCGAGGTCGAGTTCGGAAGAACCGCAGAGCTTAAAACGGGAACATACGCCTCAAAATACGGAAAAAGGGTGTTGCTGGTCTATGGAAAGGGAAGCGTGGTGAAAAGCGGGCTTCTTGACCGGATCACCCAGTCCTTACAGGATGCGGATGTAGCATTCTGCCTGTTCGGAGGCGCATCTCCGAACCCAACGCTGGCCCATGCCCGGGAAGGCGTTCGGAAAGCCCTTTCCTTCCACGCGGAACTCATCATCGGCGTAGGCGGAGGAAGCGCGATCGATACGGCCAAGGCCATTGCGCACGGAACGGCCAACCCGGAACTCGATCTCTGGGAGATCTGGACAAGGAAAGTCCCTCTGGAGTGCTCCTTGCCGGTCGGCGCCGTCCTGACGATGCCCGCCGCAGGAAGCGAACTCAGTGATTCCGCCGTCCTGACCAATGAGGACATCGGCAAAAAAGCCGGGATCAATACGGATTTCAACCGCTGCCGGTTCGCCATCCTGAACCCGGCTCTCGGTGCCACCGTTCCAAGATACCAGTTGGCCGCCGGCATCGCGGATATCATGATGCATACGATGGAACGCTATTTCATACCCGGCAGCCGCGCGGAACTCACGGATGAGATCGCGGAAGGACTGCTCAGGACCGTCATCCGGAACGGGAAGAAGGTCTTGGATAATCCGGACGATTACGACGCAATGTGCGAGCTCTTCTGGGCTTCCGGGCTGTCCCACAACAATCTGACCGAATGCGGACGTCAGAAAGACTTTTCGGTCCACAAACTCGGGCATGCGCTGTCCGCCCGATACGGAGCCACCCATGGTGCTTCACTTTGCGCGGTTTGGGGCTCCTGGGCCCATGCGGTTTACCGCGACTGCCCGGACCGTTTCTCCAGATTTGCAAGACAGGTATGGGGTATCGTTTCGGACGATCCGCTCGTATCTTCGGAAGAGGGGATCCGCCGTACCGTCTCGTTCTTTTCCGGGATCGGAATGCCGGTCTCGCTCTCTGAACTCGGTGTCGATCCCTCACCGGAAGATCTGCATGCCCTTTCTCTGGATGCCACGATGAACGGTACTGTCAGACTGTGCCGCGTCAAGCCCCTTGGCGTGACCGAAGTGGAAAGCATCTTCGAAAACGCCCGCTGACCCCGGAAGAAAACCGGCCATACCTTTCGCATCTTTTCTTTTCGTAGGCTACCATTATGGATTTTCACTTTTTCGGTGAGTCGGACTCACAGACCGTCCTCATCCAGCCTGTGGACGAACATGACCTCGGGTTCATGGAAAAGGAAGTATCCCATATCCGGGAACTGTCCTCCACACCGTTCTCGCTCATCGCTTGCCGTGTCCCGGACTGGAACCGGGATCTCTCACCCTGGCCGGCTCCGGCCGTATTCGGAAACGAAAATTTCGGTGAGGGAGCTTTCGAAACATTATCCGGGATCCTTACCCTCTGCAAGGACGATTCAAGGACCTATTTCATCGGCGGCTATTCGCTGGCCGGGCTCTTCGCCTTGTGGGCGGTCCATCAGACCGACCGGTTTTCGGGAGTGGCGGCCGCCTCTCCGTCCGTCTGGTTTCCGGGATTCACGGAGTACTGCCGTTCAAGAGGGATTCCGAAGACCGGAAGGATCTTTCTGAGTCTGGGCGACAGGGAAGACAAGACCCGCAATCCGGTCATGGCGACCGTAGCCGACCGGATCCGGGATCTGTATGACCTATGGAAACCCGGGATTCCGGATTGTACCCTGGTATGGAACGAAGGGAATCACTTCCGGGATCCAGACATCCGCACGGCATCCGCCTTTGCCTGGCTGATCCGTTCAAAAAGCGTGTAATCAATGGAGGTCAACACCATGTATCCGAATCCAATCCCAACCCCGAATCCGGACTGCCTCAAGACCCTGCAGGAACAGGCAAGGCCGTTTGTCTCTTCCATCTACACGGCGGATCCCGCCGCTTCCGTAGGCCTTGACGGCCGGTTGTATATCTATCCCTCCCACGATATGGACCCCGCCAGGGGATGCGACTGTATGGACCGCTATCATATCTATTCCACGGAGGATATGAAGCATTTCCAGGATGAGGGCGAGATCCTGCGCTCGGATGATCTGCCGTGGGGGCGCCCGGAAGGGGGCTTCATGTGGGCTCCGGACTGCCGGGCCGCCAAAGACGGAAAATACTATTTCTACTATCCGCATCCGGACGGAAGCCGCTGGAACGACACCTGGAAGATCGGCGTCTGCGTCAGCGACCGGCCGGGAACCGGATACCGGGATCTCGGTTTCATCGAGGGCATAGGCGGATTCTGCATGATCGACCCCAGCATCTTCCTGGATACGGACGGAACCCCGTACCTCTATTACGGAGGAGGCGGAATGTCCCGCGCAGTCATCCTGGAGGATGACATGAAAACCGTAAAGGGTGGAAAGGTCTATGAGATCGACGGACTGGAGGATTTTCATGAGGCCCCCTATCTCTTCCTTCGGAACGGGATCTACTACCTGACCTATTCGGATAATGTGCCCGGCCGCAACCGGATGCATTACGCGACCGCATCGACGCCCCTCGGGCCGTTTGTCCACCGTGGCGTCTACCTGGAAGCGACCGGAAGCGATACCAGTCACGGATCGGTTGTAGAATACAAAGGGCACTGGTACTGTTTCTATCACAACTGCGCGATATCGGGGAGAGGGAATCTTCGTTCCATCTGCGTGGACGAACTGTTCTTCGAACCTGACGGAAGCATTCGGACCGTGATCCAGAAGGGATTGCCTTATGAGTCCGATCCTTTTGACTATTCCGTGCTCCGTGTCCTCAAACCTGCGGACGCTCTGCGCGATCCCTACTGTCCGGATCTCTCCGGAAGCGGGTCCGCGGTCCTTGGCAAGGACAGACGCCTGATCTTCACAAAAGTGGACGGTGGAACCGGAGGCCGTGTATCCCTTCATTTCGGATACCGTACAGATGCTCTTTGTCATATTCAGCTGATCGTCAACGAGACCGACTGGTCCTTCGTCAATCTGAGCCCGGACCGTGAACGGACATCGTTTACGGTTCCGCTGCGTTCCGGAAAGCGGAACCGCCTGGAGATCCGGTTCTGTGACGGAGGCGGGGAACTGACCGAGATCCGTCTTGAACCGCTCGACGGTTGATCCCGTTCCTGCAACACTGTTCCGAAAGATTCACAATACCCATTTGGAGGAAACATCATGAGCAAACGTCTGATTTCCTGTATACTCGCCATTTTGCTGACGGCAAGTCTGCTTTCGCTGTTCGGATGCGGCCGGGACTTTAATCCTTCCATCGAACCCGACACGGAGACTGAAGAAGAGGAAACAGAACCCGAATCTTCTTCGGAAGACGAAGAGGAAACCCTGTACCCGTTCGTTCCGGATCAGATCCGGAACACAAATGAAACGATCGTGATCGAGGTGGCCGGATGGGCCAGCTTCGCTCCGCTCGACGTGCCGGATATCGGCGTCACGGAGATGGAGGCCGACACTTTGTCTATGGAGGCCTTCGAACGGGACAAATGGATCTCGGAATACCTCGGCATCACGATGGAAGTCCGGTCGAGGCCGAATATCGATGAGTCCGTGAACACCGTGCGGAATCTGGTCCAGACCGGAGCTTCGGACGTGGACCTGTGGCTGATGAGAAGCAGCGCCTACGGTCAGTCCATCACCGGCAATCTCCTCTCTTCTCTGGATCGCCGGGGCCTGTCATTGTTCAACGCGGACGCAGACTGGTGGGATTCCGCCTCCTACAGTGCCCTGTCCGTCGCCGGACTGCATTACGGTGTCATCGGAGATTTCACGGTCGCGGACGACATGACGTACTGGAACGTGTATTTCAACAAGGACATGGTCAGTTCCAATGAGCTGACTTCTCCTTACACCTTGGTCACGGAGGGACGGTGGACGTTCGAGAAGATGTACGAACTGGCTTCACAGGTGGTCGTGGATACGGATCAGCCCGCGCTGGCCTATGACGACATTCACGGCATCTCCATGATCCGGGACGTACTGGCGGGTTCCATGAACGTGGCCGGCGTCCGGATCGCCTCCAAAGACAGCGAGGATCTCCCCGTGATCTCCTTCTATAACGAAGACACGGTTGACTTCTTCGAAGGCCTTTGCGACATCTTCTACGATCAGAAAGTCGTTTATAACTGCCACACGCAGGGTGGGGACGAGATCGGCATCTTTACGAACGGAACCACACTGTTCACTCTGGGCGGGATCTATTATGCCCCACTGATGCGGAGCACCGAACTCAGCTTCGGTCTTCTGCCCATGCCCAAATATGATTCCTGGGAACCTTACCGGGCCGCCACGTCTCCTCTGTTCCTGAGCATCCTGACCACCCCCAGGAACGAAAAGGGGAACGACGCCGTAGTCTCGGCCTTCATGGAACTCTATGCGGCCGAGGGTTCCCGGTCCGTAGTACCGGCCTTCCATGACAAACTGCTGAAGCTGAAAGTGGCCCGTGACGAGGAATCCGCTGAGATGCTGGATTACATTTTCTCCAATACGGTATATGATATCGGCGCCATCTACAATTTCGCCAATTTCTCGTTCACTCTCGTGGATATGATGTACACTCAGAACCGCAACCTGACCTCCGTGTGGGCCGCCAACGAACAGAAGGTACAGGCCGACATCGACAAGATGCTGGATGCGCTGAATTCGCAATGACCCGCTTCTGCAGTCCCATGAGAAAAGTCCTATCCGTTCTGATAATGGCCTGTATGTGCCTGGGAGTTACGATGCATTTCACGTCCTGCGGACAAGTCTCCGCGCCTGCCGAAACCGAAACGAAAGCGCCGGATGCGGATACATCCCGTTCCGATCCGGAAACCGGAGAAATGGAACGGGTCCGGATCGATCTGACCGAAAAACCGGTCACCGTCGTCGTCGCCTCGGGCGCCCTGAACGCGGAAATGACCGCCGCCCAAGATCTTCAGTCCGTTCTGGCCAGGATGACCGGAACGAAAGTCGGCATCCAGACCGATGACACGCCGTCCCCCGAAGATCATTTCACCGTTTACCTCGGGCCGGTCCGGACCGATGAGGCCCGGGCACTCCGCGATTCGGTCAATGAACTCTCGTATGTCATCTCGATCCGGGAGACCTGTGCCTATGTGCTTGGAACGTCCGGCCGGATCACCGCCTTTGCCTCGGAGATCTTCAAGGACCAGTTCCTGCACTATATTAAGTCCGCCTCCTATCCTCTTGGAGAACTGATTCTGGAGTCGGGAGAGACACGGACCGGAAGTTACTACGAAGCCACCGCCCTCGGGCGGATCCTCAAGTACCGGAACGCGGACAACGGATGTGAGAACCGTCCGGAAACCGGAGTTGAGCCCGGGATCCCTCCGCTTGCGGAAACGCCCCATGCAGAGACGGAACTGGGTCCCGTCAGGACCGTTTCAAAAGACGGATCCTGCGGTGCCCCGCAGTTTATCCTGAAACTTTTTACGGAAGGACTGTCGAGGACTCCCACTCCCGAAGAATACAAGGCCTATACTGAGCGGATCGAACAGGACGGATTCAGCCGCGATACCCTATCCGGGCTGGCCTTTTCGCTCTTTTCAGGCCGGGAGTATCAGGATCTTGGCCTTAGCCGCCCGGAATCCGTTTTCACGGTCTACCGCGCCGTCCTGTCACGGGATCCCACCGAAGCGGAACTGAACGATCCCGGATTCGAGGATGCCGCCTCGTTTGCGCAATCCCTTTGCCTTAGCGAGGAATTCGGGAATCTGTTGGACAGGATCCGGCAGGGTCCCTATTACTGGTATGCCAACAACCGCACCGGTTATACGGGCGCAACGGTTCTTACCGCTTCACAACTGCAGACCATGCTGAACCGGGACAAGCATGTGGAACTGGATCCCGGCACGCTGGTCCTGGTGGACCGTACGGTCGAGATTCCGGAAAAGGGAAGTCTTACGACCAAAGGCAGCCCGGATCATTATGTTCGGATGGCCAGACTGATCCGGACCGGTGCCCCGGATTCCGACATGGTCCACGTCCTGACCGGTGCCCGAATCGAAAACGTGTTCGTAGACGGCAATTTCAGGTACACGGATGAACGGATTGCCGGCAGCAATATCGTCATGACCGGCAACGGCGGAACTCTGGCGCACTGCCGGTGCAGCGACGCCGGATGCACCTATACGCTCAACGTTCTGGTGGGCACCGAATTCAACTACGTCGGTTACAACCTGGTCACCTGTTACAGTTCCGACCACAACCGGACCTGGACCGACGGAATCCGTTCCATGGGCACGGACGGTATCGTGGAATATAACCGGATCGTGGACGCTACCGACGCGGCGCTGGCCCTGTTCCGGTACATCACCCATATTGAAAACGAACCGAATGCTTCCACGTATCTGCGAGCCCAGAATTCGATCGTCCGATGCAACACCATCATCCAGGCCGGTAATTCATCCTATGCGATGCTGGATTTCGAAAGCAACAACATCAACTGGAACGACGCCTATCTGAAGGGAACCACACTGAACATTCCGGAAAACCCGGCCAATTTCACGGGCTGCGTCATGTATGAAAACTCGCTGTGGACATCCTGGCTGGCGCATACCCATGTGGCGATCACGATGTCGACCCAGCCCTGGACCCTGATCGGCCAGACCGACCGGGTGTTCGGGGGAAGCGTCTGCAATAATTACACACCGGAAAACTGTGTGATCCTCTGCGGTTCCGGGATCTGCGCAGACGGGAATACGGACGCCATGATCAAAGGAAACCGGCTTCACCTGATGCTGGGAGGATGGTGCAACGGACTTGAACAGGTTCCGTACCGGATCGATCATACCGATTCCTCAGGCACCTTCCAGGCCGGCTACCGGAACGTCCCGTCTTCCGGGACTTCGTCCACCCTCATCGCCTCGAATCTGCCTATTGAAACATCCGGAAACTATACCGTGGAAGAAGCTTGGATCTACGAAGCGCCCTTCGCGATTCCCGCGGAACGGTTCAAGGAAAAGTAATGCTATCCAAGGCAAAAGCCTTCTTACCGATCAGGAAGCCCCGTGCGAACGATTTCGCACGGGGCTTCCATTATGCTCTGACCGATCCCGTCTATGAATTGGTCTCTTGCGGGTTGTCGTCCTCGGTGATCCGGTGGGTCTTACCGTCGCTTCCAAGGTAGGTGTTCTCAGCGGCATAAGGCTTAAGCTTTCCGGTTTCCATCAGCATGACCACCACCTTGGCGATCTGCGGATCGAACTGTGTCCCGGAGCAGCGCCGGAATTCGGCAATGATCGTATCTAGGTTGAAGGGGGCTTTATAGACCCGCTTTGATGCCATGGCGTCAAAGCAGTCCGCGCAGCCTATGATCCGGGCCACATAAGGGATGTTTTCTCCTTTGAGTCCCTCCGGATATCCGGTTCCGTCATATTTCTCATGATGGGATTTGGCTCCCTCGATGATATGCGGAATGGTGGAGATGCCCTGCAGGATGCGGGCGCCCCTTGTCGTATGGCTCTTCATCACGGCGAATTCTTCCTCGGTGAGCCTGCCGGGTTTGTTCAGGATGCTGTCCGGGATGGCGATCTTTCCGATGTCATGGAGCAATGCGATGTAGTAGATGTTGTCCACTTCATCGGAGGACATACCCAGGTTCTCCGCAATGATCTTGGAATAGTAGCCGACGCGGATCGAATGGCCGTTCGTGTATTCGTCCTTGGCGTCGATCGTCCGGGCGATCGCCTGGATGGATTCGACGGTGATGTTCTTGTATTCCAGCTGACGCTTCAGGGACTGCTTGGTCTTGATTCGGATGATCAGGATGTTGAGCAGGACGATGACGGCGACCGCCAGAATGCCGATGATCACCCAGAACCACCATTGCTCATAGATGTGCTTTTCCTTGACCAGACTTATGGAGACCGTATTCGACGCCTGGCCGAACTCGTCCTCAGCGTAGACATGAAACGTATATTCGCCGCCGTTCAGGTTGGTATAGAACAGAGTCCTGGTCTTGTCAGATACCGCAATGTAATCGTTGTCGATCCCGTCCAGCTTATAGTAAATGGTATATCCCTTGCTCGGCTTGAATCCGAACACGGAAAGATTGAAGGAAACACGGTATACGTCTTTATTGATCTGGATCTGATTTCCGTAAAAACCGGTTCCGTCCAGATCCACGGAGGAAACCAGGATCCTGACCGGTATCGTGGTACCCCGGGTCTCATTGAAATTATAGACAAAGATCCCATTCGTGGACTGCAGATAGTACTTTTGCTCATCCTCATCATAAAAGCCGGACGTATTGGCAATGATGGTCTGTAACCCGTTCGTGGAGTCGTAAAACTCGTAATCGTCCAGTCTGTCACCGTCCAGGGAACCCGTGACGTAGACCTGCGTCTGGCTGCCGATCACGTATTTGTACTGTTCGGCTCCGTGCTTGTCCGTATACCGGACCTTGGCCAGTTCCACAATGGAACCCTTGATGTAGGGAATGGAGATTTCCTGTGACGAAGGATTCTCCTCGGTAGTATTCAGCCGGAACAGCCGGCTGTTCAGGGTGTAGTAGAGCCAATCGCCGTCGACCAGGAATTTCAGACGGTTTCCGGTGATGGTCTTGATCGTCGGAATCTCGGTTGCTTCGGTAAAGTCCTTGTCGACCCGGAAGATGCCCTGGGTCTTGTCAAAGAGGATGTTTCCGTCCTTGTCCTTGTTGATGTACAGGACATTGGAACCAATATTCATAACCGAGAAGCGTGAACCGTCAAACTTCATCAGGGCGCGCTGCGTTCCCATGGCCAGGAAGCCGTCAAACGCCCGCAGGGAACGGACCGTATGTGTGATGGACAGATCGGGGTCGCCGACCAGCTTGTCGGTATGGGACCCGATGTACTCCGTATCGTAGAGCACGACATTCTGCGTGCCCGGATCGTATTCGACCAGTCCGATACTGGACACGGCGAAATAGATCTTTCCGTTGAACAGTTCCACGTCCTTGGGGGCAAACGTGAACGTGTAGTTCTCCTTGCCGGCCTCACGTCCCTCCGCGGTTTTGGCGTCTGCGTAATCCTGAAGGGCCTGCATGACGGGATTGTCCGTAACGATCCTGCCCTGGTTCATATCATACATATGGATGGCCGTGGCGGAGACGATATACATGATGTTGCCGTGCTTTTCAACGGCATAAACGTTCCGGTCAAAGGCGGGAGGAGCGTTCAGGGTCTGCCAGACCGGATCGTCATAGAGCAGCTCAAAGAGCGCGTTCTGGGTGATGACGGACACCCCGGAGGCACCTATGTAGTGGGACGCCACCCACAGGTTGCCCTGATAGTCGATCATCAGGTCTACGATCTGGCTCTGGTTGTCCAGGTCACCGGCCTGCGTCATGACCGGGTCGCCGCTGCTGAAATCGATACAGTAGATCCCGTTCTTCTCGCAGGCCACGAACAGGATATCCTGTTCTGCCGAATAAAGCATCTTGTTGACCTGATCGGGAACGACGATATCCTCAAGCATGGTGCCGGTCTGCATATTGTAGCGGTGAATGATACCGGTATCCTCGGCCATGAACAAGATGTTTCCGTATGTGTAGATATCCAGGAGTCTGGGATAAGGCAGGATATGCTTGCCTGCATTGTCGTACACGCCGTCTTCCATCTGGTAAAAGTAATTATTCCTTACCGGATCCAGGGCCACGTCGAACACGCTCCGCTTGTCCGTACCCGGAAGGGTGCTGGACCGACCGCTTGTCAGGTCGTATATGACGCAGCCTGTTCCCTCGGTCGAGATATACAGCAGGTCGTTCTTCTCATCCAGTATGAGATCCCGGATCACGCCGGTCTCGACCTTGAGCGGTTCAAAATGATGGTCCAGATACCGGTATACCTTTTCATTGGTGGCAATATACAGGATATTGTTCTTGGTCTGCAGTGCGCGGACGTTGATGACCGAATAATTCTCTCCTTCGTACTCAAAGCTCTTGAATGTCACGAATTCCTTGGAATCATACCGGGTCAGTCCGGAATACTGCGCGATCCAGACGTAACCGTCTTCGGTCTGGCACAGGGCTTCGGCGCCGGAAACCTCCAGATCTACCGGAATCTCCGTCTTGTCGCTCATGTAGGACGTCGCTCCGGCAGGGAAGGCAAGACCCAGGGCCAGGGGTACAATCAAAATGGCTAATAGAATCAAGGCTTTAACTCTCATTGTTGTACGCTGCAGGACACACCGCACCGCGGGCATCGGTGGTCCAGCTCCTCTATAATACTCTATTTTGTTATTATAAACTACTTTTTGCCATATGGCAACCATACACGACAAAATATTGGTCAAAAGCCGCCTTTTTTCCGATGACGTAATCCTGAATTCACAAATCCGGTCATACCACTTGCATTTTCGCTGATTTTTTTGTATTGTAGAGATAGAAACCGGATCGGTTCACCCGAACCGGCGGAAACGGAGGAAACCGAAATGAGCACTGTCAAGATTCTCGAACTGAACACCCCGTCCCGTGACGGGATCCACTCCCTATATGTCAAGGTCTATGAGCCCGAAGCCCCTTTTTCCGGTGTCTTGCAGGTTGTGCACGGTATGACGGAATACATCGGACGCTATGACGCGTTCATGCGTGAGGCTGCCGAACGCGGTTTTCTCTGTTTCGGACACGATCACCTCGGGCACGGCCGGACGGCGGCATCGCCCGAAGAGCTGGGGTTCATTGCCAAAAAAGGGGGAGACGACCTGCTGGTGGAGGACGTCGGAACGGTTTATCGGTTTGTAAAGGAAAAGTACGGCTTTTCCGGCCGCGTCCTGATGGGGCACAGCATGGGATCCTTTGTGGTCCGGATCTACGGATACAGGCACCCTGAAGACCTGACCGGACTCGTGATCATGGGAACCGGAGGAAAGAACCCTGCCCTCGGCGCCGGCAAAATGACGGCCTCCCTCATCCGCCTGTTCAAGGGCGATACCCACCGTTCGCCTATGATCGACAAACTCATGTTCGGTTCCTACAACGACCGGACAGAGAAGAGAACCCCTACCGAATGGCTGACCAAGGATCCGGACATTCAGAACTCCTATCTCGGGGATCCACTGACCAACTATATGTTCACGGTACCGGCGATCCAAGACCTCCTCAACCTGGTCGGGAAATCCAACTCAAAGGATTTCTATAACGGGATTCCGTCCGCCCTTCCGGTATACATCGTTTCAGGCGAAGAAGATCCGGTCGGAGCGTACGGCAAGGGTCCGCGCGAAGTCTGCGAGGGCCTTAAGAAGACCGGTCACACCGACGTCACTCTGAAGCTCTGGCCCACGGACCGTCATGAGGTCCTGAACGAGACCGACTGCGACCAGGTCAAGAAGGAACTGCTGGACTGGGTTGCCGCCCACGTCTGAACCTCCATATCCTTCATCTTCTGCGGAGGTCTCTATGCTCACGCTTGAATTTGCCAGACGGTTGAACGATTCCCAGGTCACGTCAGACCATCTTAGACTCCACGCCAAGAACGTCATGTATGCGATGGGAGCCATGGCCGACCATTTCGGAGATGACCGGGAACACTGGATGGCCGTAGGCTATCTTCACGATTACGATTTCGAACGCTTTCCGGACGAGCATCTCCGTCACACCGAGCAGCCTCTTCTTGAGGCCGGCGTCCCGGCAGAGGATGTCCGCGCGATACTCAGCCACGGATACGGGATCTGTACGGACGTGGAACCGCTTTCCAATATGGAAAAGAGTCTTTTCACGGTTGACGAACTGACCGGTATCATCCAGGCCTGCGCCCGCATGCGTCCGAACGGGATCCGGGATCTGGAAGTTCCCAGTTTTCTCAAGAAGTTCAAGGACCTGAAATTTGCGGCCAGATGCAACCGGGACCTGATCCGGAAAGGGTGCGACATGCTCGGGATGGATCTTGAGGAAGTCGCCGGGATCTGTATTCGGGGTCTCCGGGATCACGCTGCGGAAATCGGGCTTCTCGGAACCTCGACCTGACCGGGATCCTCAGACATTTCCATTCCCTGACAGGGCTTTCAACAGAAAGTCCTGTCACTTTTTTGTCAACTGAGAGTTTCAGTTCCGGGATACTCGGTCCTGCCTTCCGGCAGCCCGGGAGTCCGCAGTCAAAAACCTTGCAAAAAATCTTCCGGCGGCGCGGTTTTTCTATTTACTATTTTAAAAGGGTATGGTAAAATGGATATTTACCGGGGGGGAGGTGATCACGGTGGAAAAACAGCAGAATCCGGACCCGGATCAGTTCTGGGACCTGTCGAAAGACATCCGCAGGCCGGACCGTCCGGCCGGTAACCGGGATGGTTCCGCATTGTCCCTTGCCGACATCCGTATGGCTTCCGTCCCTTCGCATCCGGAGGCGGGTTCCGTCACTGTGGAACCGCTTCCTGTACCTCCTCAGCCTCCGATCCCGCCAAGACCGGATGAGACGCCTCCGTCTGTACCGGAGACCGTCCGTTCCGGGACACAGCCCCTCATTCTGTCCGCACAGGTCTCCCGCCTCAACCAGAAATATCACTTCTATGACGATTTCCGCCAGCAGGCGCTGCGGTTCCGGACCTGGACGGGTCAGGAATGCCCACGTATGCCCTACTTTTCGTTTCTGCCTCAATACATGCAGCTGTCCACCTCCCAGAGGGACTGGTACTTCTTCTGGCGTGACGAATTCCGGAGGGGAAGATATCCGGATACGGATTATTCCTATCTTCTCCTGTTCGGCTACGAGCTGATCAACCTGATGGACGTTCAGCCCCCCGAACAGACGCTGTGTGAGCTGTGCTCGGTCTGGACCGCATACCGGGAACGCTGTCCGAGGCTGGACTCTTTTATGCCGGACTGGATCATGGACCTGTGCCTGATCACCGGCCAGCCGGTCCCTGAAGCCTGCGCCTGCATTCTTGAAACCCCGGAACTGTTTGAGAAAGTGGAAATACCGGAGTTCTTCCTGGATTCGGGAACGCACCCGCTCACGGCCGTACGGATCCTTCAGAACTATTCGAAATACGACTACCGCAAGAGCATGTACTACCAAAAATCCAATGACCGGACTGACTATGCGGCCTTCTATGACCGCTACTTCCTTCCGGCCTGCGCGTCCGGTATTCCGGCGCTGTTCCGGCTGCTTAGGGAACGGGCCGTCCCTTCCGTCCTGGAAAGGGATGCGTTCCCCGGCGCCATCTGCTCGTCCTCGGTCAAGAGACGCCTCAAGATCAGTTACATTTCCTTGCGCAACCTGACCTCACTCAGGGAACAGATCACACTGATGTTCCGGCATACGGAAAACGGAATCCGGACACTGCTCAATCTTCCGTCCAGACTGGCCTCGGGCAAGCTGGATCCGTCGGTTTCGTCGGTCATGAATATGTATTTTTCCGAACTGACCAAGAAACTCAGCGGCAGTGCTGAGCGAAACCGGCTCAAGCGGAACGACGACAAGTCCGGCGACGGAGTGGACTATGCCGGAAAATATGAACTTCCGTACACACCCCTCTCCGCGGAAAACGCGCGGAAGATCGAGAACGAGTCCTGGAAAACCACCGAACGTCTGGTGGAAGCACTGGACGGGGAGGTCACCGAAGAAACGCCTGACGGATCCTCTTTCGTGCCCGCGGCCCCTGCCGGGACAGGGCCGGAAACCGAGGCCCCAGGGTCCCTCTACGATCTGTTGCACAAGGCCGGCCTCTACCCGTTGTGCGCCGCACTTTGCGAAGGCGGTTCCGCGCGGTTCAGGACCCTGTGCGAAAAACAGGGCGTCCTGCCCGATTCTGTGGTCAACGAAGCCAACGAACTGGCTCTTTCGACCCTTGAAGACATCATTATTGAAAGCGAAGGACCCGGATCCTATGCCGTCGTACCGGATTATCTGGACGAATGGTATCAGCCGGGCACATAGGAGCAATCATGCCTGAACTCACACACAAAGTTCCCAAACGGATCCTATCCAATCTTCTGACCAGCGTATCGGCCGGTGTCGTCCCGCGTTCGGGCGCCCCGTATCTGGCCATCGGCCGCAAGAACGAGATCGCCGCGCTTCTCAAGGACCTGGAATCGGTCAATGAAGGAAACGGCACCCTGCGGTTCCTCATAGGCCCGTACGGAAGCGGCAAGAGCTTCCTGATCCAGCTGATCCGGGGTTATGCTCTGGACAACAATTTCATAACCGCGGACGCGGACCTCTCCCCGGAGCGGAGACTGTACGGGACCAACGGGACCGGTGTCGCCACCTACCGGGAACTGCTGCGCAATCTGGGGTCCAAGACCTGCCCGGACGGAGGAGCGCTGTCCGGTATCCTGATGCGATGGGTGGACGGTCTGAAGACCGCCCTTCTGGAGCAGGGGACAGAACCCGACGAACGGGCTCTGCTGCTTCAGGTCACGAGATCCCTGCAGGCCCTGGAAAACCAGGTCGGCGGATTTGACTTTGCAAAAGTCGTAACCGAGTACTACCGCGCCCAGACTCAAGAGAACAACGATCTGCGCACCGCCTGCCTGCAATGGCTGCGCGGGGAGTTCACCACAAGGACCGAGGCCAAACGGGCCCTGGGCTTTACGGTCTCCCAGATCATCACGGACGAGAACTGGTACGGCTTCATCAAGCTCTGGGCGGAAACGGTCCGACTGATGGGCTACCGCGGCCTGGTCATTTTCATTGATGAGTGTGTGAATCTGTACAAGATCGCCCACCGGGTCACCCGCGAGAACAATTACGAAAAGATCCTGTCCATGTTCAACGATACCCTTCAGGGAAAAGCTCCCGGCCTGGGTATCGTACTGGGCGGCACACCTCAGTTTCTGGAGGATACCCGGAGAGGGCTTTTCTCCTATGAGGCGCTCCGCAGCCGTCTGTGCGACAGCCGGTTCAATTCAGACCAGTTCGTCAACCTCATAGGCCCGGTCATCCGGATCCGCCGCCTCAGCGACGACGAACTGTTTGCGCTTCTGCAGCGGGTGAACAGCCTCTATGAACAGCAATACGCCTGGAAACCCCGTCTGAGCGAATCGGATATGTCCGCCTTCCTGAACGTCTGTCTGGAACGGGCAGGGGCCAATATGCTCATCACGCCCCGCGAGATCCTCAGGGATTACCTGACCATTCTTAACCTGCTCATGCAGAATCCGGACAGCACATACGAAAGTATCGCCGCCTCCGCCATCCACCTCACCCCGGCTCCTAACGCGGAAGCCGAAAGCGCCGTTCCGGCAAACGATCTGTCCGCATTCGACCCCGCGGACCTCATCTTCTGACCATGACCGAATCCGACCGCATCTTTTCACTGTTTCCGGACTTTGTCCGCAACTACATCTACGAACACGGGTGGCAGGAACTGCGCGCCGTCCAGGTAGCGGCCGCCCGCACCCTGTTCGAGACCGACCACAATCTCCTCCTGACCTCCTCCACGGCCAGCGGGAAGACCGAGGCCGCCTTTTTCCCGATCCTGAGCGATCTGTGCACCCGCCCGGCCGGATCCGTTGGCGTTCTGTACATCGCGCCGCTCAAGGCCCTGATCAACGACCAGTTCGACCGTCTGCAGGACCTGCTGGACGAATCCGGTATCCGGGTCACGCACTGGCACGGGGACGTTACGGCTTCCCATAAGAATGCGCTCATTCTGAAACCGGAGGGCATACTGCAGATCACCCCCGAGTCTCTGGAGGCGATGCTGTTGCGCCGTCCCAACGAGATCCCGAGACTGTTCTCGGACCTTCGTTATATCATTCTGGACGAAGTCCATATCCTGACCGGCACGGACCGGGGAAACCAGATCATCTGCCAGCTCAACCGTCTGGACCGCCTCATCGGGCACAGCCCGAGGCGGATCGCGCTCTCCGCGACAGTAGGCGCTCCGGAACAGACAGCCGCCTGGTTCAGCGCCGGAAGTCCGCGCAAGACGGACATTCCTGCCTATCCTCCCCAGTCTCTGCACTGGAAACTCGCCCTGGAGCAGTTCTATATCCAGAATCTGGAAAAGAACCAGACCGGTGAAGGGGAGACCAATGAAAAGGACTCTTCCGCGTCCTATCTGATGGATGCCGGATACGAGTATATGTATGACTGCGTCCACAAGTCCCGTGCCCTGGTCTTTTCCAATTCCAGGGAAGAGACCGAATACCTGACCGCCACGTTCCGTCAGATCGCCCGTATGCGGAATGATCCGGACGTCTTTCTGATCCATCACGGCAACCTTTCCGCATCCATCCGTGAAGAAGCCGAACTCAAGATGAAGAATGACGAGATCCAGGCCGTCACCTGCGCCACCGTCACCATGGAGCTGGGTATCGACATCGGAAAGCTGGAGCGTGTCCTCCAGAGCGAAGCTCCCAATTCGGTCTCCAGTTTCCTGCAGAGGCTCGGGCGCTCCGGGCGGCGAGGCGCTCCTCCTGAAATGGTCATGGTCTTCCGGGAGGAGAACGAACTCCCCAACACGCCTTTGCCGGACCTCATTCCCTGGAATCTGCTCAGGGGGATAGCGGTCATCCAACTGTATATCGAGGACCGCTTCATTGAACCGCCGTCTTTCAAGAGTATGCCGATGAGCCTGCTCTTCCACCAGACGCTCAGCATTCTGGGTTCGGCCGGTGAACTGCCTACCCGTCAGCTCGCCGAGAGAGTGCTCTCCCTTCCGCCATTCGTGCGTGTGGAAAAAGAGGACTACCGTTCGCTCCTGGTTTCCATGGTCCAGAACGACTATCTGGAACTCACCCCGGAAAAGACCCTGATCATAGGACTCAAGGGTGAGAAACTGCTGAACAATTTCAGATTTTACGCGGTCTTCAAGGATTCGACGGACTTCACCGTCCGCTGCGGTTCGGACGAGATCGGGACCATCTCCAATCCGGTTCCGGCCGGAGACCGGTTCGCTCTCGCGGGACGTGTCTGGGAGGTCGAGGAACTGGATGTCCAGAACAAGCTCATCTACGTAAAGAGCGTGGAAGGGAAGATGGAGATCAGCTGGCCCGGTGATTTCGGAGAGATCCATACCCGGATCCTGGAACGCATGTGGCAGGTCCTGTGCGAGGATACCGTCTATCCCTACCTGCAGCCCAATGCGCAGAAACGGCTGGAAAAAGCCAGGCGGACCGCGCGCAACACCGGCATGGACAAATCCATGCTCATCCATCTCGGCGGATACAGCTACTGTCTGTTCCCATGGCTCGGCACCCGTTCCTTCCGCACCCTGCGGAAAACCATCCAGCTGCACGCCAAGGACCTGGGGATCAGCAATCTGGAATTCCAGGGCTGCTGCTATATGACCTTCCGAATGGAGAACGGAGACCCGGCCACCTTCGCGACCCGGCTGATGGAGACCGCGCACGCCGGCATCGACCCGTTCCAGCTGGTCAGCCCGTCCGAAACACCCGTATTTGATAAATTTGATCCATACATTCCGGGTGACCTTCTGCGCAAGGCCTATGCCGTAGACCGTTTGAGGACCGACGAGGCTGAGCGGCGGATCACCAAGCTCTATGAAAAATTGACAGCCGACAGAAGAGGAGACAAGTGATGTCAAGCACCCACCGCTTAAATCCTAATGGATTTTGAAGCGGGGCCTTGCAGTAAAACTGTAAGTCCGGCTTGGCTACCCTCAGTCTGGTTATCAGACTACGTTATCCCAGTCATCACACCTGCGGACGTTGTCCTAATCTGCAGCTCTGTGGTCGCGCATTAAACAGACACCTTTTGGGTAAAGGAAAACAGTGTGCCAGACGCAA
>JAFYHA010000119.1 GCA_017539425.1 Clostridia bacterium
ATGAGCTCGTCCTGTGCGTTGCGGGACATATCCACGAAGATGGCGCTGTAGCCCGTGATGCGGACGGTGAGATCCTTGTAGCATTCCGGGCAGACCTGTGCGTCCCGGAGCGTCGCGGTGTCCGCTATGGACAACTGGACCTGCATACCGCCTTTGGCAAAATAGGTCTCCAGAAGGACCCGGAGCAGGGAATGGCCGTCGGCATCCTTCAGCATGTCCGGACGCAGGCGCAGATTGAGCGCGCCCGAATGCATCCGGGTAAACGGAAGTTTGGACACCGAGTTGAGAAGCGCGGTGGTCTCTCCGGAACAGCCTTGAGAAGGGGACAGGTTCTCACTGAGCGGTTCGCCCTTGAGCCGTCCGTCCGGTGTCGCGCCGGTGTCGTATCCGTTCGGGATGTGGTTCATGTCGTTGATCGTCACGTTGAGGGTGAGCACGTCCTGCTCGCCTTTTTCATTCCGGGACATCTCGTCCAGAATGTCCAGCATGAGCGTGCACAGACGTACGGCATGCCTGTCCGCACGGTCGTCGTCACGACCGTATTTCGGAGCTCTGCGGGCGGCGCGGAGAAGGTCCGGACGACTGCCGAAGTTGCTCTCGCAGGCACTTAGCAGCTCCTCCAGCGTGCAGATCCTGTCCGTATAGACCAGCTGCTCGATGGAGGCCATCATATCGGCAGCCGTGCCGATGTTCCGGAGCAGGGCGTAGTATGCCGGATACGGGGCGCCTCCGTCGGACATCCCGCGGTTGGTCCGCAGGCAGTCCGCGGCAAAGCAGTCCTGAAAGGCCAGTATACCGTTGGGACCTGGCGTGTGTTCTCTCCAGTAGGCCCGGTAGTCCGCGAACGGCTTCCGCAGGCTCTCCCGGAAGTTGTCCGCGAACAGGCGGTACAGGGTATCCATGTCCGGACAGTCCTTGGCCTCTTTCAGAACGTCCAGGATCCTGTGCGGGATGATGCCACCGACCCATCCGACGATCACGCCCCTGGTCCCGAGGTCGGCCCAGTTGCAGGGATGGATGGAGTAGTCGTAGGCGGTCTTCCGGTCGATGGGCAGGTTCAGATAGGCGGGCAGAAGGACCTCGTCATTGTACAGAAGGATGGAAGCGCCCTGCGCCATCTTCTCGAAGAGCAGGGTCTTGGTACCTTCGGAGAGCCGTTTGGTATACCGGAAGACGATCACGGGATTCTTGAGTCCGGGGTGCAGGCAGTCCAGCATCAGGTGCGTAAGGGCATTTCCGGCGGATGCTTTTCCGTACTGGCGTCCGCCCAGCGTGATGTAGGTCGGGGAATCGAACACGGGATTGCGGTCCCATCCGGTGAAATGCCCGCCCAGGGCCGGGTTGCCCATCTGGTGCTCGCCGCGTCCCAGGTGCAGGGAGCATTTGCAGTAGAAATCCGTGAGGAGCGCGCGGGCTTTCGCACGGGTGAGAACGCCGTTACGCAGGTCCTGCCGGTAGTAGCGCAGAAGGAACCGGTCCATGCGTCCGAAATTGAGGCAGCAGACCCGGGCGCCGGCATAGATCATGGCCACCGTGAAGATGAAGACGCACAGCTGCAGGGCTTCCCGGAACGTGCCGGGAGCCCGCAGAAGAAGGGTATCGCACACGTCGCAGAGTTCGGTCCGCCCGAGCGCGGCCGAGGCATCCCGGTACCGACGGATATAGGTCAGGACCGCCTGATAGCACAGGACCATGCCTCTTGCGTGGATCCGTTCAGGCTCGGATTTGGCCCGGCGCACGTTCTGCAGCGCCATGCGGAGCATATCGGGGATGCCGAGGTCGCAGGCGCTCTCGAAGTCCATCGTGAAATGTCCTCCGTTCCGCATCGTGATCTCGTTGGCGTACAGGCGTCCGGATGAAAGAATCTCCGAAAAACGGGCCTCTTCCTTCTTTGTGGGCACATGGTCGTCGTAGCGACCGAGCAGAAGATCGTCCGGAGAAACAGGCAGGCAGCAGCGTCTGACGGTGTAGAGCAGACCCTTGCCCTGGATCAGGGGTTGGGGAAGGTCCTTGTATTTCCGGTAGGCTTCGTCCAGAAGGAAGGTCCGCTCGATGAGAGAGGAGGTCTCCGGCTTCTCCCTGAGGAGCCGGAGGGCTTCGGCCAGTTGGCGCCCGGCCATAAGGGTACAGTTGCGTTCCATAGGTGTCACCTCACAAAAAACGGCTGCCTGAAGACAGCCGTTTGCAAAAATCCGGAAACTAGCCCGGGGTATGGGTTTCCATGAATTTCAGCACGTCGGGCATGGGAGGAATGGCTGTGGACGCGCCGATGGCCTGGATGCAGTGGGAAGCCACGGCGTTGCCGAACTGGGCGCTGCGCTTCATATCCCAGTCATTGGCGAGACCGGTCAGGAAGCCCGCGCAGAAGGAGTCGCCGGCACCGGTGGTATCCACGCGCTTGATGCCCGAATAGGTGGGGAGATATTCATACTGACCCTTGACCGGGCAGATCATGGCACCGCGTTTGCCGACCTTGACGGCAATGTGGGTGGAGCCCAGATCGTGCAGCTTGTCCGCGATCTTTTCGGGTTCGGTCTCGCCGGTCAGCTTCTCCGCTTCCTCGACGGAAGGAATGAAGTAGTCCAGATAGGGCAGGACTTCCCGGATCTTGGGCAGCCAGATGTCGTCGAAGTCCCAGGCGGTATCCATGACCGTGATCTTGCCGAGCTCGCGGGCGCGTTTCATCACGCGGGCCGCGGGAGCCCCGTCAAAGGAGGACAGGAGCAGGGCGCCGCCGATGAAGACGATGTCGCATTCCTGGAGCAGCTCGTCGGGGATGTCCGTATCCGTGAACGCCGCGGCGGAAGCCGGGTTGTACAGGAAGGAGCGCTCGCCGTCTTCACTGATGAGCACGGTGGAAACGGTCGTGCCGACCTTGTCCGAGGTCATGACGCCCTTGATGTCCACACCGTACGAGGAAATGGTTTTCTTGAAGAAATCGCCCATCATGTCATCGCCGACCAGGGCGGACATGACGACGGGCACGCCCAGCTTGGCCAGGTCCGCAGCCGCGTTCGAGGCGCAGCCGCCCACATGGGTGGACAGGGAATCCACGGCGACCAGGGTGCCGGGAGCCGGCAGGGCATTGACCGGACGGATCACGATGTCCACGGTGATGCTGCCGATGCAGAGAATCTTTTTCATAAAGAGTTCCTCCAGGAGTTTGTTTTCTTACATTATGCTTGCCGGGAACACCCGTGACTTCAGTCATGGGATGAAAGGCAACCGTTTCAATTATACAACTTACAGCCATTCTTTGTCAAACACCTCATTTTCGGAGAGAATCTGTTGACCCCTGTCGGTCAGTTTGGTACAATGAAATCA
>JAFYHA010000120.1 GCA_017539425.1 Clostridia bacterium
AACAGACGGTTCATCTCACCGCACAAAAACGAGGTGTATTTGAAGAAGGCCAGGGTGCCCAGGCAGATGACCAGGGTGAGGATCAGCGTCAGCCGCATCACCTTCCGCGACGGATCCGGGGCGGAACCGGGTGCAGGCGCGCCGTCCGGCGAGGGTGCCGGTCGGACCGCTTCAATCCGCAAAGCTCCCAGGTAGCAGACCAGCGTCATGCCGCACAAAAGGATCAGAAGCCAGGGTCCGCTCCAGGCGTAGAAGACCAGTGAAAAAACGAGCAGCACGACGTTCTTGGACCGGTTGGTGGGCATCGCCGTGCTGAGAATGAGGCACAGGGTCAGGAACAGGAATATGAAGAGCAGATCCGCAAAAACCATATCCGTACCCCCTTGCCGAAACTCTTCTTCCAGTATAGCACCGGGGCCCGCAAAATACAAGGTTCAAAAGCCGGAATACTTGACAATACGTATGGAAAAGACTATAATGGGCTCACTGCACAAGAGTAGGAATCCGGGCGTGAAGTGCCGGTGCGACAGGGAGTTGCGCACCGGACGAAGAGTCTTCTCGCGGTCCGGTTTCCGCATCCCGCTTCGTGACAGGGAAGGACCGTACTCCTTTCCGCAGCCAGAACGGGGAAGGAGGGTTTTTTATGTCCGTCATTTCAAAAAAGCACACGCAGCTCGTCCGCCTCGCCACCACAGGTGTCTGCACGGCCCTGTACTTCGTACTGTCCATGTG
This sequence comes from Clostridia bacterium, assembly GCA_017539425.1. Taxonomy (GTDB): domain Bacteria; phylum Bacillota; class Clostridia; order Oscillospirales; family CAG-272; genus RUG14240. The sequence continues at coordinate 733 of JAFYHA010000120.1, forward strand.
GGCCACCATCCCGATCGGCAATGTCCGGATCACGGTGGCGCCGCTGGTCCTGATCGTGGTCGGCGCTCTGTACGGCCCGATAGACGCAGCCGCTGCCGGGTTCCTGGCCCAGTTTCTCAAGCAGATCATCTCCTACGGGATGACTGCGACCACGTTCCTCTGGACGGTCCCGGACCTGGTCCGCGGGCTGATCATCGGGCTTGTAGCCTGGCTCGTATTTCGGAAAGGCAAGTACCTGGAACAGAGACGAATCCTGTTCGTGATCACCTGCTTTGTCTCCGCTCTCGTGACGACGGCGCTCAATACCGTGGACATGGGACTGGACGCCTGGATATACAACTACTTCACCTGGTCCTATGTGGTCGGGGATCTGGCCGTGCGGCTCCCGGTGGGCGTGGCTACGTCCGTCGTGCTCTGCATCGTGTCCATTCCGGTCCTGGGCGCGCTCAGACGCAACGGATTCGGGCTGCAGCTGCCCGAAAAGGAAAAACCGGACACCGAAAAGGATCCGTTTGCTGAGGAAAGAAGGGAAGATCCGGAATGACCGCGCAACAGGCGGTGGCGTTCATCCACTCCTACGGCTGGCACTCCGCGCCTCCGGGCCTTGACCGGATGCGCCGGCTCCTCCGGCTGCTCGGAAATCCGGAACGGGATCTGCATTTCATCCACGTGGCCGGGACCAACGGCAAAGGGTCCGTATGCGCCCTTGTGGACAGCGCCCTGCGTGCCTGCGGGATGCGGGTCGGACTGTTCACGTCGCCCTATATGGTGCGCTTTTCCGAACGGATCCGCTTTTCCGGGCGCTGCATTCCGAACCGGGATCTCATCGCCCTGTGCGAGCGGGTCCGGGACGTTCTTCCGGATCTTAAGGAACCGCCGTCCGAATTTGAGCTGATCTTCGCGATCGCCTGCCTGTACTACAAGCAGGTCCGCGCGGAAACGGTCGTGCTGGAGACCGGTCTTGGAGGCCGGCTGGACCCGACCAACGTTATCGAGCATCCGGACCTGACCGTCATCACGGGCATCAGCCTGGACCATACCGGGATCTTAGGCGACACGGTCGAGCAGATCGCCGCCGAAAAGGCCGGTATTCTCAAGCCCGGCTGTCCGGTCGTATACGGGGGCCTTGCGGGAAGCGCGGAGAACGTTATCCGGGAAACCGCCAAAAGGGTCGGGGTGCCGATGTACCGGACCTCGGATCTCGAGGTCCTGCACGAATCCTTCTCACTCGCGGGCACGGAAATCATCCTGAAGGACGGCGGACGGTATGCCTGTCCTCTGATCGGGAACTATCAGGTCTCCAATCTGAAGACCGCCCTTTTATCGCTGCAGATCCTGCAAAGCCGAGGATATGCGCTGGACGACCGCCGCATCCGTGCCGGATTTCGGCACGCGAAATGGCCGGGACGCTTCGAGATCCTGTCAAAGGAACCGCTTGTCCTCATTGACGGGGCGCACAACCCGGAGGGGATCCGGGCCGCCGTCCGGACGGTACGGACGCTGTTTCCGGGGCAGAAAGTCTGCGTCCTGTCCGGCGTGATGGCCGACAAGGACGTGGCCTCGATCATTCCGCCGCTTGGCGAGATCGCCGGACCGGTCTATACGGTCCGCCCGGACAGTCCCCGCGCCCTATCCGACGCGGAATATGCCTCGCTCTGCCGGAAGGAAGGGCTGGATGCGCAGGCCTGCGGCAGCGTGGACACGGGGCTGGACAAGGCTCTGGAGAAGGCCGGAAGCATCGGATGCCCACTCGTGATCCTGGGCTCTTTATATCTGTATGCTCCCGTTCTCAAGGCCATACGCGAAAGGGAACGGAAGACATAGACCGGGGAATGCTCACAATTTCCCGAAAGGTGAGTTCGAAACCATCCTCACCTCAAAAACAAACCTAAGGGGGTGCATCCGGTCTGCCGGATGCGATTCAAACATGGAAACGATTCGTAAGCAGCGCAAACAGCTGCTGTTCGTCATGCAGACGGCCATTATCGCCGCGCTGTATGTGGTACTGACGCTTTTATCCAACGCGGTAGGGCTGGCCAGCGGTGTGATCCAGGTCCGGATCTCCGAGGCGCTCTGCACTCTGGTGCTTTTTACTCCGGCGGCCATTCCCGGCATGTGGATAGGCTGCATGCTGGCCAACCTGGTGACGGGCGCACTCTGGCAGGATATCCTGTTCGGGTCCCTGGCCTCGCTCATCGGCGCAGGGGTAGCCTATCTGCTCAGAAAAGCACCGTTCTGGATCGCACCGATCCCGACGGTACTGGCCAATATGCTTATCGTCCCGTGGGTGCTCCGGCTGGCCTACGGCATCGAGGACGCGGTCTGGTATATGATGCTGACCGTCGGCGCCGGAGAAGTCATCGCGGCCGGCGTCCTGGGCATCGGACTGTACTTTGCGGTAAGGCCCATCGCCCCGAGGCTGTTCGGGCCGACCTATACCGGACGCCCGCCCAAGCCCAAAAAGGAAATTCCGGAAGGAACCGCGGAACCTGCGGATCCGGAAGGACCCAAGGATTCCGAATAGACGAGAGCCCCGAAGCGGTGTGAGACGCTTCGGGGCTTCGTATTACATAGAGTCAATGTGACAGAGGGCGGACTGTCCGCCTTCTTTGAAGAACAGATTGTCTATGTTCTGGGCCAGGGAAAACTCGGGGTCGATCAGATTCAAATAATGGGGGACTCCTCCGAACACCATATAGGCATTAACCAGTTCCATACGGCTTAATGAGTTCCCGTTGAAACCGTTCACCAATTCTTCGGTTTCTTGCAACGTGAAGGGGCGGATGTGCATCCGACTCGTTACGCGCTTGTGAACTACCCGCCACCTATGCAAGGCATCGAGGTGGGGGCTTCATAAGATACGGTAGATTCCCGTTGCTGGAATCTATCCTTTGACCATTTTCTTTTGAAAAACGTTCAATCTCACGGGCGTGTTCACGGCGCCCTTACCGTATAGGACCGTCAGGTCCACAACGTTACTTTTCCGCAGTATGTTC
>JAFYHA010000121.1 GCA_017539425.1 Clostridia bacterium
CCCTTTGACGGGCTCATGGCCTTTACAGACGCTACACAGCTTTGGGGACTGAACGAAAGCACGTTGCGCAAGGCGATTGCCTACGGGAAGCTGGTCAACGGCGTGGATGCCTGCAAATACGGTAAACAATGGGTCATTTCCACAGAAGCTATGAGACGGGAGTACGGGCTGCCGAAAACGAAGAGATAGATTAATTGCATTTTTTCATACCCGTTATGCTAGAGACAAGCAGCCCGGTCAGACCGGGCTGCTTGCTTTACTATTTTGACTCCTGTTCTTCCGGGAATTGTTCCCCGGATTCGGGCAATGGTTTCTGCTTTCCTTTCCTTCTGATTCTGAACTGAATGATGATTAAGGGAATGTAACTGACCACAGGCAGGAGCAGTCCCAGGACCGGATAGTCGGACTGGACGAGACAGTTGAAGATGGCATGCACGGTAATGGCCAGAAGAAGCAGGGAGAACGTTCCGCTGATGGCCAGTTTCCGGCGCTGCGTGATAAAGCTCATTCCGTAGCCCACGGCCGCCGTGCACAGGGCATGCATCAGGCTGGACGCAAACCCTCTTCCCAACGCCCACCAGATGGTGACACTCTCGATGTCGTCGATCAGGATGATGATGTTCTCCAGCAGGGCAAATCCGATACCGGTAGCCAGCGAGATGTTCAGCAGCCTGCTTTTTTTGGATGAGATCGCATACGCGAAGAAAAGGACAGGGATCGCCTTGATCAGTTCCTCGGTAATAGGCGTGTATACGGTCGTGACATGGAACATGTTATGGTCAAAATGATTCAGGATCAGCCCGTTGATCTCCGAAACGAACATGCAGCAGCAGATGCCGATCAGGACATAGACCATCGTCTGCCTCACCTTTCCTTCCAGAAGGAACAGGCAAAGCCCGATCGGGACCGCCATGCAGATAAACAGAATGTAATTCAGACTGTCCATTTGGCCGCTCCTTTCTTCAGTACCGGAACGATCAGCGCGGAAACGACGGCGAGCATGGATCCCAGTACATACAGCAGGATGTCCTGATCATAGACCAGAGCGATCTGTTCCGCGGAGAACAGGAGGCTGTAGACCAGCATCAGGAGATTATACCCCCGGATGCACTTGATGATCCCGTAGTCGACGTCCGGCAGGATCAGATGCTTCAGGTTGAAATAGGACGACGCCATCATAACAAGGCAGATCACCCCGAACGAGATCTTGGTCGACAGACCGGCATCCGACATCGCGACGGGCACGAAAGACCCCGCGGCGACGGCCGGTGCCGCCAGGGCGATCAGCCGGTATTTTTTCAACCGGGCGGAACCGTCGTCCCCGATCGTATCCATGGCGCCGTAATTGGCGGTGAAGATGAACAGGAACGTCGCGAAGGCACCCAGTATTCCAATATGAAAGCCGTTGAAATATTCATTTGTGATCCACATGTACAGGACTTCCAGCAGCCTTGTGAACGCCGTCGTTCCCACGGATGCCACGATCATGATGTAGTACAGGGGTTTCTTCTTCTTGAGGGACGTACACAGTCCGTAGACAAAGCCGACCATGGACAGCACGCAGATCGCGGCATTGACGATCAGATAATAATTCACGGTATCACCTGCCTTCCTTCAAACAATTCTACCGTTTGGCCACCAGCTGTCCGTACTTTTCGGATTCTCCGGTATAGCCTCCCGTGATCTCCGCGCCGGGTTTGATGACGTTTCCATACCGGTGCATGAACATATGAATGGCGTTTTCCTTGATGTAATCGCCTGAGAACGAAATGCATCCGTCGTTGAGATTGGCCCGTCTGCCCTCTGCGGTCAGCAGCTTCTCCCAGCGGTAGTCGTCGGTACTGAGCGGCGCCCTTTCAAACTGGGCCAGGCCGATCACGCTGACGATGCGGTCCTTGTCCAGGGACATGTCCCGGGTGTAATACAGATAGATTTCTTTCCCGTGGTTCGTCCCCGCGTTTAAATCCGCATCCGAAACGGGATAATAGAGGATGCCGTTGCGCTCCAGCGTTTCCCGGAACGGTTCGCCTACGGTCACGATGACGTCCTTGATCGCGTCGCTGTATTCGTTCTTATAGGCTCTCTGGTACTTGGCCTCTGTCTTGTAGCTTTCCCTGACGATATTGGCGATCTCATACTTCTCATAGCCTAAGAAGATGAATTTTCCGCCCGCGGCGGCGTTCAGGTCCAGCGGAACGAATGCCGTGCAGCCCTGGTTGAGCAGATCGGCCTTCGCTTCCCTTTCGCTGTTGCCCACTCCGATGTACAGACGGCTGATGGCATTGGGCCTCGTGTTGTCGTAGACGCAGTGGTAGTACAGCGTATCCTTTACGTTTCCGACCCCCTTGGCCACCTCGTCGGTCCTGTCCTGTGCCGTATAGGTCAGCGCCGTCGTGGCACCGGAGATCAGGATCTGCTCGTCCACGACAAAATCCGTGATCGGCTCGCACGGGCTGACGCCCTTGTTCGTCGTGTAGTACAGGTAATAATCGCCGTCCAGTCCCGTGATCTTATCGCCGGCGCAATAGTACTTGGCCTTTCCGACGGTGATGGATCTCGGTGGATTCTTCATTTCCTCTTTGCTTGAAGGCTTGTACTTGAGAATGCCCCGGATGGCCTCGGAAGCGTTGTCCGTCCGGCTCACGCCGACGTAGGACGCGGTTCCGACACCGGTCTTCTTGGCCACGTCATACTTGTCTTCGATCCCTCTCAGCGTGGTATGGTAGGTCTCTTCGCGGGCCGTCCAGCGGTCTCCCGCTTTCAGCGCCACGTTGAGGTCGATCATCTCGGCGTTGATGTAGGCCTGGATGCCGAGCCGGGTGGAGTCGTCCGCAGCGTTCTTGTACGCCTGTTTCATGGCCTTGACCGTGTCCTTGTCCCCCTTCAGTTCCGGCATGGTGAATGACATGACCGAAATCGAGGAAATGTATCTGGGCTTTTCCGCATTGTCCTTGCGGACGTACAGATAGGCCGAATACTCCTTCCCCTCTCCGCTGTAATAATACTTTTCCTTTATACTTTTTTTGAAACCGTATTTGCCGATGTCGCTGTGCGCGGCCAGGTTGACCTCGGTTCTCTCGTATCGGTTCAGCATATTCTTGACCGGGTAATAGCCCTGCATGTCTGCCGTCTTGTTGGACAGATACAGATCGTCCGGAACGAGCGGTTTCTCGTCCTCCTTCTCAACCGGAACATACTGGCCCGTGCTGTCGATCTCTCCGGCGTGGCCCTTGACGTACAGGCCTTTCAGGGTCATGTTGTAGCAGTCAAACTTGAACCTGGGGTCCTTGGTCCATACCGTACACTTGGCAATGGCGCCCGCGTTCCCGAGCGTCGCGCTCAGAAACGCGTTGTTGGTGTTCATCGTTCTGGCGATGCCCGTCCTGCCTCCGTCCGGATAATCCAGCCAGGTGCAGGTATCTCCTCTTCCGGTCATATACATCGCCACGCTGTTGTAGGCCACGCTCATCTTGTTTTCGACCGTGGTGAAATACGCGTTCAGCGAGGTCGCGGTCGTCGTGCTTTCATAGAAGCCCACGTCGTAGATGGCCCGGTACGGGTTGTACGTCGTGGTATAGCCCATATAGATCCGGACGTACTTGATGCCGGCGAACGGTTCATCCGGGCTCGAATAGAATGTGTGGTTCAGACAACCGAAATTCGTCTTGTTGAACAGGGTATAGCCCGTGTCCTTCAGGTAGCTCTGCAGCAGTTTCTCCTTGGTGTCGTGCCACGCGTCCGTCGCAAAGAACGCGACTCCGCCCAGGTATTCAGTCCCGGACGTGAATTTGACGCTGGGATTGAAATACAGGAAGATGTGGTCGCCGAAATTCTTCTCCTTGACCACATATTCTCCGGTATCCGTCTTCCGGCCCTGATAGAAATCATAGGCCAGACCGCCGGAGGCGAGATTGACAGGTTCCCATCCGGATTTCGCTTTCTTCATATCCGTGACGAATTCGGGCGCGCCTATGATCGGGGTGCCGGCCGTCGGAGAGCTGGTGATCCAGAGGCTGGATCCGTTGTACAGGTTCCCGGCCAGACCGTAGGTGCTGGTCCCGATCTGCAGCGTGGCCCCGGAACCCTCGTCCGGACTGTACGCATTGCAGACCCGGATATCCGTCAGCGCTTCGTCCCGGTTCTTCGTGAGCTTATAGGCCATATAGGTATAGGCCTTGCTGCCGCCCTTGGCCATGTTCAGGTCCAAAAGGACATAGCCCTTGTTGACCTCTTTCTTGTACAGGGCCTTGGCCGCCGTCTCGTTGTCCGCGGAATACAGCTTGATCGTCTCCAGATACATCGTCTGCTCATCGCCTTCGGACGTACCGGTATTCATGGACGTGTCGCTTGCGCTCTTGCGGTTCCGGTACAGCAGATACACCGGGATCTTTCCCGTGTTGGCGTTGAGATTCGCGATGTCGTGGCTCCCGAGGGACGTGACCGGAGAGTATCCGGTCGCGGACGCATAGCCTCCGTACTGCACGATGAACATCTCTTCGAGTTCGGACACGCGGATCGCGTTTCCGACCTGCTTGGAGTTCGTAAAGTACAGGGCGTTCCATCTCTTGCCCTTGCCCGCGTTGAGGTCGGCGAACTGTCCGTTCTGGTTGCGCACCGCCTCGTACATCACGTAGCTCATGTGCACTTCCCCGTTGTAGGAGATGTCCTTGATGTCGAACACCTTGCCGGGTATGGCCGTCCATTCGCCGACGTCGTCCTTCTCATCCTCCGGCCAGACCCAGGCGATGAGCTCGACCACCAGCCACACGATGAGCGCGACGATGGCAATGATCTCGATGACAAAGAAGGTCATGGCCAGGACGCCCAGGACCGCATACGCGCCTCCGAGCGCGAACGCGGCCATTGCCGCGGAATACAGTGAAAAGTATCCCGTGAACATGGCGACCACATGGGCCAGGCCCGTAACCAGGCCTGCGCTGTACTGGAACAGGTTGAAGTAGACCTCGATCCGGTCCAGATAGGACTGGAGAGAATTGTCCTTCGTAAAGGCCGCGTAGTTGGAACCGGCCGTGTTGTAGCGGATCGCGTCGTCCGTGATCGCGACTTCCTCGTCGTAGATGGCCTGGTTCACACCGGCCCAGATGGAAATGGAATCCTTCTTCCTGCTGACGGTCTCGGTGTAGTTGTCGTCGGCCCTTTCCGGACTGCCGGCCGCCTTGTTATAGTTCTGGATGGCCTCTTTCAGTTCGGTATAGCCTTTTTCATCCGCCTTCACGACCTCCGCGTTGTTCTGCAGATACAGGGCGAACAAGGTCAGGTCCGAGACGCTGAGCATCTCGGCCTGGGCGGGCGTCATAGCCTCCAGGACCGGATACAGGACTCTGAAATCGTCCATGCTGTCATAGTTCTGCTCCCCGACCCGGATCAGATAATCCCCGAGTTTCGTGGATTCATCGAAGTCGTACCGGTTCAGGAGTTCATAGCACAGCAGATAGATCACGTCCGCGTCGGATTCGTTCACGTTCTCCTCGCAGAGACGGTCCACAACGTCCCCGACGCTGTCGCAGTCGGAATAGTTCTCCTCGCTCAGCGCGATGCCTCCGTTGTAGAACTCCCGGGCTTCCGCTTTCCGGTAGTTGGACGCGAAGGACCGGAACGTGTGCAGGGCGTCTTCGGCCAGCTGCAGATACCGGTCGTCGAAGACGGTCCTCTCCTCTTTTCCGGCATCCATATCCCGGCTCTGCGCCTTCGAGACGCGCATTGCCCAGTTGTCATCCTCGAAATCCGAGATCCCGATCGTCAGGGCATGCGAGATGGCCGCGGAAAAGCCGGCCGTGGAGCGGACCAGAACCTTGTTGAAGAAATTGGCGTCCGTCCGGTTCTCCAGGATGGCCTGGGCTAGGGTCTGTCCGTACTCATCGGCATACAGGAGGTCCAGCATCCTGAACGCGTACTGCGCGTCATGGCTGCCCTGCCTGTACTTTTCGGCAAACTCCTTTGCCGCGCGGTCCAGCATCTGCGCCCTCGGATAGAGTTCACGGACCTTGGAATTGATCAGGGTCTGGAAATTGGACATCTGGTAGTCCACGTTCATTTCCAGCATGGCGATCTCGGTGATGCCCCGGCTCTCGTCGTCCGTGGGCTTGTAGGCCAGATACACGCTCTTGCCGTTCGCCTCGTTGAGGTTCTGCTCGATCAGGATGTATCCGGACTGTTCGGCACGGAGTCTTGCGTCATTCAGGGTGACGTTCTCATAGATCCGCAGATCCTCGACATACTTGTAAATACCCGCATCCTCGCCGTCGTCCTCTTCGGTACGTCCCGTGATCGGGAGGATGCCCACGATCATGCAGGCTGTCAGGAGGATGCAGCACAGGCTTTTCCATATCGTTTTTCTGAGATCAGTCATGTGAAGCGCCTCCTTTCTTCTTTTTCCGGATCACGATGCAGCATACCGCCCCGCCCAGGACCGCCGCCACTCCGATACAGAAGGCGGCTGCGCTCCAGGACTTGCTGAATACGCTGGTGATGAACGGTGAGGACCTTTCTTTCAGGTTGATCAGTTTCGAGGTCGAGCCGTCCGTAACGAAATAGTGGGCATACTGGTACTGGCTCAGGTTGTTGCTCTTGGTCAGCTTCTCTTCGCCGCTCCCGGTGGACGCGATGTGGATACAGCTTCCCTCCTCCAGACTTCCGGCGTACAGGTAGGCGTTTCCGGACGAGGTTTCCTGAAGGGCCACGTTGGCCGTATGCTTCTTGTCGGAACGGTTGTCCAGGATCCGGCAGTAGCCCTGGATGTTCAGGTCATAGTCCGCGTCCACATAGATGGCTCCGCCGTGGTTGACGGCCCGGTTGCCGGTCATGACGACCCCGGAAAAGACCACGCGGTCGTCATTGACGAAGACCGCGCCGCCCTCATCCTCGCTCTGGTTGTGGGTGAACTCGCACTCTATGATGTTGACGCCGTCATCCGTATTGACGTACAGCGCGCCGCCGTCCCGGTTGGAATAGTTGTCATAGAACCAGCACCGGATCAGGTCGACCTGTCCGTCATCCACGTTCATGCCCGCTCCGGCACCGCCCCAGTTGCTGAGGATACTGCAGTCGGTGAAGACGCTGCGGTACTTGGAAGAGGTATTGACGTATACGGCTCCGCCGCTGCTGCTGCCCTTGGTGGAATTGCCGCTGAAGATGCAGTTTGTGAACGAGGAGTTGCCTTCATACAGATACACGGCCCCGCCTTCGTCCTTGGCATAGTTGCCGTCGAACCGGACGTTCTCGCAATTCAGTGTCCCGCCCTTCTGGTAAACGGCTCCGCCCTTGTCCTCGGACTTGCAGCTCTCAATTCTGCAGTTCGACAGACGGCAGGTCCCGCTCTTGACGTAGACGGCGCCGCCGTTGCAGTCGTCCCCGGAATCCCGGGTCTGGCAGTTTACGATGGACCCGCCGGTCATCCGGACGGTACCCGAATCGGTGAGGAAGATCGCGCCGCCGTGTTCGTTGGTCTCGCAGTCGAAGATCTTGCCCGACTGGAAGATCAGCGTGCCCCGGACGTGGATCCCGCCCGCGCCGTCCTTGGACTTGCCGCCTGTGATACCGCCGGACCAGTCCCGGGAATTCCGGACCGTCAGCGTTCCGCCCGGCTCCACATGGATGACTTCGCCGTCATCCTGCTGCTTGCTCATCTTCCGGTTCAGGGTATACCCGTTCAGGTCCAGGACGATTTTCGCACCGGAGGGGATCAGGAGCGAACCGTAGCGGTAGGCATTGATGAAATTGTCCGAATCCGAGACCCGGATGTCCCTTTCCCTCACGTTGACGCCGAAATCGAACTTGTTGCACTTGTACTGGTTCGAGCCGACCGTCATCTTTCCCTTGTCGGTCAGCGCATTGAAGTCTTCGTTCAGCTTGAACAGGACTTCCTTTCCGGTCCTTTTCGACATGTAGACCGCATAGCACCAGGCCGTACGGACGTCATCGAACCGTTCTTCTCCGTTTCCCTTTATGGTGACCCCGGTGTAGGCCCCGGACGGAACGGCCAGGACCGCCAGGAGGGACACCGTGAACACTACCGCCAGGAACACGGACAGTATTTTTCTTTTCATCATCTTTTCCAGGTTGCCCGCATCAGGGCTTTTTCCGTTTGATCAGCGTAACGGCCAGGAACGAGATCCCGAAAGCCGCCACGGCGGCTATGCCGAAACTGATCGCATAGGTGGTGGTGGAGAACGCGGACCCCGCGAGGGACGCGCTGTCCTGTTCGAAGATCAGGTAGGATTCCTGCTTGGACAGTTTGCTGAGGTTGTAGACCGAGCCTTCGTTGAACAGGGTCACAGGAGTCCTGCCGGACGGGATGGTGCTCTTGGTCAGGACTTCCAGTGAGGAGGCCTTGACCGGCTTGCCCGCCTGCGCGTCGTACGTGTAGTACAGCGCGACCCATTCGTCCCGGGTAAAGGCGTTCAGATCGCTGCAGACGCCGTTCACGGCCGTTGCGCAGTCGTATTTGATGTAGTGTCCGGTTTGCTCATCGGAAACGTAGTTCACCATGCAGAGCGGAATGTTGACGTACTCGATCTCCTCATCGTGGGCCAGCTTGTAGATCTCATAGCCCAGCAGGGACGCGTTCACGAATACGGCGACTATGGAGAACACGAAGGCGACCCTGTGCATGTTGACGAGCGAGGTGCTGATCTTGTTGTAGCCCACTCCGTAATTGAACCGGCGGGTAATGAAGTTGCCGGTCTTGCTGGCGAAGGCCTCCTTGGCCTTGACGACGTCGCCCTCGCTGATCATCTTGATGAATATGACCGCGGAACCGTTGTTGAACTTGGTCTGGGCGGCCGACATCTTGGCCAGGATCGATGAGATCCGTGCGGTGGTGGCGATATAGGCGCTCAGGGATACGACCGTGACCAGTCCGATCGCCCAGTAATACCGTTCCGCAGCCTCGAAAGGCTTCTGCCAGCCTCCGCTCGAACTTCTGGAGTCCGCGTCGGTCGCCGCGCTGGTCAGCGCGATCCCGCCGTTGAACAGCCGCCTGTCGATGCCGCTGAACACGGACACGACCGGCATCTCCCGGATGTAGTCGCTGAGCGCCTGCTTGGCGCCGTCATCGACGATCTCCTGCATGATCGCGCCTTCCACGAGCGTATAGAGGCTCAGGATGGACAGGTTGTCCCTCTGGCCTGCGGACAGGGAGGCCACAAGCGGATAGATCTCCTCGATCTCCACGTCCTCGCTGCTCCGGCTGAAGTACTCCAGCATGTTGGATTCGCCGTACTCCAGGCTTTCCAGGTAGCTGTAGAGGAAACCCTCGATGAAGGAACTGGCATACTGTGCCTCTTCCATCCCGTCCGCTTCCCCGTCGGAGGCGGAGAGAAAGACGTTGTTCAGGCGGATCTTCTGCAGCGTATCGCTGAAATCGTCCCAGGAATCCAGGATCCGTGTCGCCGCGTCGTCATATTCGAGCGCCAGCTGCTGTGCGGCCGCCTTCATTGTGCCGTATTCCTCGGCATAGGCATCGAGCATGCCGTCATAGTCCGTCTTCTGCAGGCGGTCCAGGAAGGATTCCTCGGCGGAACCCGAGGCCAGCGCCAGCGCCTGCTGGATGGCCAGGACCAGCTCCGCGTTGCCCTGAAGGAACACGGTGCTGAGTTCTTCCCTCTTTCCGGCTTCGAGTTCGCACCCGAGCAGGAAATCGCCCATGTACATATCCTCGTCGTCGTTATAGAACCGGTTCAGGATCTCATAGGCGTTCCGTGCGACCGGATAGCCCTTGCCGTAGTTGGCCCGGTATTCCAGGATCAGTTCCTGCAGGCCGTCGAGCGCTTCCTCCAGGGAAGCCTTCTGCTTGCTCAGCATGACCTCATAGTCGGTATAGGAATACTTGCCGTTCATATTCATGGTCTTGATGTCCGTGATCGCCTTTTCGGGATCGGTCGTGGTCTTGTAGCCGATATAGGCCGAGACCTTGCCGTCCGCGTTGACGTCCGATTCCAAAACCTTGTATCCGGCGTTCAGGAGCCGCTGTCTGCAGGCTTCCCCGTCCTCACCGCTCTCCACCCTGAGTTCGGACAGATACTCACGGCGCGGACCGGCTGCGTTCGCCGGCACGACGGAGCAGACCGCCATGGCAAAGGCGAGCACGAACAGTGTGATGTTTCTCAACATTTTTCCCATTGTCTTTTCCTCCGTTCGCTCAGGACTGGGGTCCGTTCTTCCTGGTCTTGTTCTTGCTCACGGCCACGCTGATCGCGAAGCCGGCCAGGGCTCCGAGCAGTACGCCGCCGCCGATGGACAGGGCCATGGCTCCGGAAGAGAAGCTTGAGGCGGCCAGGGACGCGCTGTCGTCCACCCGGTAGTACACGTAGATCGGCTTGGCGGAATCCTTGAGGCCGATCAGATCGGCGAATTCATCGGTATAGCACCACTTCGGGTCGCTCAGGTTGACCGGGCTGGCCTCTCCGAACAGATGCAGCGGTTTGTACCCCGCCACGATGGCGGCATCGGTGACCATAAAATCATCCGTGACCGGATCTCCGGCGGTTTTGTCCTTGGTGTAGTACAGGGAGAGCCAGACCTTCCCGAGGTCCGCGTGCAGGTCGTTGTCGCTTCCGAGCGTGCTGTTCTGGCCGTATTTCTCGACACGGTTGCACGGGGCGACCTTGTAGAATACGTACCGGGTATCGTACGAGCCCACGACCGGGACCTCATCCACGATCCGGTCCGGGATCGGAGTGAAGTCCGTTCCGTAGTACTGGACCAGGTCCGCTATGGTGACTATGACGCCCGCGGCGCACAGCACGACGCTGGCGATGGTCAGGCACTTGGCGACCTTGGCCCAGGTCCCGGACGAGTTCAGCTGCTTGTACTCGGACATTTCGATGGCGATCTCGCCCTCCACGTTCCTGGTGAGGATCTCGGTCGACAGGAACCAGGCCCTGTTGGCCTTGATGACGGGATAGACGACCTTGTTGATCGCCAGTGCGGCGACGGCGCAGCCCAGGCCGGCGCCGAGCAGGATGTTGCGGAGCTTGAGCATGTTGACCCCGTACATATTGCCGTCATAGATGCTGGTGGAGGTTCTGGCTTCCTTTCTCTTCGCGTCGCTGGTCAGCGCGATGTCCCCTTCGTACAGGGACCGGTCCACGCCGGTGTAGACGCTGACGGGATCCGCGGAGCCTGCGCCGAATCCTTCGTCGGCCGAGACGATGTCCGCGATCTCAAGGGCTTCCCGGTCCGCCTGTTCCCAGACGTCCTGGTCGTTGCCCATCGTACCGTATTGGATCAGGCGGGCCAGCGAGACGAATCCGAGCGTGCTCTTCTGCCCGTCGGTCAGGACCGAAGCGATCGTGCAGAGCTGCACGTACTCCTCGTCTTCCATTTCTTCCTTTGTATAGGTGAACAGGTCCAGGAGCGTTTCGTCATCGCCGTACGGCATGGCGGCCAGCCTGTCATAGAAGGTCGCCACGTAGGCCCATTCCTTCATCTCGACCCCGGGATGGCTGTCAAAATAGCCGGTGATCTCCTCTGCCGAGGATTCCAGGGTCAGGCCGGTCGTCTCGTAGGTCTCGAGGGTCTTCTGGAAGGTATCCCACATGACCAGCAGCTGGTCCGCCGCTTCGCTGTAGTCCAGCGCGATCTCGCTCTGCGCCTGCTTGAGCGTCAGGCCCTGCTCGTCCATGTACCGGTCGGTAAGGCCGTCCGGTCCCAGCGCGGACAGTCTGTCCAGCCAGGAGTCGTCATTCGTATCCGCGGCCATGGCCACGATCTGCTGGATCGCGATGACGGCCACCGCGTTGCCCTGCAGGAGCATGGTGGTGAAATCCGCGTGCTCCTTGCGTTCGGCGCTGGTCAGGGCGTTGTACGCGCTCTCCTCCATCTCCTCCTTCAGGGGGTTCAGGAACAGTTCGCCCACGCGTCTGCCCGTATCGTCATCGATGAATTCGTTCAGCAGATGATAGGCCGCGAGCGCCTTCTTGTTTCCGTTTGCGTAGTTCTCCCGGTACTCGTTCAGCGCGGACGCGAACTCCTGCGAAAACTGCGCGAGGTCCGCTTTCTTCTTGACGATCATATCCGTGTAGGAGGAGTAGGAGTATCCGCCCTCCATGTTCATCAGCGCCATGTCCGTGATGGCCTCGTCCGGATTGTACGTCGTCCGGTACCCCAGGACCACGGCCCTGTCCTTCTTGAAGATCGAGGCGCTGTTCTTGTTCAGGTCTGCGTCCACATAGCTGTTCCAGCCGTTGCTCTTCAGCCACTGGACGGCCTCCTCGTATGTGTTCCCGTACGCGATGATCACGTCGCTGACGTACCGGTGACGGCGCGGAGCGGCCGCCATGGCCGGAGTGGCCAGCATGACCACGGTCAGCAGGACGGAAACGAATGTCTTGAGAAATCTCATCGGTTCTTCTCCTCTTTTCTGGTTGGAATTGCGGCGGACGGGACCCGGGAGTCAGGCCGTCCGCCCGTTCTGGTTGTACCCATTATACACAGTACTCCGCCACAAATGTGCAAAAAAAAGCCGAACAAATCCGTTTTTTCTTCGTTTCTTTTGACAAAGAATGTCCGTTTGAGTATAATAATGGCAGAAAAACCAGCCGGGACCACCGGAAACGGAGGCCGGGAGACGGACCCTTCGGGGACTGTTTTCCGGGCAGACTATGGAGCCCAATACCGTATTCAACGCGACCGTGTGCCTGATCGGGGTGCTGATCCTGTCCGTCCACCTGATCAGCGTTGCGATCAAGAAGGACAAGCGGAAGGACGAGAAATACCTGTTCTATTTCTTTCTCTTCACGATCATCCATTTCGCGGCCTATCTCGTGTTCACGTTCATAAGGCCGGTCTACACCGACGACACGTTCGTGATCGCGTTCTACACCTCGTTCTACATCATGAACAACATCGAGGTCCTGCTCCTGTACCGCTACATGAGCAGCTACGTGGACGTCCCCGAGAGGACGGACGCCGTCATCTCCGCCGTGAACGTATCCCTGTTCCTCATCTACTTTCTTCTGGACATCGCCAACATCTTCACGGGACTGTTCTTCACCTCGGTGGACGGCGTATACACGCGCAGCCCGCACATGATCCTGTCGCAGGGCTACCAGTTCATCATGTTTATCATCATCGCCGCCGTCGCCCTGTCCAACCGGAAACTGCACGTGCGGGAGAAGATCGCGTTCTCCGTCTACTGCGGCCTGCCGTTCGTGGGGATCGTCTTCCAGAACATCTTCCGGGGGTACGCGATCGCCTATGCCTCGATCATCATCGCCATCGAAGGGCTGTTCGTCTTCCTGAACATCGAGAAGAGCATACGGCTGTCGAAGCAGGAGCAGGAGAACAAGGAGTCCCAGATCAGGATCATGATCTCCCAGATCCAGCCGCATTTCATCTACAACTCGCTGTCCTCGATCTCGACCATGATCCTGATCGATCCGGAAAAGGCGCAGACCGCGCTGGACCATTTCACCGAGTACCTGCGTCACAACCTGCAGTCCCTGACCGAACACGACCTCATCCCGTTCCGGAACGAACTGCAGCACATCAAGACCTACGTGGAACTGGAAAAGCTCCGGTTCGAGGACCGCATCCGTGTGGTCTATGACACGCAGGCCCTGGATTTCCGCATCCCGCCGCTCAGCATCCAGCCGCTGGTCGAGAACTCGATCAAGCACGGCATCCTGAAGAAA
Organism: Clostridia bacterium; assembly: GCA_017539425.1. GTDB lineage: Bacteria > Bacillota > Clostridia > Oscillospirales > CAG-272 > RUG14240. Next base: position 13,656 of record JAFYHA010000121.1, read on the forward strand.
CTGGAAGGCGGCACGGTCACCGTGAGGTCCTATGAGACCGCCCGGACCTACGTGGTGGAGATCTCGGACGACGGGATCGGGTTCGATCCCGGGACGGTCGGGAAGCAGGACAGCAGCCACGTCGGACTGAACAACATCGGATTCCGGATCCGGAAGATGTGCGACGGCGACATGAGGATCGAGAGCGCGCCGGACCGGGGGACCCACGTCACGGTCACATTCAGCAAGGAAGGTACCGAATCATGAGAGTCATACTGGTGGACGACGAAAAACTGCAGCTGATCCGCCTTGAGACAGCCGTCCGTAAAATTCTTACGGATTCTTGCGATATTCTCTGCTTTTCCAATCCTCTGGAGGCTTCCGCCTACGGCCGGGAGCACAAGACCGACATCGCTTTCCTGGACATCGAGATGCCGGTGCTGAACGGGATCCAGCTGGCCAAACAGCTCAAGGCCTCCAATCCCCTTGTCAACATCATTTTCGTCACCGCCTATGACGGCTATGCCCTCAACGCCTACCAGCTCCACGCCTCGGGCTACCTGAGCAAGCCGGTCAGCGAGGACAAGATCCGTCAGGAACTGGACAACCTGCGCTACCCGGTGGAACTGACTCCGGGCAAGAAACTGCAGATCAAGTGTTTCGGCAATTTCGAGCTGCTCTGTGACGGCAAGCCCCTGAAATTCGCCAGGTCCAAGTCCAAGGAGCTGTTCGCCTACCTGGTGGACCGGGAGGGGGCGGCCGTGAACGTCAACGAGCTCAACGCGGTGCTGTGGGAGGAGGACCACAAGTCCTACTGCCGCAACCTCATCGCGGACATCCAGAGCACGCTGCGGAACGCGGGGCTTTCCGACGTGTTCGTCAAGCGCTTCAACGAATGCTACATTAACGTCGACAACGTGTTCTGCGACGCCTATGAGTACAAGAAGAACAATCCGGACGCGATCCGGATGTACCGCGGCGAGTATATGGCCCAGTACTCCTGGCCGATCTTCGACACCGGGGACCGGGGCTGATTCCGTTTTCCCTTTCCTTCCAAACCTTTTGTTTGCCTATCCTGTGCCGCCCGGAACCCGGGCCGGTCAACCATTCCATCCTGTTCAGGAGAAAGGACATCCTTTATGAACACACGTTTTTTACGCCTGCTTTCCCTCTTGCTCGCGCTTCTGACATGCGCAGGCATCTTCTCGTCCTGCGGAGCTCCCGCAGAAGACCGGTCCCCTGAGTCCCGTCCGGAGGAGACGGCCGCACCCGAGACCGGTTCCGGGTCCGATACGGAGACCGAACGGGTCTCCCGGTTCGACGAGCTGCCCGCCGCGGACTACGGCGAAGAGGAGTTCGTGATCCTGACCAAGAACATCACAGGATCCAACATGTGGGATCCGCTCGACATCTACGCGGAGACCATGACCGGAGACCTCGTCACCGACGCCATCTACGAACGGAACAAGATGGTGGAGGAGAAGTACCGGATCTCCATCCGGCAGTTCGACGACGCGAACTACGAATCCACCGTCAGTACCTCGGTCTCCACGAACAGCACCGAGTTCGACGTCGTGGACGTCAACCTGATCACCACGCTGGGCACGTTCGCCACCAAGGGCTACCTGACCGATCTGCATACGCTGGAGGGCATGGACCTGCGGCAGTCCTACTGGGACGGGAAGGTCAACGCCAACATCGAGATCCGGGACCGGCTCTACGCCGCGGTCAGCGAGATCACCTTTATCGACGACTACGCGACCTGGTGTCTGCTCTTCAACAAGAAGCGCGCCACCGACGTGGGGATTACCCCGTCCGACCTCTACGACCTGGCCGCGGCCGGCAAATGGACGACCGAGGACCTGTACGACTATGCCGAACAGGCTCTCCGTGACATCAACGGTGACGGCATGGATCCCCTGGACTACTGGGGCATCTACACCCAGTACGAGGCCGTCAACCCGCTGCTCGCCTCCACCGGACTGACCGCCGTGGTCCGGAACGAACAGGGCGAACTGGTCTCCAACCTGGGCAATCCGGAACTTCTGGACGCCGTCGAGGCCCTGTATGAATACATGTCGGACAAGACCGTCCAGCTGTATGCCGAGGACACCGGCTTCTCGGACGTCTGGAACCGGGTCAAGGCCCAGTTCGCGGGCGGATACGGCCTGTTCTTCATAGGCCCGGTCGGCAACATCGACCTGTCCTATCTCCGTGAGATGGAGGAGGAATACGGCATTCTGCCCCTGCCCAAGCTGGACGAATCCCAGGAGTACGCCACGACCATGCAGTACAACAACGCAACAGCCGTCGCCGTGCTCACCTCGACGTCGAGCACGGAACGGGCCGGCGTGATCCTGGAGGCCATGGGCGCCGCTTCCTCCGAGACCCTGACCGTCGCGTTCTACGAAAAGGTCCTGACCCGCAAGCGCGTGCGCGACAGCGAATCCGCGGCGATGCTGGATCTCATCTTCCGCAACAAGGTCGTCGACACGGCCCTCCTGTACAACTGGGCCAACATCGGCGGTATGTTCCAGCGCATCATGAAGGCGGGCAGCTTCACCTACGCGTCCGAAGCCGCCGGCATCGCCGAATCCTTCGATGAGGCCATCCGCACGACCGTGGAGGCCTTCGGCGGATGATTCCTCACCGCATTTTCCATAGGAGCCGGTCCCCGGACCGGCCCCTTTTTTATAAAAATTTGCGTAAATTGAAAAAATATATTGCATAACGGTTGCGGAACCGCGGGTCCGGATGCTAAAATGATAAGATGGAAAGAAACGTTTCCGGATTTTAAGGAAAGGCGGTCCCCTATATGCTCAGAATCCGTATCCTGCCGGTCCTGCTCGCCTTCTGCCTTCTGCTCCCCGTCCTGGCGGGGTGCATGGCACCGGCCGCGCCGGACGGCACGGAAACCCGGACCTCTCCGGAGGAGACCGGGACCCTGCCCGAAACCGGAAGCGAAAGCGCA
>JAFYHA010000122.1 GCA_017539425.1 Clostridia bacterium
GACCGGACGTTTCGATCCGTCCAGGCCGGGCGTCCAGACATTGAGCCGGAGGCAGTCCTCACTGACGTCGTCATAGTTCCAGTGGTCGGCGAAGGTTCCGAACGTATTGCCATATTTGCCGGCCGTCTTCTGCGGAGCGGAATTGCCGTAGTAAACGGCGGGACGGACGTCGTCCCACGGCTCGGGCGGCTGCGGCGCGCGGAAGCGGTTTTCGCCGGAAGCGGGTGCGCCGTACTGGATTCCGAGGAAGGTATAGACGTTCCGGAGTATGTAACCCCGGACTTTTCCATACTGTGTCGGGGCGACGGCGATATCCTCGCCGATGAACAGCTGCTGGGCATCCGGATCGATCCCGCCGGTATTCTTTCCGGAAGGAGATCCACAGGCGCAGAGTCCCGCCGCCAGCACGGCCGGGATCATCCATCTGCTGATTTTCGACATCATTGCGTTATCGGTTTTTTAAGTCTTTTTGCGGATAGTATCACGATTGCAAAAATATCCCAAACCGTTTTAAGCATTTCTCCGAAATGGGCTTAAAGTTCGCCCACGCGTTGAGCGACCGTGCGAAATCGCCACGCAGCTCTACCGAATGTTTAAATAGCGCTTTTTTTCTCTCTTTTTGTCGATTTCTTAAATCTTTGTCCATCTTTGCATCTCACCGACCTGAATTCGGAACGAATGAAAAAACTGTCGCTATCCTGTCTCGTCGCACTGGCTGCCGTGCTGACATCCCCCGCCCAGGAGTGGACACCCCCGGTTTCTACATCCCTGTCCAATCCTATGCTCACGTCGATTGCACAAGGGACGGACGGTTTCCTGTGGGTCGGCACACGGCGTGGCCTGAACCGCTTCAACGGCTCCGTTTTCAAAATATACTATCAAGGCGACAGCACGGCTCTTTCCTCAGACCGCATTTTCTCCCTATGCCCGGATACGGACGGACGCCTGTGGGTCGGCACGGAAGCCGGCATCAACCTGATCCAAGACGCGAAAGTCGTCCGCCGCTCCTTTCCGAAATTCAATCCGGTCACGACCATCCTCAATTATGACCGCGATCACCTCTTGTTCGGAGGCCAGTTGGGTATCTGCCTGTATGACAAGAAAACCGGTGAGAGTTCCACTGTCTATGACGCACCCCAATTCACCTACAGCCAGGCCCTTCTCAAGACTCCGGACGGGAAAGTCATCGTAGCCGGACGCAGCAACCGCCCCGTAATCGCCGTCCTGGACAACAATTTCGAACCGCTCCGGGAATTTGTCTTAACGGCTTCCGGGAACATCAACGGATTGGCTTTGGGTCCCGACGGAACGCTCTTCGCCGCAACGGACAAAGGATTGCGAGCCTGGTCTCCGGAAGGAGAACGGCTTCCGGAATGGGAACGGCTCCTGGAAAAAGTGAGCGGTTCGGCCGAACCGTTCGTCGTCTTCCTGACAACAGACCCCCGCACCGGCCATCTGATAGCCGGTGTATCGGACCACGGGATCTATGACATTTCCCTGGAAGACCATCAGATTCAGCAGAACTGGTTCGAATTCTCCTTGTCTGGGGTCCGGAGGGCAGAGTGCCTGCTCGATCAAGAGGCGATCTGGCTGGCTACCGATCAGTCAGGACTGGTCCACCGGTCTCGCACCAGCAGCACCACGCAGGTCCGGCTCCCAAATCTGCCGCCACAGGATGCAGTCTCGCATCTGATCGACTGGCAGGAAGGCATGGTGCTTGTCCAAACGCAGAAAAAACTGTTGCTCATGACCACGGGAACCGGAGCCACCCGGGATATCACACCAGCATCGTTTTCTTCCGAGAATAATATCAACCAGGCCTGGATAGACCGTCAGGGAAATCTCTGGGTCATCTTCAATTTCGAGACCTTGTACAAATTCAGGATCGGGACCGACCGGTTGCAGACCCTTTCCTCCTGGCCGCTGACCGGTGTCCGTACCCTTTGGGAAAATGAAGACGGCAGTATCAGTTTCATCCAGGAAGGGCGGATCCATACGATCCGGGACGGCGTACAGACAAGCCGCCCCATCAGCCGGACAGGGGAATATTGGCGGGTCATTCCGACCTGGACAGGAAAAACATTCTTCCTGGACAGAGACAAGGTGTACCAATATACGAAAGACGGGCTTTTCCTGGATATTCCCGTCTCTCTTTCCGCACCGAACGTCCTTACGGAAGACAAGCAGGGCCGTCTGTGGATCGGCACTTCCAATTCCGGACTGGTCTGCTATGATCCCCAGAGCCAGACTGCGACGGAAATCACGACCAAAGACGGCCTCCCCGACAATTCCATCCGGGCCATTCTGCCCAGTGAATACGGAGTCTGGGTCAGCATGCGGAACGAAATCGCATTCATCGTCAATGACCTGGCCGATATCATCCGGTACAAACCGGACGAAGGTGAGGCCATCGATTTTGTCAACAATGCCGCCCTGCGCCTGCCCGGCGGAGACGTCCTGTTCGGAGCCAACGAGCATGTCATCATCCTTCATCCCGACCGGATTGCCCAGTCTAAAAAGGTTTCGGCATCCCTGGACGCATTGCTGGTCAACAACCGTCCGATGGAGATACCGGAAGGAAAACTGGAACTGGACCACAGACAGAACCTTGTCGTCTTCTATTATTCCGCCATGGACTTCGACCAAGGGAGCCAGTTGTCCTATGAGCACAAGCTTGTCGGACACGACAATCAATGGGCC
>JAFYHA010000123.1 GCA_017539425.1 Clostridia bacterium
CCCCGGTGCTATACTGGAAGAAGAGTTTCGGCAAGGGGGTACGAATATGGTTTTTGCGGATCTGCTCTTCATATTCCTGTTCCTGACCCTGTGCCTCATCCTCAGCACGGCGATGCCCACCAACCGGGCCAAGAACGTCGTGCTGCTCGTTTTTTCACTGGTTTTCTACGCCTGGAGCGGGCCCTGGCTTCTGATCCTTTTGTGCGGCATGACGCTGGTCTGCTACCTGGGGGCTTTGCGGATCGAAGCGGTCCGGCCGGCACCCTCGCCGGACGGCGCGCCTGCAACTGCTTCCGCCCCGGATCCGTCGCGAAAGGTGATGCGGCTGACGCTGATCCTCACCCTGGTCATCTGCCTGGGCACCCTGGCCTTCTTCAAATACACCTCGTTTTTGTGCGGTGAGATGAACCGTCTGTTCTCCTGGCCGTCCCGGATCCCGGACATCATCCTGCCCATCGGCATTTCGTTCTATACCTTCCAGCTGATCTCCTATGTGGTGGACGTGTACCGCGGACAGGTCCCGGCGCAGCGCAAATACCATCTTCTTCTTTTGTATGCCGGGCTGTTCCATCAGTGCATCGCCGGTCCGATCGTCCGCTACAGCGACGTCTGCCGGGAACTCACCGACCGCGAGTTCAAGGTCACGGACTTCAGCCGGGGCGTCACGCGCTTTGCCATAGGCCTCGGCAAGAAGGCCCTGCTCGCCAACGCGCTAGGCGCGATCGCGGACTCGCTGGTGCCCACGTCGGGCACGGGGCTTTCCTCCGCCTCCGCCGTGACCCTCTTCGTCGGATCCCTGGCCTATATGCTCCAGATCTATCTGGATTTCTCGGCCTATTCGGATATGGCCATCGGAATGGGGCTGATGTCCGGATTCCATTACCTGGAGAACTTCCGCTATCCCTATATGGCGGATTCCATCACGGATTTCTGGAGGCGGTGGCACATTTCCCTCTCCTCCTTCTTCCGGGATTACGTCTACATTCCCCTGGGCGGCAACCGCAAGGGTGTGCCGAGACAGTACCTCAACCTGCTCATCGTCTGGGCCCTGACCGGCATCTGGCACGGAGCCGGATGGAACTTCCTGCTCTGGGGCCTGTACTTCTTCGTGATCCTGTGCATAGAAAAGCGCTTCGTCGACCTGAAGCATCCGCCCGCCACCCCGTTCTATATCCTGAGACGGGCCGTGACGCTCATCCTGGTCTTCTTCGGCTGGATCCTGTTCCGTTACCCGGATATGGCCGTGATGGGCACGGTATTGCGCGGGCTGTTCTGCCTGAACGGCAATCCGTTCGCGGATCTCACCGCCGGCGCCGCGATCCTCAACAACCTGTTCCTGTTCCCGGTCGCCGTGGCGGCCTGCACGCCGCTCGTCCCGTTCCTGCATGACCGGCTGCACACGCTGGCCAGGACCCGCATGGGGCTCCGGCCGGTTCTGCGGGTGCTGTCGGTGGCGCTGCCCCTTGTCCTGATTTTCCTGTCCGTTTTCTCCCTGGCCGGGCTCAACTACAACCCGTTCCTGTATACCCAGTTCTGAAAGGAGCGTCCTATGGAAGAACATCCGAACGGTTTCGATCCCATTGCGGCGCTGCTGCAGGATCCGAAACAGAACGAGACAAAGCCGTCCCCGGGTCCGGACAAACCGGCGCCTGAGGCGGAATCCAGCGGTCTCAGTCCCTGGCGGGCGTTCCAGTCCCGCACGGACTATACGCAAAAAGAAAACCGCAGGGACTGCGGCATCAAGCTTCTGGCATTCTTCGGAGTGCTCATCCTGGGCTTCGTCATCGGGTGCCTGTGGTTCCTGAGACCCGCCTTCTCCGAAGCGGAGAAGCGGGATCTGTCCGCTTACCCCGAACTGACCTGGAACAGTTTCATCTCGGGCGAGTACACCAAGGCGGTCTCCGGCTGGTATGCCGATACCTATCCCCTGCGCGAGCCGATGATCCGGGTCTCCCAGACCTTGGGCGCGATGCACGGCATCCAGACCACGCTCGTCAAGATCAATGAACGGGGGGACGAGATCCCGGACGAACCGAACGCCGGTCCCATCGATCCGGACAAGGTGCTGGAAAGTGAAACCGGCGGCGAACCGGTCTCCCCGGGCGGTCAGACGATCAACAACCTGTACGTATCCGGGAATACCGCCTATGAGCTGTATATGTTCAACAAGGCCACCAGCGACCGGTACGCGGCCGCCCTTAACCGGGCCGCGGCCAGCTTAAACGGCAAGGCCGCCGTATACGATCTGCTCGTGCCCCTGTCCTACTCGGTCAACCTGGATCCCGCGGTCTGGAAGAGCCTCGGCGCTTCGGACGCGGAAGCCGCCATGAATTACATCTACAAGGGACTCTCGGGCGTCACGTCCGTACCCATCCTGGACACGCTTAAAGAACACAGGTCCGAATACCTGTATTTCCGCACGGACCATCACTGGAACGCGTACGGCGCCTATTACGCCTACGTCTGTTTCATGCAGAAGCTCGGCCTTGCGCCCACGCCCCTGTCCGCCTACACCGACGTGCGGAAGCTGGACGGGTTCCTCGGCACCCTGTACGCGGACGCAGGCCGCCCCGCCGCGCTCGAGCAGGACCCGGACACCGCCACGGTCTTCCGGCCCATCTCCACCAACGACATCGTCCACTATGACGGGGACGGAGCAAAATATACCACGTACGGCATCGTCAACGGCGTATCGAAGAGCACCAACAAGTATCTGGCCTATCTGGGCGGAGACTTCGCCTACAGCGAGATCCATAATCCAAACAAGCACGACGGGTCCTCGGTCCTTCTGGTCAAGGAATCCTTCGGGAACGCGCTCGCGCCCTTCCTCGTGGATTCGTTCGAGTACGTGTACATCGTGGACTACCGGTACTACACGCAGATGACGCTGTCCCAGCTCGTCACCGAAAAGCAGATCGGTACCGTACTGTTCGTCAACAACCTCGTGGCCACGTCCGCGTCCGCCCGCGTGAACGAACTGCTCCGCTTCATCGGCTGATCCCAGCCGCAAATATGCAAACAGCCGAAGGCTTTGAGTGCCTCCGGCTGCTTTTGTATGTTTTGAAAACGATTGGATATCAGATCCCGAACGGGGTCGCCCGGTTCGCGAAATCCAGGTAATCCGCGTACGGAAGCGGTTTGGAGTAGTAGTACCCCTGGATGGCATGAATGCCCATATCCGCCAGTTTCCGGAAGTCCTCGTGGGTCTCCACGCCTTCCTGCACGATCTTGAAATTCATGGACCTGGCCATGTGGATCATGTTCTCGATCAGCAGGTCGTCCACGCCCTTGGCCCGGCCAGGCTTGAGGAAGTAGCGGTCCAGCTTGAGTTCGTAGAAGCTGAGTTCCTTGAACACCTGGTACGGAGCCTTGCCGTATCCGTCGACGGCACACAGGAATCCTGCGGTCTTCATGTCGTTCATGACGCGTTTCATCGCGTCGAAGTTCTGGTACACGAACGCTTCCGGGAACTCGAACACAACGTAGTCGTACGGAACCTCGTACTGGGCGTGCATATCCTTGCAGAACTGCACGAATCCGTCCTCCACGGCCGTGACCGAGGAGACGTTGACCGAAAGCACGATCTTGTTCTGGTGGCGCTGGATGTTGTCCTTCTGAAGCTTGAACACTTCCCGGATCACGTACCGGTCCACCTGGGTGATGAATCCGTTCACCTCAAAGAGCTGGATGAATTCCGAAGGCATATAGTACCGGCCGTTGACGCCGTCGTACCATCTCACCAGCACCTCGGCGCTGTCGATGGTCTTGCTCTCCACGTTGTACAGCGGCTGGAAGAACAGCTTGAAGTCGCCGTTGGCCAGAGCGCCGCGCATCTTGGACTCGATCTCGGCTTCCTTGCGGAGGGTCTCGCCGGCCGCATCCGAATAGTACAGGAACACGTTGTCCGCCGTAGTGTTGTTGGACAGGACGGCTTCGGACGCATGCTGCATCATGACCTGGATGTCGGCCTTACCCATGGTCATACCCAGGTAGATACCGAACTGCGGGCGGAGCCTCTGGCTCTTCTGCTTCATATCCGGGTTGTTGTACAGCACGGTATAGAGCACCTTCAGACGGTTGATGAGTTCGTCCTCGTCCTTGTACGTCATATTGATGGCGAACATGCCGTCCCGGTACACGCCGAAGGTCTCGTTGGCCTTCATGAACCGGTCTATGGACTGCGCGGTATACTTCAGGATCCCGGTCATGAACTCCTCGCCGAAGTCCTCGGTGTTGATATGGTAATAATAGAACCGGAGACAGATGACCGCAAACTTGGTATAGGGGTCCTTCCGGTAGGTCTCGGACACCGCGTAGCAGAAATGCTCGTAGGTATTGCATCCGATGACCGGATCCAGGGAGGAGATGTACTGTTCGTATTTGTTGCGGTGCATGAAGCAGTGCACGCTGTAGACCACCAGGGTGATCAGCAGGACGGACATGGCCGAAAGCACCACGATCATACCGGCCAGAAAACTGTAGTTGCCGGCGGAGATGACGCTGATCTGGTAGATCGCGAAAATCCGCAGGTCCACGTCCCCCTTGTAGGTGGTCGGGGCCATCGCCACGACGCTGGCGCCGATGCCCGCGTCAAACGGGATGGAGGAGGCGTAGTAGTGACGGGTCAGCATACGCAGTCTGGACTGCGTATCGGCCGTCGTGCCCAGGTTGTCCAGATATTCCGAGAACCAGACCACGCTGTCCAGTTCCGCGTGCGGATACTGACCGGTCAGGCAGTACAGAGATTCGCTGGAATAGATACCGATCGCGTACGCGTTCTTGCCGCAGTCCAGGGCCATGCCGTAGATGTCGTTGACGTCCTTGATGATCTGGGACACGGGGTAGATCGCGATCAGGTAGTCCATCTCGTCATAGTTGGACACCGGCACGCCGATGCAGATGGTCTCGATGGACAGATCGGGGTCGTTGAGGATACCGGTGATGCCGTATTCTCCTTTTTTGACCATATTGTTGAAATCGTCTCCGAAATCGTGGTTGACCGCCACGCCCACCTGGTCGTAGATGCGGTTGTTGATCGGACGGCGGTAGCGGAATCGTACGATGCCTTCCTCATGCGCCGCGTAATCGACCAGCGTATCGCGCAGTTCATCCTGGTTCGGCTGGGCCAGCGCGATGGTCGCGGCCAGGTTCTGCACCTTGATCTGCAGGGCCATCAGGCGGTCGGACAGGTTCTGCGCGGCTTCGGTCGCATAGGCGGTCGCGATGACCTTGGCCTCATTACCGATGTTCCGGTTGTATTCGATCAGGGAGCTGACGCCGCCGAACACCAGCGCGATGGCCAGCACCACGCCCGTGATCATCAGTACCCAGCGTACGTAGAAGGCGGAAATGGTTTTCTTGGGAGCTTTCGCTTTGGGTGCCTGCTGTTTTCGCTTTTCCTCTTCGTAATCGAGCTCCTCGATATTGATGACCTGCTGCTGTTCCTGAGGTTTAGCCATTACCGTCCTCCTTTCCTTCTTCGTTCATTGTTTCACTTGCATCCGAAGACTGCTCCGCCGCGTGTCTGGCTTCGTCCGCGGCTTTCAGCTTCGCCACTTCTTCGGCGATGCGGGCCTCCATGATACTGGCTTCCAACGCATCGTGCTCGGCCTTCATCTTCTTGGTCGCGCGGGACATCGTGATGGACGAGATCCCGAGCAGAATGAGCCCGGGCACCAGGATCAGGACGAAGTACCCGAACGGATTGGACAGAAGCCGTCCGAAGAACGTGAAGACCGGGGAGGGTCCCACGTAGCGTCCGACCAGTTTTGAAGCCCTTGCGGGATATGCGTCCACGGTCGGGTTGGTCTTTTCGTTGTCGCCCTGGGTCGTAAACAGATATTCGTTCGTCACCGGGTCCACCGTAATGGCCTTGACGCGGTGCGTGTTCATATTGCCCGTCAGCGCGGGGTCGTCCGATACAAACGTGATGACGTC
>JAFYHA010000124.1 GCA_017539425.1 Clostridia bacterium
CCTCTACCCGGGGTAAAGGCTCAATCAGCTGCTGATCAGAATCGAACTGATGACCTCGTCATTACCAATGACGTGCTCTACCGACTGAGCCACAGCAGCATCCTCGTCGCAACGGTCAAAGTTTAGCACACATTCCGGGCGTTGTCAACCCTTTGCCGCTTTTTTTCAAACAAATCTTTTCGGGTGTCGGGGAGTGCTTCCGAGAATCGCTCGTTCAACCCCTTGAAAAGGGAAAAAGTAAATGGTAAAATAAGATTGAATAACTATGAATACTTTTGGAGGTATTTTGCTATGGGCATTATCAAAGCCGCGTTCAACGCCTTGGGCGGAACTCTTGCCGATTCCTGGGAAGAGGTCATTGAAGCGGGTGATATGGGCGAGCAGACGGTATTTACCAAAGGCAAGACCGTCCGCCGCAACGACAAGCGGAACAACAACCGCAAAGGAACCGAAGACGTCATCTCCAACGGCTCCATCATCCATGTGTATCCCAATCAGTTCATGATGCTGGTCGACGGCGGCAAGATCGTGGACTATACAGCCGAGGAAGGCTACTACCGTGTGGACAATTCCTCCGCGCCCTCCATGTTCAACGGCCAGTTCGGCGATTCCCTGAAGGATATGTTCAACCGTATCCGGTTTGCCGGCGTACCGTCGTACAAGCAGCAGGTGTTCTTCGTCAACACAAAGGAGATCAAGGGCATCAAGTTCGGCACGCGCACTCCGGTCAACTATTTTGACAACTTCTACAATGCCGAACTGTACATCCGCGCGTTCGGAACCTATTCCATCATCGTGCGGGATCCCCTGAAATTCTACATCAACGTCATCTCCAATACGGCGACGCACGTGGAAATCCAGGACATCAACGAACAGTATATGTCCGAGTTTCTGGAAGCCCTTCAGTCCTCCATCAACCAGATGAGCGCGGACGGGATCCGGATCTCCTATGTTCCGAGCAAATCCCGCGAACTGTCCCAGTATATGGCCGCCGTTCTGGACGAGACCTGGAAGGAACTGCGCGGTTTCGAGGTCCTGGCCGTCGGTATCGCGAGCGTGAGCTATGACGAAGAGTCCAAGAAACTCATCAATCTGCGCAACCAGGGCGCCATGCTGGGCGATCCCACCGTGCGCGAAGGTTACGTACAGGGCGCCGTGGCCCGCGGTATCGAAGCCGCAGGCTCCAACTCCGCCGGTGCCGCCGCCACCTTTATGGGTATGGGTATCGGCATGAACGCTTCCGGCAACTTCATGGCCGGTGCGTCCGCGACCAATATGCAGCAGATGCAGATGCAGCAGCAACAGCAGCAGGCCCAGGCGGCCGCCGCAGCCGCTGCGGCTCCCGCCGCCGACACGTGGAAGTGCCCGGCCTGCGGAGCGACCTGCACAGGCAAATTCTGCCCGGAATGCGGTCAGAAGAAGCCCGAGCCGCCTAAGAGTGACACCTGGACGTGCTCCTGCGGCAAAGTGAATACCGGCAAGTTCTGCCCCAACTGCGGCGCCAAACGCCCCGAGGAAGCCAAGCCTGCGGCTCCCGCAGACTGGTTCTGCCCGGAATGCGGCCAGAAGAATGCGGCCGACGCCAAGTTCTGCCAGGGTTGCGGAACCAAGAAACCCGAGTAAGAGGTAAGAAATGCCGTCAGCAGTCACATACCAATGTCCGAACTGCAGCGCCGGACTGATCTTTTCTCCGGAGAAGGGATTGTTCTGCTGCGAGTTCTGCCTGTCCGAGTTCACGGAAGAGGACCTGAAAGGTACCGATGCCAGTGAGCGGATGGAGGCGCAGGAGGAAGAGGGAAGAGCTTTCTGCGAGGAAATGAATCTGTACAGCTGCCCGAGCTGCGGAGCCGAGATCTTTGCGGATGAATCGACCAGCGCGGATATCTGTGCCTACTGCAACAACCCGGTCGTGCTGGGCGGACGCCTGACGGGACAGCTTCGTCCCCAAAAGGTCATCCCGTTCGCGTTCGACAAAGAGGACGCGATGCAGAGATTCTCGGATTTTGCTAAGAAAAAGTGGTTTGCACCCTGGGATTTCCGAAAGACCGAACGGCTGGAAAAAGCCCGCGGAGTCTACTATCCGTTCTGGGTCACGGACGCGGACACGGACAGCAAGTACAAGACCCGGGCCAAGAAGATCCGGACCTGGAGACGCGGGGATATCGAATACACCGAAACCTCAGAATTCGACGTGTTCCGCAGAGGCGACATCCATTTCGAGGATATCGTCACGTCTGCATTGTCCACCGAGGACAAGATCTGGATCGAGGGCATCCTTCCGTATCCATCCGAGAAGATGAAGGAGTTCGACGTTCCGTATCTGCAGGGCTTCTATGCCAAAAAGAGGGATATCGAGCGCAGCCAGGTCTCCGATGAAGTGAAGGGCCGGATGGACAGATATTCCACCCAGCTGCTCAGAAGGACCATCAAGGGCTATTCCGTCGTGGAATCCGGTAAGGTCGATGTCAAGATCAACCGAGCCAACTGGGATTACACGCTGCTGCCGGTCTGGGTGCTGACCTATAAGGACCGGAAAGGGAAGGACTGGCGCTTTTCCATGAACGGGGATACCGGCAAGATCTACGGAAAGATGCCGGTGGCCCTGAGCAAGCTGGCGATTCTTCTCGGCGCCATTGCGGTCCCCCTGACCATTTTACTGAGCATTCTGGGCTCAGTCATATTCTGAGGAGGTGCCGCTATGCGATTCACGAAAACGGCTAAGGCCTTCTCCGTTCTTCTTACCCTGATCCTTCTGTGCGGTGCGTTTGCTCTGTGCACCCATGCCGAAGGACACGAGCATGCCCATTTCAAGGACCCCGACGGTATTCTGACGGCCTCGCAGGCCGCGGAGATCGAACAGGCGATCCTGGATGCCATGAGCCGGTCCAAGGCGAAATCAATGCCGACGATCTACGTTCTGCTGTGTGAATACGGGAACAACCTGATCGTCAATTCCCGGAATTTCTTGAGTCATTACGGCCTGACCGCATCGGACGATATCGTTCTGCTCAGCGTGGACCGTGAATGGGATGCCTGGCATTACTATATGGACCGGTTCGGCACCGCGCACGACAAGATCAGTGAGAAAGAGATGAATTACATCCTGGATGACAAGGATGTACACGATAATCTCAAGCATTCGGACAGTTTCGAATCCTTCAAGGCCGGAGTGGCCCGGTTTACCGAACTCACCCTGAAGGGGTATAACGGAAGGGTAGGTGCCCCCATGTTCGGGATCATCATGATCTCTCTTGTGATCTCGCTCATCGTGGGCGGCATTGCCTGCGCCATGGTCGGGATGAAGTACAAGATGAAGAGACAGCCCACCAATTATCCTCTGGATAAGTACACCCAGATGGAACTGACGGACAGTCAGGACGTCTTCGTCGGCAGTTATGTCCGCAAGAGAAGGATCCAGACGTCCTCGGGCGGATCCCGCGGTTCAAGCGGAGGCGGGAGCTTCAGCGGAGGCCATCAGGGGTCAAGGTAACCGTTCCGTAATTCTTAATACTATAGCCGGTGAGCTTCGCTTTTTCGAGCCCGCCGGCTATCTTTTTTTGACTTTGCTCCGAAGATTTTTTTCAATAACCCGGTGACAAATCCGGGAAGAGGTGCTATAATAGTTAGCGATGGCTAACTCCAGCTCGTTTTGTTTCCGCAAACCATAGAGCCCGGCCTCTATTTTTTGAACTGTGAGTTAGCCTCTGCTAACTCTATGGAGATTTGTTCTATGTGGCTGAATGTGCTGGAGGGAATCGCGATCCCGTTCGCCGGGACCGCACTGGGTTCCGCGTGCGTGTTCTTTATGAAAAAGGAATTGAGCCGTTCGGTACAGCGCGCACTGACCGGTTTTGCCGGCGGGGTGATGGCCGCGGCGTCGATATGGAGCCTGATCATACCTGCGATCAACCAGTGCGCAGATTACGGGCAGTGGGCGTTTCTTCCAGCCTTCGCCGGATTCTGGCTGGGGGTCCTGTTTCTGCTGGCTCTGGACAGGATTATCCCGCATCTGCATATGAACGCCGACAAGGCCGAGGGGCTGAAAAGCAAGGCCAAGAAGACAACGATGATGGTCTTGGCCGTGACCTTGCACAATATTCCAGAGGGCATGGCGGTAGGCGTTGTGTTTGCCGGGATGCTGTCGGGTTCGGCTGAGATCACCGTCGGAGGAGCATTTGCGCTTTCCCTCGGAATCGCGATCCAGAATTTCCCGGAGGGCGCGATCATATCCATGCCGCTGCATGCGGAAGGGAAGAGCAAGGCCAGGGCATTTCTGGACGGAGCGCTTTCCGGGGCGGTCGAGCCTGTCGGAGCGCTTCTGACGGTCCTGTTCGCGGGACTGTTCGTTCCGGCCATGCCTTATCTTCTGTCATTCGCGGCAGGAGCCATGATCTACGTCGTGGTCGAGGAACTGATCCCCGAGATGTCAGCCGGCGAACACTCCAACATCGGTGTGGTGATGTTTGCGCTCGGATTCACGCTTATGATGGCGCTTGACGTGGCGCTGGGATGATAGCAAAAGCAATCCAAAGGAGATGAAGAAATATGAAAAAGTATACGGTAAAAGTTGACGGTATGATGTGCGGCATGTGTGAGGCGCATATTGCGGACACGATCCGCAATACGTGTCCCAATGTGAAAAAGGTATCCGTTTCCCGGAAAAGCGGAGAGGCCACGTTTTTGTCCGAGCAGGAGATCGATGAAGAAAAACTGAAAAAAGCCATTTCAAAAACCGGATACACGTTCGGTTCCATTGCGTCCGAGGACTACCGGAAACACGGATTGTTCGGCAGGTAAGGGCATGTTCATCGAAGTCAAGGATGCAAAAAAACAGTATGGCTCCGGAGAAGCGGCGGTATATGCCCTGGACGGAGTGAACTACTCTCTGGAAAAGGGAAAAATCTGCGTGATACTCGGACCCTCCGGTTCCGGTAAGAGCACTTTGCTGAATATGATCGGAGGCATGGATTCGCCGGATTCCGGCGAAATCACCGTAGACGGGCAGAAGATCACCGGGCTCAGGGGAAAGGCCCTAACCGCCTACCGTAAGCAAAGCGTGGGATTTGTCTTTCAGTTCTATAATCTGATCCCGGACCTGACGGTCGAGGAGAATGTACAGGTCGTTTCGGAAATAGCGGAACATCCATTGGATATGGATGAGATCCTCCGGGCACTGGATATTGAGAAATACCGTTACCGCTTTCCCCGCGAATTGTCCGGAGGTCAGCAGCAGCGGGTCGCCATCGCCCGTGCTATGGTCAAGAACCCGAAGCTCCTGCTTTGCGACGAACTGACCGGCGCGCTGGATACGAAATCATCCAGATCCGTTCTCCGGTTCATTGAAACGATCAACAGGCAGTACGGTACGACGACGCTGATCATTACACATAATGAATCGATTGCCCTGCTGGCCGATACGGTGGTCCGCATCCGTGACGGACGGATCGCATCGGTAAGTGAGAACACGGAGAAGATGACAGCGGACGAAATCGAACTGTGAGGCCTCTATGATACTCAACAAACGGTATACCCGCAACATCAAAGCCAATCTTCCGTTTTATGCGGCAGCGACGGTGCTGACCATGGTGACGCTTCTGATGTTTTACTTGTTCTATATCGCGGGTACTGGTATTCATGCTTTCGGAGACACTTTCTTTTCCCGGTACAAGCTTGAGAGCGCTACATTCAGTACATACAAGGAAATCCCGGATGAGGAGCTTGTCTCTCTGGAAAAGCAGTATGACGTTACACTGGAAAAGGAACATTTCGTAGGCGTGGACGACGGAGAGGTCCGGGTGCGCGTCTTTATGCCGAACCGGAAGATCGACCTGTATGAAATACAGGAGGGAAAGGAACCGGGGGCGGATGACGAGGTGCTCATATCCGCCGGATATGCTGTTGAAAACGGTGTGCGTCCGGGGGATGCCGTGTCCATCGGAGGCCGAACCTATACGGTCGCCGGAACATTTCTACGCCCGGACTATCTCTATATGGTGGAAAACGAATCGGATGACTACAAGAATGTAACGTCCTTCTTTCTGGCCTATATGACCGAAAATGAGTTCACGGAACGGTTTGGCGGCGGAAGCATCCAGAACAAAGTCATATACGGAGAGCGGACCGATGAGACGGCGTTCCGCAAAAGGATCGATTCGGACTACTTCATGTCCGGGTATTTGGGGTCGGATCACAATCTTAGGGTCACATTCGTGTATGAGCAGGCCGATATGTTCATCATGTCCTCGTGGTTCATCCTGGTCATCTTTCCGCTCCTGACGGTGGCGCTGGTCTGCATCCTTCTGGGCCGACGCATCCGGTCCGAACAGAAACTGATCGGTACGCTTTCCGCTTTGGGATATACAAAAGCCGGACTGATGAGGCATTACAGCCTGTTCGCCTTGATCCCGGGCGTGATCGGAGGGTTACTGACGTCTGTGGCAGCCTTGATCCTTGCCAAACCGTTCGGTTCTCTCGGGCTTGCCGACTATGAGCCGATGAAGCCCGATTTCAGACTTCCGGTGTGGGTAGCGGTCGCAGGCGTGGTCATTCCGGCGCTGATCTACTATATCGCAGCTATGGTCCGCGTACACAGGCTTCTCCGCGCGGATACGGTCCGGTTGCTGGCCGGACAGGTTGGAAACGACGCGGGCGGCCGCCGGGTCTTGGCGCGCAAGCGGGTTCCGGTCAGGCGCAAATTTGCCCTGAGACAGATTGTCGGAAGTCCCGGGAGGAGCTTCGTCATTTTTCTGGGTATCTTTTTGGGCGCGATGATCGTGGCCTTTGCGTTTTCCTTCCTGGATTCGGTGAGGGCGGTCGGAAAAAGAGGCCCACGGAGAATTCGGCAGCTTCAAGTACGAATATATTCTGAACTCTCTCAAGGAAGGAAAGCCCGAGGATGGCGAAGCCGTATTCGTGCTTCCGTACGAAGATCCGCAATCACGGCGCTTTACCCTGATGGGCCTTGACCGCGATGCGAAACTCTGGAACAAGACCATGACGGACGGGAAACAGGCGGATACCGAAAACGGGTTCTATATCACCACACTTTTTGAAAAGATTTTCGATGTGCACAAGGGAGATTCATTTACGTTCCGCAGCATTGCCACACTGGAAGAAAAGACGGTGAGGATCGACGGCGTGATCAAGAACGGATATCAGAGTTATCTCCTGACTTCACGAAGGGCTGTGGCGGATATCGTGGGTGTGGACGGAGAGTACTACAACGCCGTCCTGACCGACAGATCACTGGACTATCCGGGTCAAGAGATCACGGAGGTCATTTCAGACAAGACCTACGAAACGCAAATGGACAATATGATGACCTCCATGGGCGGGCTCATCTATGCATTCATGGGTATAGGCATGATCGTGTGCATTGCTTCGCTCTTCGCCACGATCAACACGATGATATCAGAAAACAGCCACAACATTTCCATGCTCAAAGTACTGGGCTACGAAAACAGGCGGATCAATTCCATGATCCTGTCTTCCAATCACCTGCTCCTGATCCCGGGGATCGCGCTCGGCATCGCCTGTGCGTACGGTGTGATGGCCTGGTATTGTGCGGAGTTTGTGGAAGTGGAAAAGATCATCATTCCCGCGACGCTGAATTCCCAAAGCATCCTCTATACGGCGCTGATCACCGTCGCAAGTTATATTCTAGCTCTCCTGCTCCTGCGCCGCAAGGTCGACAGGACCGATATGATCGAGGCGCTCAAGGACGGACGCGAGTGAAGCGGAAAGGAAAAGTGCTATGAAATACGGGATCCTGGGCAGTTTCGTCAAATTCGCGTTCGCGAAAAGCGCGTTTGGGTATATGGAAAAGGAACTTCCGGAAATCGATATGGCATCCTACAAAAAAAGGACGCTGAAGGAGTACAAGGCAATCGTGAAAAGGACGCCCGGTATAGGCCGGGTGAAAGACAATATGTTTGTCGTGACGATGTACGCCGGGGCGTTCCTGATCGCACTGTACAGGGAAGCGGACGGAAGACTGGACGAAGAAAAGCTGAAAGGTCTGGTCCGCGCTGCGGCGTACAGTCCGCTGATGGTGCGGGCCAAGCATGGAAAGAGCGCGTTTACAAAGAAAGAGATCGAGACCCGGAAAAGACAGTCCAGATGGTCAAGGGACCATATCAGGGAATACCCGATGAACTGGTTCTATGACTTTGAAACCGTTCCGGGCAAGGACGAGTATTACATTACACACAAACAGTGCGGCATCTGCAAACTGACCGAGCGGGAACACTGCAAAGAGATCACGAAATACCTATGCATGATGGATTACTACACGTTTGAAATGCAGGGCGCGGTCCTCGACAGGACAAAAACCCTTGGGTACGGCGACACGGAGTGCAATTTTCATCTGATGAGCAAAGAAAGAGCCGAAGAGATCGGGTTCGTGAAGAGCCCGGACGCAAAATGAAGACAAAAGCGCAACGGAAACAGAAAAGAGGAACTGAAAAATGAAACAAAAAAAGCGGAACGAAATCGCTGAACTTCTCCGCTATGCCGGCAAGTACAGGGCACTGACGTTTCTGGGAATGGTTCTCTCAGCAGTCGCTATGGTCATGGGGATGGTCCCGTACGTCTGTATCTGGCTGGCGGCGAGAGATCTGATCCGTGTGGCACCGAACTGGACACAGGCGGCAGAGATCGCAAAATACGGATGGATGGCCTTTGGCTTTGCCTTCGGCGGCATCCTTGTCTATTTTGCCGCATTGATGTGCACGCACCTGGCGGCGTTCCGTACCGCCGCGAATATCCGGAAGCAGGGTGTCGCCCATATGATGAGGACACCGCTGGGCTTTTTTGACAGCAACGCCTCCGGGCTTCTGCGCAACCGTCTGGACGGCGGAGCGGCAGAGACCGAAACGCTGCTTGCGCATAATCTTGCCGATATCGTCGGTACGGTGGCCATGTTCATCGGGATGCTGGTTTTGATGTTCGTTTTCGACTGGCGTATGGGCGCGGCGTGTCTGGTTGCCGCTCTAATTTCCGTTCTTGCCATGTTCACGATGATGGGAGGCAAGAACGCCAAGCTGATGATGGAGTACCAGACGGCGCAGGATGTGATGAGCAAAGCCGGTACCGAATACGTCCGGGGCATCCCGGTCGTCAAGGTCTTCCAGCAGACCGTGTATTCCTTCAAGGCGTTCAAATCGGCAATCGAGGACTACAGCAGCAAAGCCGAAAAATATACGGGAGGGGTCTGCCGGGTGCCGCAGTCGGTCAACCTGACCTGTACGGAGGGGGTCTTCATCTTTCTGGTCCCCGCGGTGCTGCTGATCGCTCCGTCGGCGCTCGCCGGAGGGGATTTTGCCGGCTTCATAACGAATTTCGCGTTCTACGCGGTGTTCTCCGCGATCGTTTCCACGGCGCTTGCTCGGGTCATGTTTGCCGCTTCCGGGTTGATGCTGGCCAAAACGGCGGTCGCCCGTATCGATACGGTCATGCACGCCCCGACGCTTCCGGTCACGGAAAACCCGCAGACACCGGAGGACAACGGCGTGGAATTCAAGGATGTCACCTTTACCTATGAAGGCTCGGATATTCCGGCTCTTGAGCACGTTTCGTTCAAGGTCCGGCCCGGACAGACGATCGCACTGGTCGGTCCTTCGGGTGGCGGGAAAACGACGGCAGCGAGCCTGATCCCTCGCTTCTGGGACGTTTCATCCGGGGAAGTCCTTGTGGGGAACGTCAATGTGAAGGACATCGACCCTCACGTGCTGATGGACAGGGTCGCGTTCGTGTTTCAGAATACCCGGCTTTTCAAGACGTCTATTCTGGAGAACGTGAGAGCGGCCCGTCCGGATGCGTCCAGGGAAGAGGTCAAATCCGCACTTCATGCGGCGCAATGCGACGATATCTTGGAAAAGCTTCCCGACGGTATCGATACTCTCATAGGTTCGGAAGGAACGTATCTATCGGGCGGTGAGCAGCAGCGTGTGGCACTCGCCGGAGCGATACTGAAGAACGCTCCGATCATCGTGCTCGACGAAGCAACGGCATTTGCCGATCCCGAAAACGAGGCCCTGATCCAGAAAGCGCTGAAAACCCTGACGGAGGGACGCACGGTCATCATGATCGCGCACCGGCTGTCCACCGTCGTCGGTGCGGACAACATCATCGTGCTTGACGGAGGACATATCGCCGAGGAAGGCAGACATGAAGAGCTCACGTCAGGCGACGGACTCTACGCCCGGATGTGGAGCGAATACAATCAGGCGGTCCAATGGAAGATCGCATCGGTCAAGGAGGGCGTCTGAAATGTTAGGCAGTAAACTTCAGAGAAAATATGCCCTGACCGATAAGGGATTGAAAAACACGAAGGCCGGTATGGCCTGGACGGTGGTCGTCAATCTCACGATGATGGCGGGCATGGGCATCCTGTATTTCATGATGCAGGGTTATATGAATACGCTGACAAACGGTGCCGCGCTCCCGAGCCCGTGGCTCTTTGCCGGACTTGTCGCCGCGTTCGTCATTCTGTCCTTCTTTACACATTATGAGCAGTACAGAACGACATACGGGCTGGTGTACAGAGAGATCAAGGACACACGCATTTCTCTTGCGGAGCGCCTGCGCCGCCTGCCGCTCGGATTTTTCGGCAAGCGCGACCTTGCGGATCTTACCGAAACGGTTATGGGTGACGTCAACCGTCTGGAACACGTCTGGTCCCATTGCCTGGGTTATCTGTACGGTGCGTACATTTCCACCGCGATCATCGCCCTGGTGCTCTTCATTTACGACTGGCGGATGGCCATCGCCTGCCTTTGGGGTGTGCCGGTTGCCTTTCTGCTGCTCTTCGGCAGCAGGAAAATACAAAAGCGCGCCTCTGAGAAACTGAAATCCGACGCGCTGGCTGTATCTGACAACATTCAGGAATCGCTTGAAAACATCCGTGAGATCCGGGCAACCAAC
>JAFYHA010000125.1 GCA_017539425.1 Clostridia bacterium
AGTCTCTTCGAATATATGATTGTAGTGTTTGATCTTTACGCTGTAAGTCGAATAAAGCGTCACCCCGAAAGCCTCCTTTCATTTATTTACGGCCTTTTCAGCTCGTTGATATATGTCTTCACATGTTCAAGCGATCTATACACTGTAGCAATAGAACGGGTACCACCGAAGGCTGCCTCAAGATCTGCTTCTTGATCTCCGGGCAAGGTGGAAACAGCCGGCGATTAAATATTGTGATTGCGTCAGACAGGCAAAACTGCGGCTTGCAATCCACGAAATAACCGCCTTCCATGCATAACGGTTTGTTTGCATTGTGAAATTTTATCCCATATGTTTTATACCACATATTATCTATAGATACAATATATTTTATAATATATTTAGGAGTGAAAAACGGCTAACTCACGACTGAAGTCACGAGTGTGCGCCGCTAGATTATCAAATCATCCTGGGAATAATTCGTTTCAATCTCATTCAATGCGAGAAAAACGAGCATTGCGTGCGCTCCGATCCTTTTGTTCCCATCAAGAAAAGCGTGATTCTTCACAAGCCCAAATCCCAAACGAGCAGCTTTTTCGAGTATAGACGGATATAGTTCTTCATTGCCGAACACCTGAAAAGGGGTAAACAGAGCAGACTCCAACAGTCCTTCATCACGTAACCCTCTTGTTCCGCCGGTTTCGGATATGATTTGATCGTGCAATAGTATAATCTGATTTTTTGTGACTATCTTCATTTCGCAAGCACCTCATATGCTTGCTTGTTTTTGTTGATCAATTCTTTCGATACAGCTAAAATCTCTTCGTCATCGACAGATACCGCTTGATTCGATTTGCGGATCTCAAAAGGGATTCCACGATAATCAACTGCCGATTTCAAAAAAATCGTAATTGCAGAAGACATATTGAGCCCGAGATCTGAAAAAAGGTTTTCCGCATTTTTCTTTAAATTTTCATCGATTCTGATATTGAGATTTGTGGTTGCCATGAGATGTCCTCCCCCATAAAAGAATTTCATTATCATTATACTAACCGTCGTCTGTTTTGTCAACACAATGTAAAGAAATATTCATTACGCTTTTTGAGTACAAATAAAGGATTACTACCTTTGTTAAAATAGTAATCCTATTCTGGCGGAGTATGCGAGGATTCAGCGTGCAAATTGAACGGTCAATCCTCGTACCAGGTCCATTCGATGGATGAAATGGCTCCTCCCCATCCCCGGCTTGGAAACGCATTGCGAAGGCGGAAATAGAACTCGTCCTTCCAGTCCTGGTTCCAAGGCCGTACGGTCAGGGTCGTCGCATTGGAAGGGTTATCGATGTATTCCCCGTTCTGGGACCAGTCCTCGAGCAGAATCCAGTTCCGGCCGTCCTTCGAGATCTCGCACACGTAATTCTGGCAGACAGTGAACATATAGGCAGGATCTTCCATTCCGGAAAGATCAAAACGGTAGACCACCTCCCGGTCCAGATCACAGAACCGGACGGTCGTGTTCGTTTCCGCGGTGTTCCGGAAGATGAATTCCGCGTCTTCTCCGGAATTGTTCGTCAGGACCTTGCGGGATTGCCTGTCGCGGGGTTCGGTATCCTCAACCGGCTGATCTCCCCAGGTGACCGTGATCTCCACTTTCTGGGTGTTTCCGGCATAGGAGACCAGCAATGTATCGCTGTCTCCGTCCCAGACGGTCTCATGTTCGACTTCGGCATTTCCGCGGAGCACTTTCACCGACTGGGGATAGAGTCCGTCCGGAGCGGCAAAGAGGGTGTTGACCGTGAACAGGGTCGCCGAAGAGAGGGTCACGACGGTTCTGTCCGCTTCTTCTCTGAATTCGGTTTTGGGCCTTCCGCCGGTCGCGGCTACACGGGGTATGCTGAGATCCAGCGCGTCCAGATCCACCAAGATCCTGGATTCGCCTTTGGACAGGACCGGATCCTCCACGATCGATAAAACCGGTGAATAGAGATCCGCAAACCGTCCCTCCAGCTGTACGCCGTCCCGGAAGGCATGCGCGATGACATACTGTCCGCGTCTGGCCAGCAGATGGGAACTCTCGCAATACGGATAACCCGTATACAGAGTGGCGTATTCGGTCAGGGAGCGAAGCAGATCCGCCGGTCCTTCCCCGCTGGAATAGTATGCAGAAGGAAGCCCGCAGAGGATCAGGCGGCCGGAGCCGGCCTCCGCATCCACGGCGACCGCAGAACCGTTCAGGGTCAGTACGGTTTCCCCGTCGCCCTCGAACGTGTTGACAAACGAACCGTAAGTCGAGTCCACACGCAGTCCGGATACCGGAACAAGCGGCGACTCCTGAGCCGTCCAGCTGAGGTCACCGGTCTTCCTGGTTTCACTGACCTGTATGTCCAGTCCTATCCGTTCCAGGAGATCGTTCAGGGGTGAACCGGCTTCCGACCAGCACTGGGAATCCGCTTTCCAGTACTCGTTGTGTCCGGTCAGGCAGAGCATGACTCCGCCCGCCCTGACCCAGTCCGCCAAAGCCTGATTGATCTTTTCATCATCGGGCATCTGATTGTCGTAGGACACGATCAGTACGGACACGTCCTTGAGGTCTTCCGGCTTCCCGACCTGCTCCATCGACTTGACGCGCAGCGGGATCCCGGCATAGACCAGCGGCATCGTCACGGCATACATGGATGTGGACGGGGAGAGACACCAGCTCTTTCCGGTCTGCGTCCAGGCCACGGAATCCGACATCAGATAGGAGATGCCGGGAGTGCCTCCCTCGATCTCCACGTCTTTTCCCGCGATATCATTCAGCATTTGGAACGTCTGAGCCTGCATGGCCTTGTATTCCTTGCTCACGTTGGCAAACGCCCGGTCCACCCAGGGCAGGATCTCAAACCGCTGAACCTCGGGAAACATCAGCTGGGCCGCCACGGTCTGCACATACATCGCGCGGCACTGCTCCTCGGTATAGCTGTTCCCGTCGGCCATCGGATCGGCCAGCGCATAGAAGGAGCTGTCCGAAACCGAATCCAGATAGGAGGCGTAATCCACATAGGCGTTGACGAAGGAATCCACCGTTCCCTTTCCCCGGTACATAAACGTCATGGCAGACGTATTGGACCAGGTCTGGCCGATGATGCCGTCCAGGACACCGAGCGCCAGATAGTGGTTCATACCGGCCGCGATACCCAGCGCGCCGTAGTTGATGGAACTGTGCGTCGCGACGACGAGCCGGATATCCGGATAGGACGCTTTCATCCGTTTCGCGATCTCCCGGATCAGGCGTTCAAACAGATAGACCTTCAGCCGCATGGATTTGAACGCGGCGTCCGTGGACTGCGCCTGGTCCTCCCAGTCTTCCCCGTAGTACTTCTCCCATTCCGCCTTGAAGCCTTCCGAATACCCGGAGGCGTGCCACATTTCGGGCTCCTCCATCACGATCATCGAAGGATGGTAGCTCTTGGCGATGCGGTTGAGCATATCCCAGATGTACTCGGTCCACCGTTCGGTCGGAACCATGTAATAGGTGCCCTTGGAGTGCTCCAGATACTTTCCTTCGGCGTTCATCTGGATATCCTTGTACCGGTCCTTGTCCTCTTCCACGTAGGCGGTGCCCGCGCGGTTGATGGCAATCATCATGTCTACCGTATAGGCTTTGGAGAACGTCCAGCTCTGGAAACGGTCCGCGCTGTCGCCGTAGACCATGACGGAATCCGCGTTCACCGCAAAGCTTCCGCCGTACATCGTGGCGGTCTGGAAGGTCGAGACCGTCCCTTCCACGGGACGGATGCCGTAGGTCTGGCGGCAGACGTCCTTTGTCCGGTCATATTCAAATTTTGAGGAACGGATCTGGTTATTGTCCGCCGAGATCAGTTGGGAGTATTCAAACGGTTCTTCCGGGTCTTTCACAGGTTCGTCTCCTTTCGTTTCGCTTTCCTGTCCGGAGGAAGGTTCCTCACGGGTTTCGGTTTCCGTACGGGTCTCCCCGGGCCCTGTCTCTTCCGGGACGGCTGTCTGTCCACAGGAACTCAGGATCGTGCCAAAGGCTATGGCGGCCAGCAGCAGCCAGGCCAGTTTTTTTACATTTTCCATCTCAAAACAATTCCCTTCGAAACAATCATAGGGTCATGCGGTCGACCGGATACGAACGCCGGTCGGCCGCCAACCCCATTTTATAATATATTCTTACAAAAAACAACTCCTTTTTCCTGATCCAATCCCGGAGTGTTCGTCAGGCTCCAAAAAAGGCACATCCGACAAGATGTGCCATGCAAAGCTTTTCATACGGGTTCCGCGCCCTACTTTCCCTTCTTCACGAACCGGCAGCGCGGATAGTTGCTGCAGCCCCAGAATTCTCCGTATTTTCCCTTTTTGAGCACCGATTCTGCGCCGCACCTCGGGCAGATATGGTTTTCGATGGAATCCTTGAGCTCCCGGATCTCCTGTACGTGTTCCGCATCCGAAACGGTTTTCTCTTCCTTGAGCTTTTGGATCCTGTCCGTAAATTCCCGGATCCGGTCCGGACTCAGGGTACCCGGTTCCCCGATTTCCCTCATCCTCTTTTTCACATCCCAGAGCCCTACCACATGGGAGGACCGGATGTATTTCACGTTGCTCTGCGCGAACACGACCAGCGAATGGATGGGACAGTCCGTTTCCAGATAATCGGAGAGTCTTTTCACGTGCGTATAATTCTGCTTGACCGGATTGTAGAACTTGTTCTTGACCCTTCCGTAGGCCAGGACCTGCGTCCATTCGAACCGTTCGTCATCCCCGTAGATCCGGCCGGAATAGTTCTTGGTCTCGATACAGGTAATGCCCCTGTCATTGACCACAATGTGATCGATCTGGCTGCTCTTCCCGTCGACCAGGACCATCACGTCGTTGATCACGCAGGATTCGCCCTCCCTGTTCTTACCCAGCTGGGTCTTCACCATGAATTCACCGAGTTTTCCCATGAACACGGGCATCCAGGCATCCTTGGACAGGTAGACGATGCCCAGAAACACGACGACGCCGACCAGAAGAAAAAACCACCACATATGCGATACCACCTTTGAGTTTTTGCGATTCCAAGTTTTGTGTGAATTCAGTATACAATTCCAAGTTTTCTTTGTCAAGTGGATTTGGTTATTTTGCCTGGTTTGGAGAGTCAAAAAGCCTGCACGGCTTACAACGAAGTGAGCCGTGCAGGTCATAATAGCCACATATTCAATAACGAAGCATCAGTTCTGTCCGTTGATCTCTTTCAGATCCTCGATTGCAAGCGACGGGTCCATCGTATGAAACATCATATAATTGCGACGCATCGTATCGACGGGGGCCTGACGGATAATCTTCGAGCTGTCCTCGCCTGTGTAGAAATGCCAGTAGCGGTAGACATATCCGATCCAATAGAGGATGTCGTTTGAAAAGACATCTCCGGTACCGGATAATGCATCACCGGCAGCGGATTTAACTTCTTCAAGTAAATACTCTTCGCCCATCCATTGCGCACGGTTATATGTGGAATCAAGTTCAGTTGCGACATCGGAAGTCATAAACGCACGAATGAATGCGGCGCTTGGGATCGATTTATCTCCGGAAAGCTCAAACAACCGTCCCTGTATATCACATAATTTCAGATTC
Source organism: Clostridia bacterium (assembly GCA_017539425.1). Classification (GTDB taxonomy): domain Bacteria; phylum Bacillota; class Clostridia; order Oscillospirales; family CAG-272; genus RUG14240. The sequence continues at coordinate 5,595 of JAFYHA010000125.1, forward strand.
AGCTCGTTCATTGTGTACCTCCTTTCTTTGCACGGTCGAGCAGTTCGTCAAAGAATAAACCATCACGGCGGTAATTTTTGCAAATGTCATTTGCTATAGAAACGCCCTTTGCGCGGTTTTCTTCGGCAACATCTTTGATAAATAGCCGCTCAAGCCACGAGATCTCGATCTCTTTCTCAATTTTGATCGCGCTGCATCCTTTTTGGGAAATAGCAACGTATTGTTTTCCGAGCTGAAGAGCGGCAAGGCTGTTAACAAGCGCGGAATCGGTAATATTTCCGATGAAGAAGTTGTCGATCACATAAAACATTCTGTCGTTGGCGATGCTGCCAATGACGAGATCCTTGTTCAGCGTGATATTGCGATATTTTTCGTAGAAAGGTGTACCGGCTATTTTCTCCATTTTTCCGCGATGGTATGCGACGAGCATTGCCCAATCAATATCCGCAGGAATCTCGACTACCTGAAGGCCGGTCAAATCGACAGAAGTCAGATACAGTTTGGACTTTTCATAATCGCAGATCAGTGTGAGTGCTTGACTCACTTCTGTTCCCATATAAAACCCACTGCCAAAATCGCATTGCGGACGGCTCTTCGGTTCGATCTTTCCGTTAATGCCGGATTTAGAGCCATGATACAGAAGGATGCGACCGTCGGTGAGAGACATACCGTCTGCGATGTTACGGATTCTTTCGAGCGTCAACTCATACACCGGTACGTTATTTGCCTTACAAATCTCATATATCTTCGACTGTGCCAGTTTATTCGGTAAAGAATGCCCGTTTTCCCAACGGTTGATGGTGATATAGCCGACGTTCAAATGTCTCGCAAACTCCGTCTGGTTCATATTCAAATATGTTCTGATCTGTTTTATCAATGCTTGCATAACGGTGCCTCATAATATATCATTGGATACAAATAGAATTGTATCAAATGATGCACGATTTGTCAAGGCGGTAAGTGTAAATGATCAGTTTTTTTGGTGATGCTATCGTGAACTACTCATGACTGAAGTCACGAGCTTCGTGTTGAGTTATCAAACACGGGGTGGACACACACCCACTACTCCCTGTTACGGGAAATACTTTATGGTTTTGAGCCTTTGGCTTGGTAACAATTCTTTTTCTGCGTTTGGCCGATCGGTTCAGATCTGTGAATTTA